>CAYQCA010000100.1:0-13392 GCA_964415835.1 uncultured Clostridium sp. | reverse complement strand
CAACTTTTACCGTGTTGGCAGCCCATTGATAAAGATTTATACCAAAAATATATAACGGTATATTTATTAAAAGAAACATAATTATTAAGCGGCTGAAGATTGAACTATTCCATAATTTTAACTTATTCATAAGTTTTGAGCCCCTCTGTTTAAAATGGACACAACTTTATTTGCTTTTTGATTAACATAAGTATATACACTGCTTCTGTTGTCGTCAATAACTGTTACCATGAGAACTATCTGATTCCCTATAAATACAAAAAAGAGAGCATATCAGCCAACAATGCTCCCTTTGCTTACCATATAAAACCTTTATACCTGACCTTGTCAAATTAACTTATAACGCCTGGGTTCATAAGGAAATTTTTCGGTTGTAGAAAAATTTCCTTACCTCGTTATATTGGCACATCTCTATTACGAAGTCCAATCATACCAATCACAACGAATACAACCGCAGCGGCAAGATATCCGAATACGGAGGCATTAAAGTCCTGATAAGGAATTCTTGGCGTTCCGATAAAAGGCATAATATTTAACACCCATTGAGGGACCTTCAGCGCGTCACTGAGTAAAACAGCAAAATACATCATTCCGTAGATAAACCAGGTTACCGGAATAGTGGCGCGCGGGATTAAGCCGAAGAGCAAAACTACTACACTCGTGATCGCCATGATTCCGGGCAGATAAATCAATGCGTCAATTGCCAGCTTCCCTACCTGTGACATATCATTTGCAACTGCCCCGTAGGATACACCGAATGAAGCGCCGCCAAGTACCAGAAGTAAAGCTGTCACAACGGTTCCTACAATAAATCTCTCTAAAATCATTCTGTTGCGCGAAATTCCTCCGGAAAGCTGTGCTTCAAGGAGACCTTTTGCCTCGTCAGAACGTAGTCCTGTCATAATCAACATCGGCAATACCACGCTGACAAGTCCGATAAAGCAAAGCAGTAAGCCCATCAAAGCTTCAATACCGCTGCCCTTGAGCATAGGGACGTCCGTATCGGCAAACAGATCGAGCATCGAATTTGCAACCGAACCGAACATGAGTCCGGCTATTACAATACCGATAGACCAACCGATAATACTGCCTTTATAAATGTGCAGGATAAGACCCCACGAACGATGCATGAGCGGTGTAGCTTCGGATTTTCCCTTCTTATCCTTGAGCACGCCGGAACCGTAATCCCTGCGTGATTCGATAACAAAGGCAGCTGCGATGAGAGCAGCAGTGAGCATCATAAAGGGGATAATAAGCCAACCTCTGTTATATGCCCAAGGCTCCATTTTCTCGCCCCAACCGATTGGAGATAGCCAAGTAAGAGTATCATTACTTCCCATATCGCCAATCATACGCATACAGTAGAAGACCATAATAATGATTGAACCGGAGGAATTTGCAAGGCTGGCACTTGCCGATAACTGATTGGTTAAAGCGCCGATTCCCACGCCAAGCCATCCGATCGCTGCTACTGATAAGCCGAATATTATAGAACCGGTTATTCCAGCGCTTGCTGGATCCAGCTTAAGTGCAATACTGGCCAAAGCAGTAAGAATACCGATAACCAGACATAGTAAGAGCGCTCCGCTGACAACCGATGCAAGTGTTGAGTGTATTCCGAAAGGTCTGGAGCGGAATAACTCGGTACGGCCGTTCTCTTCATCGGCTCTTGCACCTTTGGTAACCTGAAACACCATACCGATGCCAAGCGTCAAAGCCGTGAACATCCAGATTTTGGTCCACACAGCGCCACCAATAGTGGCCATACAACTGATTTTACCAATCATAGCGACCATTCCGGCAGTAGCACCGACAGCAGCGAACTCATCAAGTTTCGCTTGAGTATCAAACATTGATTTATAATATACACCAACATATGCAATCAGGAAAACGACTACCGCAATCCAGACAAGATATCGCACAAGATTGTGTTTTATAGTAAACCGGAGATATTTCCCGTATCCTGCAAGTGTATTTTTCGGTGTTACAGAGGTATTTGAAACGGATTTGCTCATTTACCACTCACCGTCCCATCCACACTCTTATAATGGCTTAAGAACAAATCCTCCAGACTCGGCGGATTGACGGTGAGGCCAATCGGATCAAGTATCGCGATTTGTTCGAGCACAGCAGGCATAGCCTCATTGTCGAGCGAGAACGAAATATGCTGCCCTTCAGCACAGAAATCATGAATTCCTCTAAATGTACGGAGTGCAGAGGCATCTTTTTTCAAAATAACCGAAACGTGAGTGCGAGTCAGATGGCGCAGTTGTGCGAGTGTGCCGGATTCGACAGTTACGCCCTCCTTGATTATAGTGATTGTGTCAGCAAGTTTTTCCACCTCTGAGAATATGTGTGAACTCAGCAGAACCGAGCGTCCTTCTTTCTTGATTTCCTGGATGCAGTCGGTAAATGCAGCTTCCATAAGCGGATCAAGACCCGACGTTGGCTCATCCAGAATAAGCAGCTCAGCACGAGAAGCCAGCGCGGCAACCAAAGCTACCTTCTGGCGGTTACCTTTTGAATATGTGCGGGCTTTCTTTGTTGGGTCAAGGTCAAACTTTTCAATCATCCTCTTTTTGCGTTCAGATTCAAGACCACCCGTCAAAGAGCTCAGAACGTCAATAACCTCACCGCCTGTCAGCTTCGGCCAAAGAGCAACATCACCCGGAACATAGACAAGCTTCTTATGAAGCGCGACTGCATCCTTCCATGGGTCGCCTCCAAACAGAGAAATTGTGCCCTTGTCAGATCTTAACAGACCGAGAAGGATACGGATCGTAGTCGTTTTACCGGAACCGTTGGGACCCAAAAAACCTAAAACCTCACCTTGTGGTACTTCGAGGTTAAGACCTCGCAGGGCCTGTACTTTGCCGAAACTTTTGTGTAATTCGCGAACTTCAATAACATTCATAGTGTTGGTCCTCCTCCCAATTTTAACTTTTAAAAAAACATTGCTTCAGTATTTCTAGATAGGTTGCCAATTCAGTAACCATATCAGAGAATTCCTTTTCACCCATTGTCTTGAACTCATGGATTTTACTGTTTGCATAACCTTCAAGAGCCCAGCCAATTAAATTAATTGCTTTTTGATGGTCAACCCCGTCCCTTATATTTGACAAATCGACGTTGTCATAAATTCTCGGAAGATTGGCTTCCATTAGCTTCTGATTTCTATCGGCTACCTCATTTCTTACTTCATCATCAGTTTCGGTATAAGCCGTTAGAAAAAATTTGAAAATAAGCGGGTATTTCCGGAAGAGCTCAAGCTTTATGAGCGATGCCATCCGCATTTTTTTCAGAAAATCCTTCTCATCAAGCCATAATTTTTGGAAATATTCCTCTTTCATGATTTCCATTAAATAATCATATAAGAAGAGATAAAGCTGCTTCTTATTTTTGAAATAATGAAAAAGCAGTCCCTTTGATATTCCGGCTGTTTTAACTATTTCATTTGTTGACGCGTTTTTAAAGCCTTTTTTTGCAAACTCATTAATAGCCGCATTAAGGATTCGCTCCCGCTTTTCAGGTTCCAAATTCATAAATTTTGAAATCAATTTCACCACTTCCTTTGTATTGACCCTATTGGTCAATAATATCACAATTGACCACATCAGTCAATAGATCTATAAAAAAGAGACGCCCTTTTCATAAGAAGGCATCCCCATTAATCAATTCTGTTTCTATCAATCTCCCCTTAGCTGCTTCCTCTTGCTCACAACCAGTGCTACCGAGAGAATTGCCACTGCGAAGCCCAGTTGTATCAGCATACTATTTATTACAGGCAATAAATTTTCCAAACTGAAATCTGTCAAACCGGATATAATATTATTTGCTCTGACATACCAGTAGGTAGGAGTAAACCGGGCTATTGCAAGCACACTTTTTCCGAGGAGCTCCTGCGGCACAAATACTCCGCTTATAAAGGACATTCCCAGAGAAAGGACATTTGCTATAGCAGACTGCGAATTCCCACCCTTTACGAACAAGCCTACTAAAAAGCTCAGGCACAACACCATTAATGTCAGTACATACGAATTGATACAGAAGAAAAGTGCATTGGTTGTGAACATTTGCTCTTTATACAAGACAAAACTGCATATTACCATCACAGCCCAGCATACTGTTGCAAAAACAATATTACCAAGTAAAAGCTGTAAATTCATAGAGGAATTCTTTAAAGGTGAGCAATGGTTCCTTCTCTTCAGATTCTTGTTGTTAAATATCATCATGATAGAGCTGACTCCCAGCAGAATAACACAAATCAGTATATAAGCAAGGTAATTATAGAAGAATTGTGTATCATTTTTTATTACACTTTTTACTTCCCTCTTCATCCGAACCTCTGTCTCGGCTTTTAAATCCCCTGCAATCCTGTCAACAAGCTCACTTTGCGAAATATCTTTATAGTTTTTCAAATAAAGCTTCGCCGTATTGAAATATCTATCCACGAGCATATCTGTGTAAATACCACTTGTTGAATCCACTAAAGCTGTCTTTTCAATTTGAACAGGTTTGCCATCCATAATGTCGGTAGTAAACCCCTTCGGTATTCTTGCAATATACTCTACGTCCCTATAAAACAAGGCATCTTGTAATTCTTCCGTAGTATTTGGTACAGGCTCAAGATAGTCTGAGTACTTTCCGAGATATTCCTTAAATCCATTTATTAGTACCGAATTTTCATCTTCATTTATAAATGCGACCCGGGTTTTGGTTTGAGTGAAGTTTTCTATATCTTTTACCGGCGATGTAAATGAAAACATAATCGCAATTCCGAGGAATATAAATACATACATAGAAAGCTGCCCCAGCATTTTTTTGATAATTTTGAAATAGGTTTTAAAGACTTGCATATTGCCGCCTCCTTGTAATAAGATAAGTTGTCAAAGAAAATATTATTGTAAATACGCTCAACAAGCCGATATTTACAAAGTATCTTGTATGTGAATCAAAGAAATAAAGTGAATAAAGTGCATCTGCTATTAATGCGACAGGATTGATATATGAAAGAACCGGAACATTCTTGGCAATGATATACTTCATCTCTCCATACATCATTCCTGACAGAAAAGACATAGTCATCGTTCCTCCAATTAATATAGCAATCTTGACTCCTTCACGTTTTCTTATCAGTGCACTTATCACAGCTCCAAAGGTCAGACCCGTCGTACAGCCAATAATGCATGTTAAGAAAATGTACCCGATTTGATTCCCAAAATCCACTTTAAGTATAAATACAAGGTATGACATAAGCATTAAAATTTCAAGCAAGAGTACTAAATACGCTGCGCTCAAGCCGGCAATAAGAGCCTTCAGCTTATGGACCGGAGCCACATTGAGTCTTGCACCTCGTTTTGAGAGATCTGCCTGGCTGTCTGTAATCTCTTTTAGTCCAAAGAACGCGCCATACAGACATGACATAGCTATAAGTGCATAAAAGTAAGTTACAACTGAATCAGGCTTATCCTGTCTTCCCAACTGAATATCCTTTGTATATGATCTTCTGTCGGTTATATCTTCAATCAAGCCATTAGACAATGCTTCAGGATTGTGAGCAACAATATTTGTTATGCTGCTAGCAGTTTGAATATATTGGTCCAGAGCTGACTTTACTATAGTCTGGTTTATACCTGAATTCTTTACATTTAATGTTATCTTATCACCAACCAAAATATAGCCGACAACTTTCCCCTTATCCAAAAGCTTTTCTGCTTCCTCTTCGGTTCCGAGCTGTATATTGAACAGCTTACTATCACCTTGTGAAGCTTTTTCCAAAAAGTCTCTAAAGTTCTCATCCTTTTGGTATGCTTCATTTTTCACCACTGCGATATCGATACTGTTAAACATCTCATGGCTGTCAATATTGGAAAGAGCCAGGTTGAAAAAGGTTGCCAGTATCAATGGAAAAGCCAGTGTCCAGAAAATCATAGTCTTATCCCGGATAATACATTTTAGTCTGTTCTTAAAAATATGATAAAACATAATGTCCTTTACCTCCTAATCCCTAAGCTCTTTACCTGTTATTTCAAGGAACACATCGTTAAGTGTAGGTAATTCCGAATAAATTCTGCCAAAGGTTATTTCATTGTTTTTGAAGTAGTCCAGCAATGTAGTAAGATTATTTTTACCCTTGTTATACTTTAGAGCCAGGTTATTTTCTTTATATTCAACACCATTAATATTTGGGAGTCGTTTAATATCGTCCAGGATATTCCCGTTCAATCCGAAAATCTCGACTGTAATCTTCTCACCAAGCTTAATCATTGCTTTTAGTTCTTCTTTTGTGCCCATCGCTATAACCTTTCCTTTATCCATTATAACGATACGGCTGCAGAGCTGTTCTACCTCTTCCATGTAATGGGACGTGTATATAACCGTTGCCCCTTCTTCATTGAGCTTTTTAATTCCTGCCAGTATATTATTCCGGCTTTGAGGGTCAACTGCTACCGTTGGCTCATCCATAATAATCAATTTGGGTTTATGTGCTATTCCGCATGCAATATTCAGCCTTCTGAGAAGTCCTCCGCTCAACTTTTTGGGATAAAATTTTCTATAGTCACTTAATCCTACAAAGTCTATTGCCTCTTCAACCAGTTTTTTTCTAGCAGTCTTATCAGCAATATATAAACCGCAAAAGTAATCGATATTCTCATATACTGTCAGCTCATCAAACACTGCTACATCCTGCATGATAATCCCAATATCCCGTTTTATATCATAAGACTCCGGCGTCATCGGCTTGTCAAAAACCTTTATTTCACCCTTATCATAACCCAAAAGAGAGAGAATACAGTTTATAGCCGTCGTCTTTCCTGAACCGTTCGGCCCTAACAGTCCGAATATCTCACCATGCTTCACTTCAAATGATAAGTGGTCCAATGCCACCAAATCTCCATATCTCTTTACTAAATTTTTCACACTGACAATCATATTTTCAACCTCCACTTTTTACTATCTTATCTATATTGTAAAGCAGTTCTGCTCCAAAAATAAGTGTTCAAAATCAACTCTTTATATGACAATTGTCATTATTCCATTGTGAATATATTCAGTGCTTGATAAAATAAAGATATTAATGCACGGGAGAAAATTATGATTGATTTAATTGATAAGCTTATAATTTATACAGCTTGCATAGCACTGTATGCGATCGACGCAGGATATTCTGTGACGGTCACTCCTGTTATCGTTGCTTTAACAATCAGCTCACTCAATAGCTACTTTGACAAAAAAGAGGTAAGACTAGCATTTTTCGGCGCCTATATATTTATATGCATCAGGTGGCCGGAGTTTCTAGCGTTTCTTCCCTTAATATGTTATGATCTTTTTGTTACGAAGGAACAATTTCTATCCCTGTTAATATTTATACCTGTAGTAATCCATTTTGATCAGTGCTCACCGACGTTAAAGGTAATGGGTATTATGTTCTTATTAGTTTCGTATGTTCTCAAGCATCGGACCTCTGGTTTAAGCAAAATGCATTCAGAGTTTACAAAGTTCAGAGACGCCTCCAAGGAGCTGGCCATTCTGCTAGAGACGAAAAACATTGACTTAATAGAAAAGCAGGATTATGAAATTAATGTAGCAACTTTAAATGAGCGTAATAGAATAGCAATGGAAATCCACGACAACGTAGGTCACCTGCTTTCAAGATGCTTGTTGCAGCTGGGTGCAATTATGGCAGTAAACAAAAATGAAGACCTTAAGGAGAGTCTGTCCTCGATAAAACAAACACTCTCCCAGGCTATGGATAGTATAAGGAACAGCGTCCATAATCTTCACGATGAGGCAATTGACCTGCATTCACAGATTAAAGGACTTGTGTCTGATTTTAAGCTTTGCACTGTGCATTTGGATTATGACATCAACAGCAATATGGACAAGAAGCTTAAATACTGTTTTATAGCTATAGTTAAAGAGGCTTTATCAAATGTTATAAAGCACTCTAATGCAACAGAATTAAGCATAGCATTAAATGAACATCCGGCATTGTATCAGCTTATTGTACAGGATAACGGCATTGTCAGAGGATATAATCCTGATAACGGAATAGGCCTCGAAAATATCACCAAAAGAGTTAATACCTTTAACGGTAATATTCATATAAATATAGAAAACGGGTTTAAAATATTTATTTCCATACCAAAAGGAATGGATAGAAACAGATAATGGGGGTAAAAATGAAAGTACTGGTAATCGATGATGACAAGTTAGTAAGCTCTTCCCTAAAAACCATATTAGAATCAGATGCGGATATTTCCGTAATAGGCACCGGTAATAACGGCAAAGCTGCGATTGAATTGTATGAGCAGCTTCAGCCCGATATTCTGCTGATGGATATTAGAATGGCTGAAATGACCGGGCTTGATGCAGCAGAATACCTTTTAAAACATTATTCGGGGGCCAGAATATTATTCTTAACAACATTCTCTGACGATGAGTATATTGTGAAGGCACTTCGTATTGGCGCCAAGGGATATATTCTAAAGCAGAACTTTGAATGTATTGTTCCTGCATTAAAAGCAGTTCATATGGGGCAAAGTGTCTTTGGAGATGAAATAATAACAAAACTCCCAAATCTTATCCATGAAGATAGCAGGTCTTCTTTATTAAAATATAATTTGACAGATAAAGAGATTGATCTTCTGGCTCACATTGCCGAAGGACTAAATAATAAGGAAATATCCGAAGTGATGTTTCTAAGCGAGGGCACAGTGCGCAATTACATAAGTATCCTCCTGGATAAGCTGCAACTGCGCGACAGAACACAATTGGCCATATTTTATTATAACGCATAGGTTCAGATAAAATTTTTCGGCTGTAGAAAAATTTTATTACCTCTGCGCGTTTCAACGAGGCGGGAGATAATGCTCATAGCCAGGCAAGCCAGCATTTGCCTGAAAACCAAAGCAGTACCCGCCACTCTGTAGAAGTGGGGCGGGGGCCCATCTAACTGCCTCGTTATAAAAACAGATAGAGACCGAAATTCTTTGCATTGCAATACTATTTGAACTTCAGTCTCTTTATCGCTGGCACTATTTAAAATACTTCTCCAATGTTTGATATACCGCCGCATCAGGCACAATACCCATTGAATCCATTGCCGACAGTAATGCACCTGCAGCCGGCGGAAGTGTAGGTATTATAAGATGCGCTCCTGGTACATCCATATGCAGGGTGGTGTTCAGTTCATCAATAAGAAGCGGGCTGTCACCCTTGTAAACACTTCCACCGAGGACAACTGGTACCTCCATATCTTCCATGCCCAGTCCCTTAATAACTCCGGATATCATTTCTCCAATAACATGACCCATATCAATAAGGAGCTTCTGGCAAACCCAGTCCCTGTTATTGGCAAGCTTAAATACCAGGGGTGGTACCTTTTGAAGATTTTCTTCCTGTACAAGGCGTACAGGGTAAAATCTTGTCAATAAATCCGCCATATCTGTAGCTCCCAACACTTTTGGAAGTTCTTCAACCAGCGCTGTTTCCTTACCAGTTCTTTCAAAGGCTCTAAAAGCATAATGAAGCGCTTTTTCAGTAATATGGCCACCTCCGCCGTAATTTCCCAGTTCATAGCTTATGGAATTTAAAATATTCTTTCTTCCATCAGGATGACAAGCTCCGGCATTAGACCCTGTTCCACAAATGGATACGGCTCCCCATGTGCCTTTTATTCCGCTTCTCATCGCAATCCATACATCATTGGCAACATAAAACTGAGTTTTTAAAAAAATCTCACTACACCAATTGTTTAAAAGCTCAAAATCAGATGGCAGGTCAGCTCCGGCCAGACCGAGAAACACATATTCAATTTCTTCAGGATTTATTTTAGCGTTCTTCAACGCCCCAAAGTATACATCGTTTATTATCGCTTTTGCCTGTGCTTGTCCTGTAGTCTGGTGATTGGAGGCGCCAAGCGTATAATCCCCCAGGATATTTCCATTTAAATCTCCGATAAGACACCTGGTTTTAGTAGCGCCGCCATCAATTCCCGCAACATACCTCATATTTATTATTCCCCCTTAAAGAAAAAGTTCGGCAGATATTTTTTGTTTGCTTCAAGAATTTCTTCCAGTAATGCTTGCGCTGTATCAGCACCGTGTATCAGCGGATTGTTAAGCAGTGCTTTAAAGGCTGCCTCTCTATCTCCTTTAACCGCTGCCTTGACGGTATATCTTTCATATTCTTTTACACTTATAACAAGAGAGCGGATAACCTCGGGCAATTCTCCTGAAGCGATGGGATGAGCACCTGATTTATTTACAATACAATTAGTTTCAATAACGGAATCGCTGCGCACATCACTAATTGCACCCATATTCGCTACATTTACAACATGGATATGTCCACGATTGTTATGAATACTGTCAATCAACGATAATGCTGCTTCTGAATAAAGTGAGCCTCCACGTTCGGACAATTGAGCAGGTTTTTCATCCACCTCAGGATTTGCATATATTTTGAATAATTCCTTTTCGACCTCTCTGACTTTATCCGCCCTAGTTCCCAACCCATTCTTCATTGATTCCAATTCCTCTGAAACCATTGCTTTCTCAAAATAAAAATAATCCAGATAAGGTGAAGGAATAAGCTTCAGAACATTTATGAGTTCTTTGCTTCCTTTAACTGAAGGAATGTTTTTGAGAATGCTCTCTTTAAATATAGGCTGACTAAACAAATCTTCTGTTTTATCTACGCCGTCTACGTAGACTTTTTTTATCCAGCTTAAATGGTTTAATCCAATAAATTCACAATAAACCTTATCAACAGGAACATTGAGTTCTTCTGCAAGATGCCTTTCCATATTAATGGGTACATTGCATAGCCCTATACATCTAATCGATGAATAAGTTTTTACTGCTTCTGTAATAATTCCCGATGGGTTTGTAAAATTTATAAGCCATGCATCAGGACATAATTCCTCCATTTCTCTAGCTATCGCCAACACTACCGGAATAGTGCGAAGTGCTTTAGCAAAGCCACCAGGCCCTGTAGTCTCTTGACCTACCGTGTGATATTTTAGTGGAATTTTTTCATCTTGTGATCGGGCATCCAAACCACCGACACGAAACTGTGTTATTACATATGCTGCACCTGTTAAAGCTTCCCGCCTGTTTATGGTAGCCGTTATTTTGATATCGAGCCGGCTTCTTTTGACCATCCGTTCGGATAATTCTTTTATTATATGTAGTTTTTCTTTTCCTTCCTCAATGTCGACAAGAACTACTTCAGAAGCTTGTAAATAACTGTGACGCTCAATCAAGCCTTCTATTAATTCAGGTGTATAACTGCTCCCTCCACCGATAATGACAAATTTTAACCTTGCCATGCGTACTCTCCTTTCTAACGAGCTTTTGCAAGTTCTTATGAAACGCAAAAAATAATTATCTGTATTATTTTTTGTGTTTCCTTATCACCATCTTAGCATAACATTTTTCGCTTTGCAATATAAGCGCTTAAACTTTTTTGTTTATTATTAAAAAACTTTTTATCAGTTTTATCAGAGTATAATTCTTGTAAGCCTTGGTTTTAGTAAGTTTTGTAGAATTGTATTTTTTTACAATCTTTACTTGCTTTTCTTTTATTGCCATGTTATTATAATGCTATAATATAAGCGCTACATTTTTATTAAATTTAGTGAACGCTGTTATTCACATCAAGAAAGGATTGATACTAGTGAGATTGAAAGAAAAAAACCGGCAAAGGCTAAATTTGTACATATTCTTATCACCTTGGATAGTAGGCTTCATAATATTTACTCTGTATCCTATAATATCCTCATTCTTCTATAGCTTTACAGATTACAATATTGTAAATCCTCCCAAATTTATCGGACTTCAGAATTTCAAAGATTTAATGAACGACGACCTGTTTTTCAAATCGATAAAAGTTACTCTATATTATACATTCTTAAGTGTACCTCTTCAGTTGATCCTTTCACTTGCCCTGGCGCTGCTTTTAAATCAGAAAATTCCTTATATGGGCTTTTTCAGAACTGCTTTATATCTCCCCAGCATGGTGTCCGGTGTTGTTATGTCTCTTCTATGGCTATGGATATTTAATTCCGAATTCGGTTTGCTGAATTACCTCCTGTCATTGATAGGTATAGATGGTCCCATGTGGTTAATGGATGAAAATTGGGCGATACCCGCATTAATACTCATGAGCTTATGGCTTACCGGAAGCGGAATGGTAGTGTTTTTAGCAGCACTCCAGGGTGTTCCTGCTTCTCTGCATGAAGCAGCAGTGCTTGATGGAGCCGGCAAATGGCAGCAGTTAAAAATAATTACTTTACCAATGATTTCTCCTATTATTCTTTTTCAGTTCATTATAGGCATCATTGATTCATTTCAAACCTTCACCCAGGCAGTTGTAATGACCAGAAACGGCGGTCCGCATTATGCTACCTACTTCTATGTTTTCAATCTGTATACCAATGCATTCAAAAACTATAAAATCGGCTATGCATCTGCTCTAGCCTGGCTTTTATTAATTACAGTAATGATACTTACATATTTTATTATCAAAGCTTCTGATAAATATGTTTATTATGAAGGGGGTAAGGATTAATGAATATTACGGAAAAGGCATCATCACCAGTCATAGCAGTTAAGAAACCCGCTAAAAGCTCAAACATAAGCAAGTATATCTCTGTTTTTATTCTGCTCTTGGTTACCATTATTATGCTACTGCCTATATTTTATATGATATCTACTTCGTTAAAAAGCAATATAGAAATTCGAAGAGTTCCGCCAACAATTATTCCCGAAGAGTTCCATTTTGAAAACTTTAAAATTATTTTTAGCAAAATTGCTTTCGGGAAATACTATTTTAATAGTATTTTTGTGACTCTCTGCGTATTGGTAGGAACTTTGTTTTCTTCATCCTTCGTATCCTTCGGCTTCGCCAGGTATAAGGCTAAAGAGAAAAATTTCCTCTTTATGATCCTTTTAAGTACGCTTATGCTGCCATATCCGGCTTTAATAATCCCACAATATCTGCTGTTTAGGAATGTTGGGTGGATCGATTCCTTTCTTCCCATGATTGTACCCTCTTTCTTTGGCTCAGCCTACATGATATTTTTGCTTAAGCAGTTTTTCTCTTCGCTGCCGGATGATTTATTCGACGCTGCCAAGATTGACGGATGTTCGGAATTCAGAACGTGGTGGAACATTGCGCTTCCTCTTTGCAAACCCGCAATGGCTACCGTGTCCATTTTTACCTTCCTATGGACCTGGAATGATTTTATTACACCGATTATATACCTGAACAGTGATGACAAGTTTACATTACCTATTGGAATGAGCGGAATGATATCCGCCTTCAGGTTAATTCCATGGAATTTAATTATGGTTGGATCCATATATGCTTTACTACCTATTTTCT
>CAYQCA010000099.1:0-13532 GCA_964415835.1 uncultured Clostridium sp. | reverse complement strand
TGTGCAGTAACAGTCAGGTTTCCATTGACATTGTTAAATGCATCAGACCAACCTGTAAAGGTGTAGCCTGTTCTGACTGGGTCTGATGGTGCTGCTGCATTGCCACCGTAAAGTACTGACTGAGTTTTTAATTCAGTTACATTCCAATCTTTGAAGATTACTGTATAAGGAATTCTGTCATAGTATAGCTTTAGTACCAGGCTTCCATCCCCTGCTATTGTTCCTGTAGTTATTCTTCCATTATGGTTTGTGTTTTCTATAAAACCGGTATAGCTCTTTGCTGTTGCTGTTGCGCTTCCATCTGTTGTTCCTGTCAGGCTATCAGTGTCAGCCAGCATATAGCCTGTTCCGTCCACAGTCTGCTGGTAATGCTCTACTTTGTAGGAAGTGTTAGTATTTGAGGTATATTGTGCAGTAATAGTCAGGTTCTCAGTAACATTGCTAAATACACCTAACCAGCCTGTAAAGGTGTAGCCTGTTCTGACTGGGTCTGATGGTGCTGCTGCATTGCCACTGTAAAGCACTGACTGTGCTTTTATTTCTGTTCCGTTCCAGTCCTTAAATGTAACTGTATAAGGAATTCTGTCATAATACAGCTTTAGCACCAGACTTCCGTCCCAGATAATTGTACCCGTTGCAACTCTGTCCGGATGGTTTGTCTTTTCTATAAAACCGGTATAGCTCTTTGCTACTGCTGTTGCACTTCCATCTGTTGTTCCTGTCAGGCTATCAGTGTCAGTCAGTGTATAGCCTGTTCCGTCCACAGTCTGCTTATAATGCGCTACCTTGTAGGCAGTGTTTGTATTCGCCGTATATAGCGCAGTAACGGTCAGGTTTTCAGTGATATTGCTAAACGCACCAGACCATCCGGTAAAGGTATATCCAGTTCTGACTGGATCTGATGGTGCAGTTACATTGCCACCGTAAAGTACTGATTGTGTTTTTAATTCAGTATCGTCCCAATCTTTAAATGTGACTGTATATGGTTTCCTGTCATAGTACAGCTTCAGCACCAGACTTCCGTCCCCGGCAATAATTCCCGTTGTAACTCTGTCAGTATGGCTTGTGTTCTCCGTAAAGCCGGTATAACTCTTTGCTACTGCTGTTGCGCTTCCATCTGTTGTTCCTGTCAGGTTATTAGTTTCGGCGAGTGTATAGCCTGTTCCGTCCACAGTTTGCTGATAATGCTCTACCTTGTAGGCAGTGTTTGTATTAGCCATCCACTTCGCGTATAGTGTGTGATTTCCTGTAGTTAACATAGCTGAAGCATCCGATATAAGATTTCCTGTACCGTTATCCCCATCATACCAGCCTAAAAAAGTATAACCTGTCCTGTATGGAGTTGGCATAACTTCAGCTGATATACCATCACTACCTTTACCATATGTAGACCCATACATCTTAGTTTGGCTTCCAGGTGTCACGCTGCCACCTTCTGCATCGTAGGTTACAGTATATGAATCACCTGTCCATTTTGCATATAAAGTGATGTCCTTAGCTGGCATTGTATCTAGAGTAAAGTTCCAGAGACTTGTTAATGCGGCATCTTTATACCAACCGTTAAAGCTGTAGTTAGTTCTTGTAGGATCTGAGGGTGAAGGTAAAAGCTCCTGATATTTTTCACCCTGAAGCGAATCTACTGTGCTCCCTCCATTACTTTCAAACGTAACATTATAGGTTTGTTCTTTTATAAAAGGATACGAAGTGTCTTTACCCCATATAGTAGCGAAATCCCACCCGGCATTTGTGAACGTCTCCATGATCTTCATTTCTGCCGTACTCTTATGTATTCCGGATGAATCATCTGTAAGGCCGGCAAGTTCACTATCATAAAAAGAACTGTTAACAAGGCCAGAGTTGTAACCAATCAGACCACCTTTATATGTAGCAGCTGTTTCTTGTATACGAGTAACATCTCCTGTAAGAGTACCGTGGTTCAGATTAGCAGTACTGTCAATCGCAGCTCCGGATGCCTCGTTAAGTTTCCAATAGCCAACTAGTCCAGGTTCTGTTCCTGTAAGTACTTTATCTTTGTCTCTTTTTATATCTTCTCCTGTCCTTGCTATATTCCAAAATCTTACATCACTAATTCTCCCATCAAAGTAAAACCAACCATCCGTTCTGCGGCCTATATTAATATTGTTTTGTTCAGGTACTAGAATACCATTAACCTTATTATATCCAAGGGTATTGAATTCTCTGTCAAGTGTAGCAGTCTTACCTAGCGGAGTGGTTCCGCGCCACAACTCCTGGGCTACTCCATTAATATAGACTCGAGCATATGCCTTTTTTAAAATACTATCATAATCATAGACTGCTGCTACATGAAACCACCCAGGTTGGATGACATTCTTTACATCTATCCATGAGTCACCACTGTTATTCCATATCGGAATAAACCTCAGCCCATTGATTCCTGAGCCTCCACCCGTATGGATTTCAAACTGCTCATAACCCTTTCCGATAATAAAATTACAATCGTTAGTCCCAACTCCATCCCATTGAAACCATGCTTCCAACGTAAACTGATTTTGGACATAATTATCCTTGTGTGCGATGTCTATGTACCCACCTGAATTTGGGCTTGAATAATTCCCGACAGGAGTCCCGTTAAACTCCAGATAATTGTTAAAAACAGAAGAGTACAAGGGTGAAGCTGCGTATGAATTCTGTACTGTTCCTGTATTAGTTCCCGCAAGTCCTCCTAAATAATTCTTGCTACTGACAGTTGCCTGAGTATAAGAATTTTGAATTGTGCCTGAATTTTGCCCAACAAGACCTCCTACATATTCAAATCCGCTTACTGAACCTTTCGTATAACACCGGCTTATTATTCCGTTGTTTGTGCCCGCCAGGATTCCGGTATTATTTGCTGCTGTGATGTTTACTCCTTCAATTCCAAGACCAGCAATTTCTCCTCCACTTCCAACAAATGAGAATAAGCCTTGATTAGTTTTTGTGGTATCTGTTATTGTAAGATTCCTGATAACTCGTGAGTTACCATCAAACTTTCCGGTAAAAGGAGTTGTAGCAGCTCCCAAAGGGATCCAATCCCCTCCAGCCAGATCAATATCTGCCATTAACCGATAATTACCGGATAAATTGTAAGCGATATTTTCGAGCTGGGTACGATTTGTAATCTCATTCCAAAGCACAATTGGTTCAGCGGCATAAACACTTTTTACACTGCCCCCCTCACCAAATATTGTGAGACATAACGCTAAAATCATTATAATGCTAAAGATCTTTTGACTTTTCTTGAACATTAGCAATCAAATACCTCCTAATTTATTAATACTCTTAGCTCTTGTAAACATAATACTATCTGATTATAGAATACAGCCAAAATACAATTAATGTAAATATCGAATTAGGTAATATTTGGTCAATTTTTAGCAACCTATTTATATAATTACTCTTTTAAAAATTCAAGGCGGTATCCTCTACCACGTTCAGATACAATAGAAATTCCACTGGTTTTGCCTAATTTACTTCTAATCCGGGATATATGCTCTTTTACAGTACGCGCATCTCCAGCCATGTCCATACCCCATACTTTTTCATATAGCTCTGCTGCAGAAATTGTCGTTTCATAATTATTTATAAGGATCAATAATATAGAAAATTCTTTAGGCTTGAGCATTAGATCCTCGCCATTAAGAAATGCTCGTCGAGAAGTATGGTTTAATACCAATTTTCCTATACTCTGCAACGATTCTTCCAGTCCTAAAAGTTTACCCCTTCGTAGAAGTGCTTCCACTCTCAGGATTAATTCATCAATATCGTATGGTTTAGTTATGTAATCGTCGCCACCTGCCCTAAGCCCTGCAATTAAATCAGCCTTGGTATTAAGAGCACTTAAAAAGAGAATCCGGATACCACTCCTTCCTCTTAGTTCCTCACTATAACTCAAGCCGTTACCGTCCGGCAGTAGAATATCCATTATGATGAGATCAGGTGAAAGCTCTTCTACAAGCCTCCTGCCTTTAGATAAAGTTTCCGCTTCAATAACATGATAGCCTTCTAATTCCAGCGCTAGACGATTAGCATTTCTGATATTATGGTCATCCTCTACAATCAATATTGTTCCTTTTCTCATTGCTGGACATTTCCTTTCTTTCGTGGAAGAGTCAATCTGATAATAGTTCCCTTCCCTTTTTCACTTTCGATCCATATTTTTCCGCCATGTTCATCAATAATCTCCTTACAGATGGAAAGTCCCAGGCCTGAGCTTCCCACCCCACTTACACCCCGTTTAAACAGCTCGGGCAGTAATTTTTGATCAATACCCTCTCCATTATCAAATACTTTGATCGTAACAAAATCAGAGTTCTCTTCCGAGTAATTACTTTCTATACACAGGCCTATTGAGCCTTCCTTAGTGTGCCGATTCGCATTTATAATCAGGTTTATTAGCGTTTGGAAAATCTTATTTGGGTTAACTCGTAAGTAAGTATCCTCATTATCATTCTGAAATGATAGCACATTCTTATTTTTTCGGCAGATAGGCTTACAGAAATCTACAACCTGCTGCAGTAAAGACATGGCGGAAACATCCTCAAGAGAATTCTGACGTTCCTTTTCCAGTGAAACTTCCTTGAGCTGCTCAACCAATTCTGCTAATCGGATAGCCTCTCTCTTTATTATATCAAGGTTTTCAAGTGACTTACTGTCTATCGCGTTACGCCTGATCTGCCTTGAGGTTAGTCCTGCATAGCTGGCAATTACAGTGAGTGGAGTTCGCATTTCATGAGAAATATTCTCTAAAAAATCAGACTTCAACCGACTCATCCGGTCAAGCAACTGGTTAGTCTCCTGCATCTCATGCTCGCTTTGCCGGGCAATGTATAGTTCTGTTTCATTTCTTGAAAATTGAACAGTCAGCGCTATCATATTAACGATAATCATAGCCATCATACCCGCCTCGGCTAATCCAAGTGCATAGCTATATCCGCTGGAACGATGTATCTGAATATCCATTATAGACAACACAATAAACACAAATGCTCCGATCAAAATTAAAATATGCTCCATGTGACGGTTGTTTTGTTTTCTGACTATATTATATATAAGCGCTATAACTATATAGATACCGAAAAAAACTGAACAAATCTGAAACCACAACATAAATCTTGTATAAAAAATCGGGGGCGTCAGCACTACAGCTGTGGTAAAAAGTAAACATATAGTACCGAAGCCTAAAAGAACAATTCTGTGTATTGCCCCTTGAAACATACTATATATATACATTAGAAATGCAAACATAAGTAGTATTAATGATATGTATTCAAGCCCTATAGAAAAATTCCAGGACAATTCTGGAAACAAAAGCATTATTACCTTCTCTTGAACAATAAGCATACGAATTCCGATAGAAAGGCAAGCAAGTGAAAACCATAAGAATGCTCCGCGCCAGTGAAAGAAAAAAAACAAACCAATAAAGAATAAAAAAGCTGTAACAATACATCCTACAAGAATATGAATTCGTTGCTGTGCTATGGCATCCCTTTCAATAATCTTGTCTTGAATACCCAAATACAGTGGAACAATTCCTCCATAGTCATAATGATCATAGTTTGCAAACTGAATAATAATTTCGGTTTTGACATTTTCAGGTGTAAAGAAGAAGGTATAATGCTTGGTTTCAGGTATTGTTGTTTCTGCTGTTTTACCTGGAGAACCAAATGCCGTATATTCTTTGCCGTTAATAAACAAACGCTGAGAATACATTGCACTGTAGGAGCTCAATCCGTAGGTTTGATTTTGTGGCAAATCCAATATTATTCGATAGGTTCCAAAATTGCCCGGGTCAAATCTCCCATCTACATTATTCAGAGATATTGGCTCCTTATTTACACGGCCAAGCTTAAAATCCAAAGATGTATATAATTCATCTTTATAATAAATAAAACTTGTATGGGAGATATTTGCCAGAGTATTGTTAAAATCAAAATCCGTCAAATCCATAAATCCCGCTGAAGCCTTTGGTGCTTTATATTTAATGCGTCCAGTAAGGAGGGCAAAAGAAGAAAAAGTAAAAATTATCAATATAATCAGTGTAGTAATACTTGCAATTGTTCTACCTCTTTTTATTTTTATACCGGCAATATATTGATTTGACTTTTTCATTTTTCCTCTATTCTTTACTCCAATTACTTCGCTGTTATTTCTGTCCAAATTCTGTCATAGTCTTTAATTGAATCCGACAAATCCTCAAAAACCTCGCAATTCTTAATCTGTTCATCTGAGGGATAAGCTGCAATATCATTGAGTAAATCCTCAGCTAACATTTTCTTAGTTTCTGTTTGCGGTGTTGAATAGCCAATATAGTCTGTATTCTGGAATGCAATTTCTGTATCGCACATGAAGTTTATAAACATTTCGGCTTCTTTTTGATGCTTGGCTGTATTTGGTATAACCATGGAATCAAACCAAAGGTTACTTCCTTCTTTCGGTATTGCATACTCCAAATCTGTATTTTCTCTTTTCATATATACGGCATCTCCGGACCAAACCACAGCCATAGCTGCTTCCCCTAAAATCATTTTGTCCTTTACTTCATCTCCTACATAGGCCTGAACAATGTCCTTTTGCTTGATTAACTCTTCCTTCGCTTTTTCAAGCTCCTCCAGTTTCTTTGTATTCAGTGAATATCCAAGCTTCTTGAGCGTTATTCCTATGGAATCTCTCTGGCTGTCAAGCATAAATATCTGCTTGTCATATTTACTATCCCATAGTATATTCCAACTATCCACCGGATCTTTTACCATTGTCTTGTTATATATAATCCCTACGGTACCCCACATATATGGCACAGAATATTCGTTCTTTGGATCAAATCCCAAATCCTTAAATTTTGCATCAATATATTTATAGTTAGGAATGTTGTTAAAATCTATTTTATTAAGCATATTTTCATCTATCATACGCTTAATCATATAATCAGAAGGTATAGCAACATCATAATCACTTCCGCCTGCCTTCAGCTTAACATACATGTCTTCATTTGTAGCAAACGTATCGTAAATAACCTTTATATCGTATTTATCCTCAAATTGCTGTACCACCTCTTCACCAATGTAATCTCCCCAATTATAAACCTTCAGGGTTACCTTTTCACCTGAGGACTCGCCGCATCCTGTAAATGCAATAGAAACCGATAAAAGAATTGAAATCACTAATAAACCGGATAATACTTTTTTCATCTTACTCAAATTTCCTCCTTGAATTAATTTTAAAAATTGATAGGTTGTATATTAGTCAAACTGTTTTAATTTCTTCCTCTTTTCCTCCCTGGAGGAACGGATATTTATAATTGTCAACAGCAGCAATACACTCAGGAACATTAACGTTGACAAGGCATTTATTGTTGGTTTTACACCTGTTCGTGCCATTGAATATATCGTGATTGATAGGTTTGACACACCAGAACCGGTCGTAAAATAGCTTATAACAAAATCATCAATTGACAGAGTAAATGCCATTAAAAATCCTGATATAATTCCAGGCCTTATTTCTGGAATTATCACTTTCCTTAGCGCATAGAAAGAGGTCGCTCCCAGGTCCAATGCAGCTTCATACATGTGCTTGTTCATCTGTCTGAGTTTGGGTAAAACAGATAATATTACGTAGGGAATATTAAACGTTATATGTGCCAGAAGCATTGTAAAGAAGCCCAACTTCAAATTAATAAAAGTTCCGATAAAAACAAACATTATCATTAACGAAACACCTGTTACGATGTCTGGGTTTAGTACAGGTAAATATGTTAAATTCATTACTATTTTCTTTTTCAACTTTTTCATATTATGTATTCCGATAGCTGCGACAGTGCCTATTACCACTGCAATAATTGAGGATAAAAGTGCTATTGCCAAGGTATTATACAATGCATCCCTTATCTGGGAATTGTGGAACAGCTCTTTGTACCACTTAAAAGTAAAGCCTGTCCAATTTCCTCTGGACTTTGATTTATTAAATGAAAATACAATCAGAACGACTATTGGAAGATACATAAAGAGCAGTACAAGACCCAAATAAGATTTCATAAATATTCTTTTTACCATAGCGCTGCTCCTCCTCCCTTATCTTCATCGAATTTAGACATGATTCCTATACTGATTAGTATAAAAATCATCATAACAATGGAAATAGCGGCACCAAAGTTCCAGTCATATACTGTTAGGAACTGCCTCTCAATTAAGTTTCCTATCAGTGTATATTGGCCTCCTCCAAGCAGCTTGGATATTACAAATGTTGTGACCGCAGGCATAAATACCATTGTTATACCTGACATAACGCCCGGTATACTCAAAGGCATTATTATTTTTCTGAAAACAATTATCCCATTTCCTCCCAAGTCCTGAGCAGCCTCAATTAATTTAGTATCTATTTTCATTAAAACAGTATAAATTGGCAATATCATAAAAGGCAGAAAATTATAGACCATACCTAGAACAACAGCGCCGTTTGTATATAGGATACTAATTGTAGGTAAATGAAAGAATGAAAGTATTGAGTTGATTATCCCATTTTTCTCCAGCAAAGTCAGCCATGCATATGTTCGCAGCAAGAAATTCATCCACATAGGAATAATAAAAAGCAAAGAAATTGTGGTTTTCCTGCTATATTCCTTACTGGCAAGAATCAGTGCTACAGGGTATCCTATAATAAGGCATACTAGAGTACTCAGCAATGCAAGCCCCAATGATTTAAACAAGACTGATATAAAGATCGGATTATAAAATCTATAAAAGTTTTCCAGAGAAAACCTTATCCCTTGGTCATCCTTTACCGTAAAAGCATAGAAAAGGATTAAAAATGATGGAATAATTATAAAAATTATCATCCATATCAAGTATGGATAAGATATCCACTTCTTGTTCATTATAAACACTTCCTTTTCATTATGTGAATGTCATTCGGATGTAATGTCATTCCCACGGATGAAGCCACTTCAGCCATCTGAGTATTATGTACTGTCCAGATTGTCCCCTGGCTCTCAATCATCATTTCATAGTGTACACCCTTAAAGGTGACAGATTTAACAACCCCGGATAGCATTCCTTCTTCTGCACTTACCAGTTTTATATCCTCCGGCCTTACAACCGCATCTATTTCCTCATCCTTTTCAAAGCCTTTATCCAAGCACTCAAAAACATGGTCTGCAAACTCAACAGAATAATCTCTTAACATCTTACCTTTAATAATATTGCTCTCTCCGATAAAATCAGCCACAAATGCATTCTTGGGTTCGTTATAAATCTTCTGTGGTGTCCCAATCTGCTGGATTCTACCTTCATTCATAACAACTATAGTATCAGACATAGTCAGAGCTTCTTCCTGATCATGTGTTACATAAATAAAAGTTATCCCGGTACGCTTATGTATGTTTTTCAGTTCTACCTGCATTTCTTTTCTTAGCTTTAGGTCCAAGGCTCCCAAGGGCTCGTCCAAAAGCAGTACTTCCGGTTGGTTTACCAATGCTCTTGCTATTGCAACCCTCTGCTGTTGTCCTCCGGAGAGAGAATCCACGGATCTTTTTTGAAAGCCCTTCAGATTAACAAGTTCGAGCATTTCATCAACCTTTTTGCTTATAGTCTGCTTGTCCATCTTTTTTATTTTTAAGCCAAAAGCTATATTATCATATACATTCATATGAGGGAAAAGCGCATATTTCTGAAAAACAGTATTGACCTTCCTCTGATATGGCGGAAGTTCATTTATACGCTCTCCTTCAAAGAAAACATCGCCGCTGTCCGGCAGCTCAAAACCACCTATAATTCTTAATGTTGTGGTCTTTCCACAACCGCTTGGCCCAAGCAGCGTAACAAACTCATTTTTAAGAATATATAAATTTATATTATTCAGAACCTCTGTATTGTCAAAGCTCTTCTTAATGTCCTTTAACAGAATGATTGGCTGACTTTCAATCATACGTATTTCACCCCCAACAAAAAGTTTATTTATTAAAACCTCTTATAAATAACTTTGTTCTTTCATTTGATGGATTGTTGAATAACTCTTCGGGAGTTCCCTCTTCCACAATTAAGCCATTATCCATAAAAATGACCCTGTCTGCTACTTCTCTGGCAAAACTCATTTCATGAGTTACTACAACCATAGTCATATGTTCTTCTGCAAGTTTTCTTATTACCTTCATAACCTCTATGGTTAATTCGGGATCTAATGCAGAGGTTGGCTCATCAAAAAAAAGAACATCAGGATTTAAAGCAAGGGCCCTGGCAATAGCAACTCTCTGGCTTTGACCACCGGATAATTGATATGGGTAAGCATTGGCCTTATCTTCAAGCCCCATCTTTACCAAAAGTTGTCCGGCTGTTTTTTGAGCCTCCTCTTTACTTATACCTGCTACATTTACGGGGGCTTCAGTGATATTTCTTATAACGTTAAAGTGGGGAAAGAGATTAAAATTCTGAAATACAAGCCCAACTTTTAACCGTATTTGTCTTAATTTATTCTTATCGGCATATACAGCCTTTCCAGAAGCATTTGTCGTAACCATTGCTTCACCTTCAATAAGGATATTGCCTGAATCTATTTTCTCAAGCAGATTTATGCATCTTAGAAGTGTGCTTTTCCCGGAACCGGATGGGCCGATTATTGCAACGACTTCACCTTTATTTACGTTAAAAGAAATGCCTGATAATACCGCATTCCCATCAAAACTTTTGCATATTTCCGTCGCTTTTATCATTTCCATAGCTTAAGGGTCCTCCACGTGCAAAAATAATTTATACAATAATCGCTATTTGTAATAGCTAAGCTTTTTCTCTGCCAGTTTAAACATCTGAGCAACAACCAAATTCATTACATAATAAAAAACGCCGGCAATAAATAAAGGCTCTACAGAGCTGATTCTGCTCATTTCATTTGAAGCTGCCCTAAACATTTCAGCGACTCCTATTGCTGTTACCAGTGCAGTATCCTTGACCAGCGTTATAACCTCATTGCTTATTGCAGGTAGTATTCTTTTTATAACCTGCGGCAGTACAATCCTGAAAAATATCTGCGGTCTTGTAAACCCTAGTACTTCTCCAGCCTCATATTGTCCTTTTGGTATAGACTCTATGCCTCCCCTGTATATTTCTGCGAAATATGCAGCATAATTTAATGAAAATGCAATAACGGCAGCGGCAAATCTATCAACCTTTCCCCCGAATATATAGTATGGTCCGAAGTAAACCGCAACCAATTGCAGCATTAGAGGCGTACCTCTCATAATAGAAATATAAATACCGCTGATTCCGTTAATTACTATATTTTTCGATCTTCTTCCGAATGAAATTATAAGTCCAAGTGGAATTGCAAATATCAAGGTCAGTACAAACAGCTCAAGAGTTACAACCATACCATCAAATAATAAAAGAATAAGTTTCACCGGCAATCCCCTCTCACCCAAACAAAATACATACAAGTAATATAATGCATTATTTAATCTAGTTTTGCAATTAATTTTTGCATATTTATTCAAATCCCCATTCCTAATATGAGGCTGATACCATTATCGATATCAGCCTCATGTATAGGAACAACTAAATAATCTATTTAACTGATTACTTGCTCAAGAAATTATTTGCTTATTGTTGAAATATCCTTGCCAAACCATTTGCTATCTAATTTTGCAATAGTACCGTCTTTAGCCATAGCCTTTAGAGTTTCATTAATTTTATCAACTAATTGTTTGTCTTCTTTTCTGAAGCCAATACCATATTCTTCAGCTCCAAGACCTCCGTCTAAAACTCTATACTTTTCACCCTTGATTTGAATATTATATCTCGCTACTACTTCATCCATAACTACTGCATCAGCATTTTTTGATTGCAAGTCCATCAAGCATAGTGCATTATCTTTCAACTCTACAACTTCCTTTAAAGATTTCTTAAAATCAGTATTGTTATCTACAGCATTTTTAGCGCTTGAGCCTGCCTGCAATGCAACAGTTTTCCCTGCCAGATCAGCTTGAGCGTTGTAGCCTGAATCTGCCAAAACTACAAGTACCTGCTGATTATTCATATATGGGTCTGAGAAAAGCACGTTCTCTTTTCTTTCATCTGTGATTGTGAATCCATTCCATATACAGTCAATGTTGCCTGTGTTAAGTTCCTGTTCCTTTGTATCCCAGTTGATCGGTTGAAGCTTTAATTCAACACCTAAACGCTTAGCAACTTCAGTTGCAAGGTCTATGTCATATCCGATAATATTGTTATTTTCATCCCTGTAACCCATAGGCGGAAAGCTTTCATCCAAACCTAAAACAAACTCACCTTTATCTTTTACTTTATCCCATGACTTGTCTGCACCATTTGTGCTTCCGCAGCCTGCAAATGCAAATGCAGCAACCAGCACACATGCCAATACCTTAATTAATATACTCTTTTTCATTTTAACTACCCCTCCACATTTGCGCACCTGCGCTATTTAATATTTCATACAATAAGTATTTTACTTTATAACTTTATTAAAGTAAATCATTAATTTGTTGAATTTAGCAAATTATTATTTGTTTATTATTTATTAGGATATGTTTGAACCCTATTGCATAGATTTAATATAGTGAAATGTTTAAGAGGTGATATCCGTCTTGTTTAAGGTAATTAAAATCAATAAAGGCATCTTTAAAATATTAATTGCATTCCTTTTAGTAATCTCAGTGTTTGCTGCTACATCGATTTATCTGTACCAGGATGATGCAATTCATGCTATTTCAACCGAAGGTGATAAAAAATATATAAAGTGGGTTGAGTTTAATGCCTCCTATTCAGCAATGGAGAGAGCTCTGAGCTATGATGTAAAGTCATATAAAAAGCCGGTGCATTTAAACTGGGTTGAACTTTTAGCCTATCTGGCTACAAAATATGGCGGTGATTTTAAAAAATATAAATCAAAGGATATGGATCAACTCGTAGCAAAACTTAACAAAGGCGAAACATTGGAGCAGCTCACTTCGAAAATGAAATATTACAGCTACTACTTTGAAGCCTATAATGCTATTCTTGGCAACTTTGTAGGAGAATACGATATTCAGGTAAAGGATCCAAGCAACTCAGAAAACAAGGTATGGGAGAAAAAATATGGATTAAAGGTATTCTCTCCTATTGCAAGAGGATACAGTTTCAGTCACTATGACGATTTTGGAACCGGGCGTACATATGGATATGCCAGAAAGCATCTCGGAAATGACCTTATGGGTTCAATTGGAACACCTATTATGGCTGTAGAATCGGGATATGTTGAGGTAATGGGCTGGAATATGTATGGTGGCTGGAGAATAGGAATCAGGAGCTTCGATCAGAAACGATATTATTACTATGCCCATTTGCGCAAAGACAGACCCTTTCATTCAGATCTATATGAGGGGAAAATTGTTAAAGCAGGTGATGTTATTGGCTATCTAGGAATGACAGGATACAGCACCCGTGAAAATGTCAATAATATTACTACACCGCATCTTCACTTCGGAATGCAGCTTATTTTCGATGAATCTCAAAAAGAAGGTATAAATGAAATAT
>CAYQCA010000098.1:0-13626 GCA_964415835.1 uncultured Clostridium sp. | reverse complement strand
ATATATGATAATCAGCTTGTTAAGCATATCATATTTAACTTATAAAAGCAAGTTAAATTAAAAATATTTCCACAATATACTAATTTCTGTCATTTGGTTTTTCAAGTGTTATCCGCCCGATTTTTCCGCCTCTGAATTCATCCAGAATGATTGCAGATATTCTCATATAGTCAATCTGACCTTTGGAAATAATACAGCCTCGTTTGCGTCCTACTGTCTCTAAAAGCTCCAGTGGTTCCATATCCTTTAATTCATCCTGATCCAATTTAAATCTGGTGCAAAGCTCTTTAGGATAAGTTATTGACAGTCTGTGGAGTAATTCCATAGAAACCTCACTGATGTCCATTATGTCATCTTTTATGGCGCCTGTAAACGCAAGATTCATTCCAACTTCATGATCTTCAAATTTTGGCCATAATATACCCGGTGTATCTAGAAGTTCCATTTCAGAATTTATTCTTATCCATTGCTTTCCTCTGGTTACACCAGGTCTGTCACCGGTAACTGCAGTTGCCTTGCCAACTATTTTATTAATAAAAGATGACTTTCCTACATTAGGTATACCCACTACCATTGTTCTAACCGGGGTAAAAAGTTTGCCCTTGGCTTTATCCCGTTCAATCTTTTCAGACATAAGTTCTCTTGCTCTTGATTTTACCTCGTTTAAACCTTTACCAGTTATTGAATTTATTAAAATACAATTGATACCTTGATCAGCATACCATTGGACCCATTGCTTTGATATTTCCTCATCAGCCAGATCTGATTTATTAAATGCCACCAATCTCGGTTTATTGTTAATTAAAGAATTAATTTCTGGATTTCTGCTGCTAAATGGTATTCTTGCATCAAGAAGTTCTATAATAACGTCAACAAGCTTCAAATTCTCCGTTATCAGCCTTCTTGTCTTTGCCATATGGCCCGGAAACCATTGAATATTCATAAAATATATATTTCTCCTCTAAATTCATCAAATAATTACTATCGTTATAAACCGCCAAACTCTGAGAATGGCCAAATTCTTAAAACAGCTTTTCCTATAACCGAATCAATGTCTATAGGGCCAATTTGTCTTGAATCAAGACTTTGCTCTCTATTATCACCCATAACAAACAATTTATCCTCTGGAACCGTAAAAGGAAGCTGCATACCGTGAGAGTCGGTTAGCCCTTTTGTGTATGTCTCATCTAACTTTGTAAATTCTGTTTCTCCCTTAGCCTTGCGATAAACATACCCTTCACGGATGTCTATTTCATCACCTGGTAAACCGATAACTCTTTTAATATAGTCAACTTCTCCAGGATTCCTTATTGGTAAATACTTAAAAATGCCTTTGAATTGACCTTCTTCATGCATAAAAACAATTATGTCGCCATGTTTTGGATCTTTGAAAAAATACCCGGTTTTATATACAACTACATTATGCCCTTCAAATAAAGTGTTTTCCATAGAAACCATGTTAACTTTATATGTTGAGAATATAAATGCCTTTATCAGCATTGAAATTAAAAGAGCAGCAACTATAACTAAAAACCATTCGAATATTTCTCGTCCTACTGAATTTTTCTTCTTCTTTTCTTCTGGAATTATATTATTCTGTTTTTCGGAATTTTTATCATCTAAATTTTGATTTTCCATTCCTTCAATATTTGGGTTTTCCATAAGTAAATCACCTCGTTAACATTATTATGTAATGCAAGCTATTCCTGCAAATTTACCGAACTATATTATTATATATAAAAACTCGGAATTTTACAAATTACAATGATATTGCATAAAAATCTCTTTGACACCTCATATTAAAACAAAAACCTAGATAGCCTGAAGGCTTCTAGGTTTCTTTGCTTCGCTGTTATACCGAGGCAATTAATATCTATTACCTCTGCGTTTTATAGCGCTTCTCATACTTATTTCTTGTCAAGTCTTTCCTTAACTTTTGCAGCCTTACCAACTCTATCACGCAGATAGTATAGTTTAGCTCTTCTAACAACACCTTTTCTAACAACTTCGATGTGATCGATTCTAGGTGAGTTAACAGGGAATATTCTTTCAACACCAACACCGTAAGACACTCTTCTTACTGTAAAGGTTTCTTTTAATCCAGAACCCTTTAAAGCAATAACAGTTCCTTCGAATACCTGTATTCTTTCCCTATTTCCTTCTTTGATCTTTGCATGAACCTTAATAAAATCACCAATTTCCAACTTGGGAAGGTCAGTTCTTATCTGTTCATTTTCAATTGACTTCAATATATCCATTTTAAATTTCCTCCTTCCTCTCCTAGATGTTCGTGCATTTCTTAGAAACGTAGCGGACCATCCGTATTACACACGCATGATATTATAACATGAAAATTTGTAAACTGTAAAGCAAATTTTACAAATTATCTATTATTTTTTATAAATTCTTCATACAGGTCGAGCCTTTTCATTTTCGTACGTTCCAGAGACTGCTGGGCTCTCCATTTTTCTATGTTTGCATGATGTCCGGAAAGCAGAATTTCTGGTACCTGTTTCCCGTTATAATCTGCCGGCCTTGTATACTGAGGATATTCAAGCAGACCGTTAAAATGAGATTCTTCACTATAGGACTCTTCACCTGATAAAACACCGGGTATAAGTCGGCTTACACAATCAATCAGTACCATTGCCGGTAGCTCACCACCTGTTAAGACATAATCCCCTATAGAAATCTCCTCATCAACTATCTCTTCAATAATACGTTCATCAATACCCTCATAATGCCCGCATAATAGAATTAAATGTTCTTCCTGGGAAAGTTCTCTGGCTATATTCTGAGTCAGAACTCTACCCTGGGGGCTCATGTATATGACCTTTGGTTTCTTCTCATAGCCTTCAGTAATGGCATTATATGCGTCAAAAACAGGCTGGCACATCATTACCATCCCATTTCCTCCACCATATGGATAATCATCAACTTTTCTATGCTTATCCTTTGAATAGTCCCTTATATTTATAGCATTAACCTCTATTAAACCATTTCCCTGAGCCCGGCCAATGATGCTTTCATTCATAACTGCATTAATTGTTTCAGGAAACAATGTAAGCACATCAAATTTCATTAATCAAGCAGTCCTTTCGGCAGTATAACTGAAATTCTTCCATCCTGGATTGAAACTTCTTTAACTACACTCCTTAGCGCCGGTATAAGTATTTCTTTACCTGAATCATCTTTTACAGTGTAAACATCATTGCTACCTGTTTGAATAACATCTGTAAGTTTTCCCAGGAGAGTATTGTTTTCGTCATATACATTAAGTCCGATAATATCTGTGATAAAGAACGAGTCTTTGGGCAGCTTGACTGCATTTTCCCTGTCAACTTTCATATAAAGTCCTTTTAGCTTTTCAGCAGCCTCAATACTGTCAATGCCTTCAAACTTTAAAATTACAAAGTGTTTGAAAAATTTCACACCAGCTATTTTGTATTTTTCCAGCGTCTCATTCTGTTTTTGTATATAAACCCATTTAAGCTTCTTGAATCTATCTGGGTTGTCGGTTAATGCCGTAGCTTTAAGCTCACCCTTAACGCCGTGGGTATTTATCAATTGTCCTATTGTTAAATATTCAAGCATTTATGTCACCTATTCCTATACATCAAGAAATTTGCTTCGCAAATTATTTTCATTTGCTCACTCAAGTATTCTGCCTATGCTACGCAAATTATCTTGTTCGCTAGGGAACCCTAGGTTCCCTTCGACGAAACACTTCGTGTTTCTGAGCACCCTCCTGAAACCGGGAAGGGGATTCCCCTTTCCAAACTCCGCGTATAGAAATTTACAAATTTTAGTGTGCTGTTTATAAACTGCATATACCAAGGATTTGCGTATCATCAAAAACATATAAATTTCTATACGCCAAAGAAAGGGGCATATGCCCCTTCTTCATTATTGTATAATATCTACAACAACTCTTCTGTTGTCTTTGACTGCTGCAGCCTTGACAACAGTTCTGATAGCTTTGGCAATCCTGCCTTGCTTACCGATTACTTTACCCATATCATCCTTTGAAACCCTAAGCTCAAGAATTATGGATTTTTCGTTTTGAATTTCATTGACAAAAACCTCATCAGGATAATCAACGAGAGATTTTGCAATATTTTCAAGTAATTCCTTCATATTAAACCTCCATGAGCCATAATAAATATTAACATAGCTCCGGCTCAAAATAAAACTTAAGGGCCACATAGCCCCTTTGTTTTACAACGCATCGGTTAAGAGAAAATTTTCCTATTGTAGAAAAATTACTCAACAATACCTTGCTTCTTAAGAAGTGACTTAACTGTATCAGTTGGTTGTGCACCATTCTTTATCCATTTTTGAGCTTTTTCAGCATCAATATTGATTTGAGCTGGTTCAACAACAGGATTGTAAGTACCTATTTCCTCGATGAATCTACCATCTCTAGGATATCTTGAATCAGCAACAACAACTCTGTAGAACGGGTTCTTTTTAGCACCTATTCTCTTTAAACGTATCTTTACTGCCATTTATTTTCACCTCCTTTAAAGGATTTTAATCAAATATATTATAATAATTTAATTAATTTACTTACTAAAACGGCATTTTAAACTTACCAAAACCGCCTTTTTTGCCACGCTTGCCCATGTCACTCATCATTTTCATCATTTTTTTCATTTCTTCGAATTGCTTTAATAGTGTATTTACTTCCTGTACTGTTGTGCCACTGCCAGTAGCAATTCTCTTTCTGCGGCTTCCATTTAGTATGGAAGGATCGTTTCTTTCTTTTTTGGTCATGGATTGAATAATAGCCTCTGTACGGCCCATCTTCTTTTCGTCCACATCAACATCTTTCAATGCTTTTGCATCAACACCAGGGAGCATTCCAAGTATATCCTGTAACGGTCCCATTTTTTTCATTTGCTGCATCTGATCAAGAAAATCCTCCAGCGTAAACTGCATGGTACGCATTTTCTTTTCCAGCTCCAATGCCTTTTTTTCATCATATGCATCCTGGGCTTTTTCAATCAGACTAAGTACATCGCCCATACCAAGAATACGCGACGCCATTCTGTCCGGGAAAAACGGTTCAATATCGCTCAGTTTTTCACCAATGCAGGCAAATTTTATAGGTTTTCCTGTAACTGATTTAACAGAGAGAGCCGCACCACCTCTGGTATCACCGTCAAGCTTCGTAAGTATAACCCCATCCACTCCGAGTTTCTCATTGAAGCTTTCTGAAACATTAACTGCATCCTGACCTGTCATTGAGTCAACAACCAAAAGAATCTCATGTGGTTTAACCTCTTTTTTTATGTTCAAAAGCTCATCCATCAATTCTTCATTTATATGAAGACGTCCGGCAGTATCCAGTATAATTAAGTCATTCTGCATTCTATTTGCATGAGCTACAGCTGCTTTTGCAATCTCAACAGGTTTATTATTGTTTTCCAGAGTAAATACAGGAATATTGAGCTGTGCTCCTACTACCTGCAACTGTTTAATAGCCGCTGGTCTATAGACGTCACATGCTACCAGTAACGGTGATTTCCCTTGCTTTCTTAGAAGACTGCCAAGTTTTCCTGCTGTAGTTGTCTTACCGGCACCCTGAAGACCTACCAGCATAAATATTGTTGGCGGCTTCGATGCAAATGTTACCTTGCTTTGTTCCTTACCAAGCAAATTAATTAATTCTTCATGAACTATCTTAACTACCTGCTGTCCCGGAGTAAGACTTTCCAAAACATCCTGCCCCACAGCTCTTTCGGATACTTTACCAATAAATTCTTTTACTACTTTAAAATTAACGTCAGCCTCCAGCAAAGCAAGCTTTATTTCTCTCATCATATCTTTAACATCTTTTTCAGATACTCTGCCCTGGCCGCGGATTCTTTTCATTGTCTCTTGGAGCTTTCCTGACAAACCCTCAAAAACTGACATCCCAAAACCTCCAATCTATAATACGTCTATATGCTATTTACCAATTCACCAATTTCCTTAATTACATATTCAATAATAGATTTGTTATTCTGACTGAGTTCTTCAAATTTTAGTCGGTCAAGAGTATTCAATACTTGTTCGGCTTTTTGTTTCTGCATAGAAAACTTATTCAGCAGACCCAGCTTGTTTTCATATTCATTCAAAATCGCTCTGCCGCGCTTCTCATTGTCATAGACACCCTGACGGCTGATATTCAGCTGTTCTGCAATCTCAGTCAACGTATAATCATTATTATAATGTAAATCCAGTATTTCATACTGCCTATCTGTAAGCAACTGCCCATAAAAATCAAGCAGAAGCGATGTTTCATATACTTTATCCATAATACTCCACTCTATTTTGCAAAGTATTTCTGTTAATCTAAGCACTTTCTAAATCATTGTAAAACAAACTAAAATGGTTGTCAAGTATTTTTACTTGACAACCATGCTGTTTATTACAATTCTTTTTTGGCATAGAGCAAAATATATTTTTATTTTCTATTTCGCACATAAATATGCTTTATTTTTAAATTATTTGTATCTCTCTCTTCAATTTCAAATTCCTTTAAGCTTCTGATAAGATGCGTTAATTTATTAAACCCAAAATTTCTGGAATCAAAATCAGGTTTCTTCTTATTTATCAGATTACCAACATCACCTAAAAAGGCCCAACCATTTTCATCATCAACATCATTAATAGATACAGAAATCAGGTTGATTATATCTTGGCCAATAGCAATAGTCCCATTTTTCTGTTCTTTCTCTGCAAGCTCTTCCTTTTTAACTTCATTACCATAACTCCTATTATTTGGTAATGCTCCGCTAATAATCTCAATATATGTGAATTTATCGCAAGCAGCAATAAATGGACTCGGAGTCTTTCTTTCTCCTATTCCAAAAACCTTCATTCCCGCTTCCCTTAATCTTATAACCAATCGTGTAAAATCACTGTCACTTGAAATAATGCAGAAACCTTCTACTTTTTCGGAATATAAAATATCCATTGCATCTATTATCATAGCCGAATCGGAAGAATTTTTACCTGAAGTATAACTATACTGCTGGATAGGAGTAATTGCATTTTCAAGTAAAACATTTTTCCAGCCTGATACGGTTGGCTTTGTCCAATCAGCATAAATTCTCTTTATGGTAGGCGTACCATATTTCGCTATTTCCTCCATTATCCCTTTTATGTTGCTGTGTGGTACATTTTCAGCATCTATAAGTACTGCAAGCCTCATATCACTTGAATCCATTACCTATTCCCCTCTCGTTTTTATACAAGTACATTATACCATATAAAATTTTAAAGTAATTATTGCTTATAATGATAATACAACATATTATGGTAATTTGTCCAGCATACCTATATAATGTAATATTTTGTATATTTTATAATTATAGAGAAATTATAAAGGTATTCAAATAAAATGGTCCCTGGAGATAACGATGCATATTAAGCCTAAAACCAATATAATAAATATAATATCAATATCATTACAATTATTATTACTTGTAATTCTAATAGAAAAGAAAAAATATTTTAACTTTATTGGAACAACTTTTATACTTGTATTATTTATTATTTTTATAATATATGAGAAGAAAAAAGGGATTCTAATTACTGATTTTATAAGAATCTCTGTTATTATAACCCTCTTGTCCAATAGTTTCCTGGGCGATTATTTAGGGCTTTATTATTCTTCTGCTTATTTTGATAAAGCATTGCATATATTTGGATCTTTTTCATTTTCTATTTTCATATTCTCTATATTTTTGGGAAAAGGACATTTTAAAGGTGTATCAAAAACATTTATTTTTATCTCTATATTACTAATCGGAAGTTTTATTGGAACTATGTTTGAGATTGGCGAGTTCATTTGCGATCAAATTTTTCAAATGAAGAATCAAAATGGTCTGGTTGATACTGATCTGGATATGATTTGTAACACTGTTGGGGCAGCAATAGCTGGTATTTTCGTTTTGAATAAAGATTCTTATTTAGACAAAATTATAAGTGTTGTAATTAATTAAAAATATGAAGCGTATGTATACGCGGATGGAGGACAATATGCAATTAGCTACACATGAAGCACATGATTTGCATGAGCTTACTTTAAGATACAACTCTTCAGTAAAAAAATAGAGGTAACAGATGATTAAATGGGTAGCATATCAAAACCTGTTACCTCTATTATTTCTTTATGGCAGTATATTACCGGCAGAACGATAAATATCATACCATTCTTCGCGTGTAAGATAAACATCAGCAGCTTTAATACAATCTTTCAATCTATCAACATTCATTGTTCCTGTAATCGGTTGCATTTGAGCAGGGTGTCTTAAAATCCAGGCAAGCGCTATTGTTGTATTAGAGCAATTATATTTAGCGGCCATTTCATCTATCTTTGTATTTAGCTCTGGAAACTTTTCATTTCCCAAAAAAACACCCTCAAAAAATCCATACTGAAAAGGTGACCACGGCTGAATCGTAATATCATTTAGCCTGCAGAAATCTAAAATACCTCCATCACGGTTAATAGCAGAATCATTCAGCATATTTACATTAATTCCTTCAGAAATCATTGTAGCATTTGTAATACTTAATTGCAGTTGGTTCGCAACAATTGGCTGATTTATAAATTTTTGAAGTAATTGTATTTGCATTGGATTCTGGTTTGAAACACCAAAACTCCTTACTTTTCCGCTACTAAAAAGTAAATCAAAAGCCCCAGCCACTTCTTCAGGTTCAACCAATGCGTCCGGCCGGTGCAAAAGTAAAACATCCAGATAATCTGTTTTTAGACGTTGTAAAATTCCTTCTACAGCTGTTATAATGTGCTCCTTTGAAAAGTCAAACATACCTTTTCTTATACCACACTTTGACTGGATAATAATCTTTTCACGAGTATTAGGATTCATGTGAATAGCTTCTGAAAATATTTTTTCACATTCCCCACCTCCATAAATGTCAGCATGATCAAAAAAGTTTGCACCCTCTTCCAATGCAGTTTGAATAAAGTGCTCCGAATCATGTTTACTGAGTCTGTTTATACGCATACAGCCAACTGCGATTGTTGGGACTTCCAAGTTTGACTTACCAAGCTTTATTTTTCTCATAAACTGCCTCCTATTTATTTACAAACCAAATATAAGACCTATAGTGTCATATTTATACTTTGTTATTTCTAATTTTAACATATAATGCTAGATTTGATAAGAATCTCGAAATAATTACCTTACCTCACGTAAGCTTTTATTGTAGCTATTTCCTTTCCCTCAAATTTTCCATAGGGTCTTATAGTATATTCTTCTACACATGCAGGAATTATAAAGGTTTCTGCATAGTGTACGATAAATGGCTCAAATTTCCCGGCAGGGCTTTCAATAATCGCTTCTGCTCCTTCTACCAGATTCAGCACATTAACACTTCCATTGGTATTATGCAACACAGGCTTTGAAAACCAGTGGCGTATCGTTTCTATAAATTCTCTTTCGTGAAGTCCGGTTTTTTCAATTCTTACGCCATCTTTATCTGATAAAAGTTCTACTTGCCCTATCAGATTTTCTTTTATCCACTTTGTATCTCTGTCCCACTGGATGACTTTTTCTCCATGCTGTAAATGAATTGGTCTTGGAAGGCCATCCATGCCAAGTCTGTCCCAGTCCCAAAGCTTGAAGGTAAAAATATAAGGTGTAGAACTTATCTCCAGCACCATTGAGTTTTTACCTGAACAGTGTATTGTCCCGGCGGGAATTAAAAAATGGTCATGTTTTTTTGCAGGAAATTTATTTATATATTTATCGTCAGGAAAAGAAATTTCTCCTTTTTCTGCTCTCTTTAGGTCCTCTATCATCTCGTCTTTATTTATTCCTTCTTTTACTCCTAGATATACACAGGCATCGTCTTCGCAATCCAGCATATAGTAGCTTTCATCTTGAGTATAGTGCATTCCGAACGTTTCCTGAATGTATTCTGTAAGAGGATGTACTTGAAGGGAAAGATTTCCTCCTCCCATTGTGTCCAGAAAGTCAAATCTTATAGGGAATTCTGCTCCAAATCTGCCATGGACCTTTTCACCTAAAAGCCTATTTGGTTGAAAAAATACTGCATTAATAGAAGGAATCTCCAATTTTACCTCTCCATATTTAAGATAAAGACTGTTCTCTTCAGGAACGCCGTCAAAACTCCAGGCAAAGTTTTGCGCGTCTTTGTCCAACCCACAAACCTCCTTCATCCATTGGCCGCCCCATACTCCCGGGTCAAAGTAAGGAACAACTCTGAAGGGCTGCTCTGCTACTTGTCTGAGGCCATCCCGTATAGCTTCCCCCGTTACCATCTTCGGATTATCTTTTTGGTTTGTATCTACAAAATAATTTATTTGAGAAAATATTGCTTTTTTATGCCTGTCAGCAAGCCTCCACTCCACAAAATATCCTCTCTTGTATTTTGAAAGGATAGGATCATCATAATTATTCGCTTTCCAATTCCCCAGGCCGCTTCTGAATCTAAGCTGAATTTCCCATCTGGCTAAGTCAAAGTATAAAAGCATCTCTCCTTTAGTTATAAGAGAGGCCCCTACTCCGTAAACTAAAACCAATCCATCCTGCACGTTGTCTATAGTCTTTTTTGCTTCTTCTATTTTTTCCTGTACAAAGAAGTCCTGAAGCTTTTGGGTTGTAAGAACTCCAAAGACTCTGTCGTCTGTTAAATAGTCCTTTATCATGGAATTTATCGTATCTTCATTATAAGTACAATCTTCTGCTTTAATAACTAAAGAAGGATTAAGTTTAGCAAAAGCTTGCAAAATCTCCTCTTCTCTGACTCCCGGATAAAAATCCAATACTAATATCACTTTTTCTTTCTTAATAGTTTCAAGAGATTTTTTTATTTCTTTTAGTATGTTTTCATAGCCTTCCCAGGAAGAATAGTCATAGCCTTTAATATTTACTTCCGGAGATTTATCATAGTTATTATATTTATTAATCAAATCTACCCCTCCTAATGTAATTACATATTATGAGTTTATGATACATTATGTAATTACATATTTCAAGTTTTATTTAGAAAACATATTTACATTAAAAACAAATAAGTTTATAATTTACTCAAAATACAAATGTAAATACATATTGTGTTTATAATACCTTGGCAATCATGGAGGTGATTGATCTGAAATATTATATTGGGATGGATGTAGGTGGAACAAAAATTAAAGCAGCTATTATATCTTCTAATGGAGATATTTTTGGTAGTATCAGGGATTACGATTCCAAAAGCAATGAAAGTAAGGAAAATATAATAAACAATTTTAAATTTATCATTAATGAGTTAGTTGAGAATAACCCCTTGCCGAGTAAATTAACCGGGATAGGAATGGCTTTCCCCGGCCCTTTTGATTATGAGAAAGGCATTAGCTTAATTAAAGGTCTAAATAAATATGAGCATATCTACGGTATAAAGCTAAAAGACGAGTTAAAAACAGCTGTTGAACATGATTCGGAACTCCAGAAACACTTCGTGAATGATTTTAAGATAAGCTTTGCCAACGACGGAGATTTATTTTCCCTGGGGGAATACTTGAGGGGTTACGCTAAAGATTCTGAAAGAACAATTTGCCTGTGTATTGGAACAGGAGCAGGTTCTTCGTTTTTAGTAAGAGGCACCCTGGTAAAAGAAGCACCCAACGTTCCAAAGGATGGTTGGATATACCATACTCCCTATAGAAAAGGAATTGTGGATAACTATATATCGGCCAGGGGTATATTAAGTATATGCGAAGATGTCGATTCTATAAAACATATTAAGGAAGTACGCCAACTATACGACCTGGCGATATCAGGTGACTGTGATGCTAAGAAAGTTTTTAATGAGTTTGGAAAAAGACTTAGCGAGGTAATGATATCCTTCTTTAATGAATTCAAACCGGACACCTTCGTTATTGGAGGACAAATTTCTAAAAGCTTTGTATTCTTTGGTGAAGAGATTTTAAAGGAATGTAGGGATCGAAGAATTAATTTGTATGTTTCAGATGACACATCTGCATCTACATTAAAAGGTGTAGCTATGATGTTTGGGGGTGATGAATAAGGATAGTCAGATATTATTAATATATTATTAAGAAAACAAATAATAAACTTAATCAGAGAGGATTTTAATTATGCTAAATAAAAAATGGACCATGTATATCCTACATCACTCACATACAGATATAGGCTATACAGATTTACAGGAAAAAATAATTTACAACCATATTGACTATATCAAATCAGCAGTAAATACCACAAAAGAAGGTCACAAAGCCGGGACTATTGATAAAGACTTTAAATGGAACTGTGAAACATACTACTGTGTGGAAAGATTCCTGGAAGAAGCGACAGAACAAGAAAAGCAAGATTTATACGCAATGATTAAATCAAACAATATCGGATTGTCAGCAACCTATCTTAATTTTAATGATCTGGTAGATAAAAAGGTGCTCCATAAACGAACAAAGGAAATGGTTGAACACTTTAAAACACAAGGAATTGATGTTAAAACAGCTATGAATGCAGATGTTAATGGTGTATCTTTAGGATCACTTGATGTTCTTTTAGATAACGGAATAGAGTTCCTGTTTACAAACATTCACACACACCATGGAATGTACCCGCTCTATCAGAATCAGAAGCCTTACTATTGGGAAAACAAAGAAGGTAAAAGACTGTTGGTATTTAGCGGTGAACATTATAACCTGGGTAATGCTCTGGGCTTAATTTATAATAAAAATATAAATTTTATGACAGAAAACTATTTTGGAGGAAATTCTAAACCTAAAACTCTTCTTGAAACGCTTAAAGATAATATCGTTAAGTATTTAGAATCCTGTGAAGAAAATGGCTATGCCTATAGCTTTATTCCCGCTTGCATATCAGGAGTATTTAGTGACAATGCCCCCCCAAATACAGATATTATAAGAACTATTGCAGCCTTTAATGAAGCTTACGGCGATGAAGTACGTTTAGAAATGGTAACTATACAGGAATTTTATGATAAAATTAAAAATCAGGTTAATGGTGCGCCGGTTTACAAAGGCGACCTGAATGACTGGTGGGCAAACGGTGTAGGAAGTACTCCTTATGCGGTTAAACATTACAAAGAAGCGCAAAGAATGTATCATTTATGCGAAAGATTGGATAACCAAGGCCATGTTAGTAAACAGGAATTAACCAGAGAAGCTGAAGATAACCTTCTGTTATATGCTGAACATACCTGGGGACATTCAGCAACCATTACAAATCCTTATGATACGATGGTGCAAAACCTGGATATCAGAAAAACAAGCTACGCATCAAAGGCACATGAAGCCTCCGCTAGAAACTTAAACCGTATAACACATAGCAGAGGAGATAAACTCAGATATTACGATTTGAACGGTAAAATAAAAGCAATCAACGTATCAGATACAAAAGGCGAAAAAGTAGTAGAATTCTATATAGAAGTATGGAAATACCCTGGCGTAAAAGTAACTTGTGAAACAACTGGACAGGAAATGACTACCCAAATGTCTTCGCATCCAAGGGGTGTTCTTATCAGCTTTGTAGATTCATTTGATTCAAATGAAGAAAAAATATACAGATATGAAGAAGCAGCTCCAATAGTTGAAGTAGCAAACACACGGGTTGC
>CAYQCA010000097.1:0-13651 GCA_964415835.1 uncultured Clostridium sp. | reverse complement strand
CTATCCGGTGAAGTCATAAACTTAACAAATTTAACAACTTCGCCATTTGAGGCTGTATTGGCTTTTTCTGTAACGTACCAACCGGTTCCAAAGCCTGAAATAATAGATGTTGGTTCAGCTTTTCCGCCCGGCAATAAATTTGCTGGCATAACAGAGCTTTTCTCTCCATCAAGCTGTGCTCCTGACCATGAACCTGAAATAAACATCGCTGCCTTTTTATCCTTCATCAACTGCTGGCATGCCACTTGTTTGATAGTCAATGCGTCTTTAGAAAATGCCTTTCTTTCATACAATTCTTTTATTTTATCAAGTGCAGGTGCCCAGGAAGCGTCAAACGGCTTATCATGCCCTTCTTTTCCACCCATTGAGAGAAGGAAGGTTTCTATTAAATAATGTGGTTCTTCCGCAAATGAGCATGCTATCGGTACTATGTTCAGTTTATTAAATGCATCTACTGCTGCCAGTAATTCATCCCAATTTGTTGGAACCTTTATATTGTTTGCTTCAAAAAGGTCTTTATTGTAAAACATTCCTTCATAGAAACCAATATATGGGATCACATATTGCTTGCCATTATATTTCACGTAATCCAATGCACCGGTTCCGATATTTTTGCTCCACTCTGAGTCCTTCGCAAGTTCATCTTCCCAGGTTATTAGTTTTCCGGAGTCTACCATAGGTTTGCCTATTTCACCGGTAAAAGCATATGCTACTGCAGGTTCATTTCCTGATGCAAAGTCTGTATTAATTTTTGTCTTAAATGCGTCCGATGCTGCCGGTGTTGAGTCATCAATTATTTCAACATTCGGATTTGCTGCCATGTAGTCTTTTATTGCAGCTTGCCACGGAGCGGTCCAGGTATCGCCGCCGGTAAAAAATGTTGATGCTCTGAATTTTACTTTTTCTGCCGGTTTTGTTGTTTCACTTGCTGTAGTCTGTGTTGAAGTTGTTGGAGTTGATGTTGAAGTTGAAACTGCTTCCTTGGATTTACCACAAGCAGCTAACAATGAAACTGTCATTGTTGCAGCCAATACAGCAGCTACTGTTCTAAAACTTCTCTTCATTTATAAATCCTCCTCTAAGTTTGTTTTGTTGATACCCGACCGGTATCATACTTAAATTATATTGGCTTTGTGTTTTTATTTGAATGAGACAATCTTGGTATTAATTGTTCTATTTTGGCATCGTTATAAATTTTAAAGGGTTTCTAAAAGTATTGTCTAATTATTAAAATATCATAAAAATGAGTAAAGGGGTGGCCTATGATTAAATATTTACTTATCGATTCTATTAAGAAAGTAACCAATAAGATAACTATTAAATCCAAGCTGATAATAATCTCTTTAATTTTTCTGTGCTATCCTATACTCATTATAGGATATTTCGGCTACCAGAATGTTTCAGATACATTAAAAGAAAAATCCTTTAATTACTCAAAAGCAATTATTGATGAATTGTCTATAATTTTTTCTGATAGGCTCGAGGCATTGAGATCCTTTTCATTTCAGATTTTATATGATAATACCATTTATGAAGCCAATAATTTTATTGAGCTAAACCAGAATGATCTGCAGTGGGAGCTAAACTTCAGCAAGTATTTAAAAGCCAATCTTTACTCAAAATATGAGTTTACGGAATTATCAGTTTATTTCACTTCAAGTGAAAAGCTTTACCAATCAAGCCGAACTAACACATATTATACCCCCGCTTCCTTCATAAAAACCAACCTGTATGACATGGCAAAGTCCGGCAAAGGTTCGCCTGTTTGGGTGGTTGAAAAAAATGATAATAATACTAATGATATTTATCTGACCAAGCTTGTATACTCTCCTGATTCCGTTGGTAATGAAATTGCGCTTATTGTTTTTAAAATAGATCAGGCAGAGCTTTTTAAGACATTTAGGAACTTTGAACAACCTTTAAAACATGACTTGAGCGTCACTAGCGATAATAATGTTGAGCTCTACAGATATAGTACCGATAGTCAAATACCTGATCTGGATATCCTGCCATTAAATAATCAGGAAATTACTGAAGTTAATACTGGAAAAGATACTATATATTATATTTGTAAAGTTATCCAGCCTTCCGGCTGGAAAATAGTAATCAAAATTTCATCAAGCATACTTTTAAAAGACGTAAGAAGTGAAGCAAACATAGTAATAATTCTATGTTTGTTAGGTTTACCCGTTATAATCATTATCATTAATTACTTATATATTGATTTAATTCGCCCACTAAATATTTTAATCAAAAAAATGCTTCAAATTGAAAAAGGGACAATTGGTGTTACCATTGATTTAAAACGATCCGACGAGATAGGGTATGTTATCCGGACATTTAATAATATGTCTCAACAGATAAGCACATTAATAAACAAGGTCTACAAAGTGCAGCTGGCAGTAAAGGATTCGGAAATAAAGGCTTTACAGGCTCAGATTAACCCGCATTTTTTATACAATACTCTGGAAACAATAAACTGGAAGGCTAAGCTTCATGGCGTAGATGAAATAAGCGAAATGGTTGGTGCCCTCTCATCTATTATTGATGCAAACTTAAATAGAAGCGGTGAAAATACAATTCTACTGAAAAAAGAAATAGAATATATATGTAATTACAATTTAATAATTTCCAAAAGATTTGGTTCCAAAATCAACTTTGTTATGAATATATCTGAAGATACTCTAAACTGTGGAATTCCAAAGCTTATTATACAGCCTCTGATTGAAAATGCTGTTTACCATGGACTTGAAATGAAGAAAGGCAACGGAACTATAGAGTTGACCGTATATAAGGAAAACAATATATTATATATAATTGTTAATGATGATGGTTTAGGTATAGACTCTTCAACGCTTGAAAAGCTTAACGAAAAAATGAAAATAGACGTCTCTAACAATTCAGAAGAAATGTTAGAGGATAATTCAAAAATAGGCGTCCTAAATGTACATAGACGAATTCAGCTGCTTTATGGTGATGAATATGGCTTGTCAATAGAAAGCCAGTATAGACAAGGAACTACTATTACAGTAAAAATACCAGTGTAATTACTACTTTAGCTATAACTAGGAGGACATAATATGTATAAAGTAATGATTATTGATGATGAGGAGACTATCAGAGAAGGGCTGCGCTCTGTTATTAACTGGGAGGAACATAATTGTACTATTGTGGGTGAGGCCGAAGACGGTGATGAGGGAGTGAAACTAATCACTACACTTAAACCGGATATAATCCTTACAGATGTGAGAATGCCCGGTCTTAACGGCTTAGAAATGGTTTCCCAGATCAGGGAACTCCACTGCGAATGTATTATTATCATATTAACCGGTTTCAGAGAATTCGAATATGCTCAAAAAGCTATACAACTGGGAGCCTTTCGTCTTATTTTAAAACCAACAAAGACAGATGAGCTTTTGCAAACCATTGATGATGCAGTGGCGGAATTAAAAAAGCAGGCTATAAACCAAAATGAACTATTAGCGCTCAGAGCTAAGTTAAAGGAATTTTACGGGATAACACAGACTATAAAGGAAAAGCCGGAAAATCAGGCTGAAAGCACAGAGCTGCCAGCTAATTCAAGATATTTGGTGGCTAAAGCAATTGAGATATTGAAAACAAATTATAACAAGGAACTTGATTTGAAATACGTTTCTGACCAGTTATACATCAGTACCTGGCATTTAAGCAAACTTTTGAAAAAGGAAACCGGGAGCAACTTTACTGATATACTCAATGAAATCAGAATCGAAGAGTCAAAAAAGATGCTTTCTTCACCACAATTTAAGATATACGAAATTGCAGAAAAGGTAGGATATTCTGATGTTCCGTATTTTACTAAGCTCTTTAAAAAGCATACCGGCCAGACCCCTATGGAATTCAAAAATTCTGTGAAAGCTCATGAAACATAACCTAATCATTGTCTGTTACTAAATATTTTGATATCATATAAACATATTGGAAAATATATTAGAGTATTAAATTTAATTAAGCGTATGCTGAAAGGAAAAAAATATTATGATACCAGCCGGGTTTTACCTGCTTATTGCAATCCCAAGCATAATCTTTGTAGCTATCACTTATTTTCTCGGTAGATTCTGTAGACACTTAGCTATAATAAAATATATTCCTTCTATAGTTGCATTACTTATAGGAATTGGTTTTTATATAAAAGCAAGGTTCTATGCTACGGGTTTTGAGGATCTTGCCTTTATCATTCTAGCACTTGTGGCAGGTATTGTATTTGTATTGTCATTAATAACAGCCATAATAATGGATATTATTCAGAGAAAAAAATCACATATTAACTAGTATATGGCAATTATTTAAATCATATATAGGAGCTGGAATCCAAATGATGAAATGGCTGAGAGAGTTTGCGCTGATAAATATCGGATTAATTTTAGTTGCTGCAGGGATTTGTTTATTTAAAATACCGAACCATTTCGCAACTGGCGGTGTAAGCGGTCTTGCAATTATTACAAGCAATTTTTTTCCTAACATAGCTGTCGGTCCAATGATGCTCATTATTAATATTATTCTAATGATTGTGGGGTTCTTTTTCCTTGGCAGAAACTTTGGCTCAAAGACAGTGTATTCAAGTTTTGCGCTTTCTGGGTTCGTGTGGGCACTTCAAAAAATTTTCCCTTTAAATAAGCCTCTTACAGATGATATGATGCTGGAACTCATATTTTCAATTATTCTGCCTGCAGTAGGTTCGGCAATCGTGTTTAACTGCAATGCATCCACTGGGGGCACAGATATTGTTGCCAAAATACTTAGTAAGTTCACCAAACTCAATATCGGTAAAACACTCCTGCTTACCGACTTTTTTATTGCTGCCGGAGCTGGAGCTGTGTTTGGTATTAAAATAGGTATGTATTCTGTTTTAGGACTTACACTTAAGGCCTTTATGATTGATATAGTAATTGAAGGCCTGAACGTCAGTAAGCAGATGGTTATTATCAGCTCCAAGCCACAAGAGGTTAAAGATTATATTGTAAAGCAACTTCACAGAGGTGCTACTGTTTATAGGGCAGAAGGAGCCTTTACGCATCAGCAGGAGGAAGTAATCAGTACTGTTTTAAACCGCAGACAGGCAATAAAACTTCGTACATTCATCCGTAGCATTGACCGTTCTGCATTTATAACCATCAGCAACACATCCCAAACTATCGGCAAAGGTTTCAGAAGTATTGATGAGGATTAAGAACGCTTATTATCAAAAAAGTGACACGGGGTCAATTTACGGTTCCTGTGTCACTTTTAATATATACATTTAAATCACTTTCCCTTGCTTTTTTGCTTCAGCATCTTTACTTGCGCCTATTGCCACACCTATGCAAAGACCTATAGCTATACCAATACTGCTGCTATTATTCCCGAACAGATTCATTATACTCAATACCGAGCCAAATACCAGACCGAGAGGCAGAAAAACTGATATATAATAGCCGTCGCTAACCAAACGATGCTTGTGCTGTAAATGTGAAACTATACTATTTAAATACAAATGATACTCATTATTTTCTTTTTTATCTGTATTGCTCTGAAGACCATCTATATATGTTTCCAGATTGCCTAGATAGTCTGTACAGGCCGGACATTCCTCTTTGAATGAATCCAGTCTGTTTATTATTCTGCTCAGCAAATCCAATTTATAATATTTAAGCTTTTTCAAGTCTAGAGAAAGCTTCTTCTCTTCAATTTTTGATAAGAGTCTATCCCGTAGATTTTCATTTTCTCCCATATATCAACCATCCTTTTAAAAGCTTTTGATATGATTATAACACATCAGTTCAGATAAAATTTTCGGTTGTAGAAAAATTTTCTTACAAAAAGCCAACATTAATCTAATGTTCTAATCCCTTCAATTATATTCATTTTGGAAATCTTTTTAAGGGGTGCTGTCGTGGCAAGTACACATACAATAATGTTTATTGAAGTTGCAATGATTATCGATAACCAGGGAATCTGCCAAATTACATCTCCTATGTCAGTATTAATTATGCAGTAATATATGTATGCTATGGCTGAACCAATTATTGCCCCCCATATAGAACTTATTAATCCATGAAATAAACCCTCTAGGCTTACATTTGCTCTAATCTGTTTATCAGTCATTCCTACTGCCTTTAAGGTGGCAAATTCTCTTGTACGCATAATCAAACCTGCACTAATTGAATTAAAAATATTGAACACTCCTATTAGTGATAGTATTCCTATAATTCCCAAGTAGAATGCTTTAATTTTGTTTACCTGTTCCATGCCGTCTTTATATATCTTTTCATAATACATAACTCCGCTACCCGGAATCGTACCAGCTATTTCTGAAAGTTCTTTGTATATCTGATCTTTATTTGCGTCCCTGGCAGTATATATATCATACTTCTGATATTCCTGCATCTCAAACATTTTACTGAAATTGCTATTATTAAAGATAAGCTTAATATCATTACTTCTCTCACGTCCCCAATAACTTGGAGAATCATTTGCTATTGCTGCTACCTTTACATTATAGTTTTTAGCCTTATTATTTACTGGATCCCATATGGAAAAGGTAATTTCCTCTCCAACCTCGAATTGCTTCAGAAGGCCGGTTTTCCTCTTGTTAGCAGGCCAGTTGTTCACAACGATAACAGAATTTTCTTCTCCCCTTAATACATCCTGTATATTACCACTTTTTAAGACCGCTCTTTCTATAACCTCATTTTCCACTCCAATTACCTGACACTGAATATTATCACCTGCATAATTCTGTTTTTGCTTAAAACTTTCACTAACCCGATCTTTATTCCTTTCGAGTATGGCGAAGTTTAAGTAACGAAGCCCTTCCACTCTCTCAACACCACTAATATTAATTGCTTTTCTATACTCTTCTTCACCAAGACCTGATTCTCCTCTTCCGCTGGAATTCATTACTATACTATAGGTCATTGGTACCTTGTAGTCTTTCTCAGCTATTTCAAAGGTTGTCGCTAAGAGATATGTAAAAACTATAAACATAACTGAGCAAAGACACATTGAGAATACTGTTACTAAAAACCTCTTCTTATTACGCCAAAGGTTCCTATAGGCCATCAGCCCGCTTATACCTGTTATTTTGTTCAGTATACTTTGCCATCGTCTTACCTTAATCTTTTCTTTACCAAGCTTATGTCCGGTATTCGATATAGCTTCGATGGGTGAGATTCTGCCTGCAATCTTTGCAGGTTTTAATGTTGAAAGAAAAATAGTAAATAAGCCAATCAATGCTGTTATTATCAGGGATCTTGGCAGTACAATAAATTTTGCACTGCTTGAGATTACATCCGGCATATAGACATGCATACCCCATGCCAAAAGAATTCCCAATAACAACCCGAAGGGCAAGGCGATCAGGCATAGAAGCAATCCTTCAACCATTACAAGTCTTCTAATTTGCTTTGGCGAGCTTCCAACTGAACGCAAAATTCCATAGTGTTTTATTCGTTCTATTACGGAAATATAAAACACATTATATATCGTAGCAATAGTTGCAAGGCATATAATCAGAGAAAATATGAGCTTAGATACAAGGTTGCTCCAATCAATTTCCTGCCCCATGGCCGTGAGGAGTTCGGAGTTAAATACTACAAAATTATCAGATGTGATATCAGCTGTTTGAGCAAGGCTCCTGAATTCCTCTTTTACGTTAATTCCTTCTTTGAACTTAATATAAGTTTTATTCGTCTTTAGTCCGTCAACTATTTCTTCAGGGCAGTTGGTGCTCATAATAGCAGTATTATTAAAATGATAATAATCACTTTTGTAAACACCGGAAATTACAAACTCCTGTTCAATGTTTTTATTGGCGCCTTTCAGTAAAATTGTATCTCCTGGTTTTGGTGCAAGTTTTATCCTTTTAGAAATAGTTTCGTTGACAGCAATTTCATTCTCAGCTACAGGAAAGCTGCCTGAAACAAGCTCCAAACTGAACATCTCAATTGCCTTAGTGTCCAGTACCGCTGCAGATACTACAAAATCATGACCTTCTATATAATAGTCGCCACGGCTTTCCTCATAAGCAAGCCTTTCTATGCTTCCCACTTTTTGCAGTACTTCTGATTGGTCCTTATTCAGGTTTTTAATACTGAGATGGAAATAACCTTTCTCACTTATTATTTTTTCTGCTCTTCCTGCGCTTTCTCCATCTATCATTATCGAAAGTGCCGTCATGAGCATAATTGAAAGAATTATACCTATAATAGTAAATACCATTCTTTTTCTGTTCAGAATAAAATACTTTGGAATAATTCCAAGATAATTTTTCATGCTCTCACCACCCTATCCTGTTTGATAAGGCCATCCTGAATTTCAATTATTCTGTCTGCTGTAGCAGCCACTTTGGGATCATGAGTTATCATAACAAGGCTTTGATGGTACTTTTTAATCGAGAGCTGAAGAAGCTCTATAACTTCTGAGCTGGTTGAGGAGTCCAGATTTCCTGTAGGTTCATCAGCAAATAAAATGGATGGCTTATTAGCCAGAGCCCTTCCTATTGCTACCCTCTGCTGCTGACCTCCCGATAATTGATTGGGAAGATGACGCTTTCTGTCAGCTAAGCCTAAAAGGCCCAGTAGTTCATTTATATATTCCTTGTCAACCGGCCGGTTATCCAATAACAGCGGCAAGGTTATATTTTCTTCAACTGTTAAGACCGGTATCAGGTTGTATAGCTGAAAAATAAATCCGAACCTTCTTCTTCTGAACACAGAAAGCTCTGCCTCAGACAATTTATAAATATCCGTACCATCCAGTGTAACATTTCCTGATGTTGGCCTATCTAGTCCTCCTAACATATGCAGCAAAGTACTTTTGCCAGATCCACTGGGTCCTATTATCGATACAAATTCACCGCCGTTTATAGTTAAGCTCACATTATTTACTGCCGTTACTGAGCTCTCGCCTTTTCCATAGGTCTTTACAAGATTATTCGATTTTATAACATCCATTACTGAACCTCCACACTAGAATTTGATATAGTTTTAATATTACAGTTGCTATCTTACGTGGGGGTGTATGTGCATCTTACAGTTTTGTAAGAATCCATTTCAGATTGGCAATAGTATAGTTACCTTCGTCCCGACACCTTTACTGCTATGAATTTTAATAATACCCGAATGCTTTTCTACTATAAGCTTAGACAATGCCAGACCAATCCCTGTCGAATGGATATTTTGTTTTTTCGCTGTTTCACCCTGGTAAAATGTTTCAAATACATGGTAAATATCATCTTTTGCAATTCCTTCTCCATTATCTTCGACTTCAATTTTTAAATGCGTCTCTGATCTTTCAGTATGTATCAGGATCTTACCTCCCTGAGGAGTATATTCAATAGCATTGTCAACAATATTGTATATTGCCTCAAATAACCACTCATTATCGTAAAAGGCAGGCTTTGCATCTGCCATTTTCTCTAGAGTAACAGTATGCTGCTTTTTGTGTGCCTTTTCTTTTAATGAGCAGATAATCTCCTGAAGTGTAAAGTTAATAACATTTTCGGATTTGCTTAATAACGTTATTCCCGCCTCAATTCTTGAAAGTTTTAAAATCATATGTACAAGTCTCTCAAGCTTGTCCAGCTGAACAGCACTTTTGGCTACAAATTCCATTGCTACAGCGACATCTTCAATTGCTCCCTCCAGCAGCAAGTCATTAAATGTCCTCATGACGGTGATGGGAGTTTTAAATTGGTGGGACAGTCCGGAAAGAGTTCCTTTTATAAGCAGCTTGTCTTTATTTGCCTGCTCCAGCCTTGCTTGAACTCTCCTGGACATTTGATATATCTGAAATTCTAAAACATCGATATCCTCTTCCCTTTGATTTTCGATCATATCTTCATAGCTCCCTCTTGATATCTGTTCTATTTTTAGAGTAATATTTCTAATTCTATTAAAGTGTGTATCAAGTATGAAATATAGTGCTAAAACCATTAACATATAAAGCAGTGCAGCTCCGTAGATGAAAAAGTTGAGACCAGATCCAATAATGAAGAATAGAGTTGACATAATCAAGATCCATGCTGAACTAATACAAAAAAATAACTTTCTGAACTCAGTACTTTTAATCGTATTTAAATTCATAGCCATCTGCTCCTCTGACTCCATTTGTAGCCCAGGCCTCTTAGAGTCACTATGTATTCAGGTTCTGTGGGGACCTGCTCTATCTTTTCTCTAAGACGGGATATATAGACCGAAAGCGTATTATCATCAATGAATTGCCCATCTAAATCCCAAAGCTTGGATAGTATAGTATTTCTGTCTAAAACTATCTCCGGATTCTGCATAAATATCGAAATTAGTTTATATTCAGTGGGTGATATTAATATCTCTTTATCGTGCTTAAACAGCTGCATTTTACCCAAATTTAATGTTATATCCTTTGAAACTAAAGTTTTGCGATTTTCATTATTATTTATAGTTCTTCTCAGTGCAGCCCTGATTCGAGAAATCAGCTCCCTTGTTCTGAAAGGCTTTGTAATGTAGTCATCGGCTCCCATATCAAGCCCCAGAACTACATTGACTTCCGCATCACAGGCAGTTAGAAATATCACCGGGACATCCGATGCTTCCCGGATTTTCTCACACAAGTCAAAGCCGTTCCCGTCCGGAAGCATTACATCCAAGAGTACTAAGTCGCATGACTCACGTATATCATTAAAGAATTTATGTTCAAACTCGTTTGCAGTCATTGCCAAATCGATTTGCCAACCTTCCTTCTCAAGAGCATATACAATGCCTCGAGCTAATGGTTCATTATCCTCTACAACAATTATTTTAGCCATCTATGAATACACTGCCTCCATACAATACCTTAACAGTAATTTCAGAACACTTATTGCAAATATTGTATCACAGTTTCGGAAGATTGTTAAAAATGGAAAACAAAAAAAGTTTCAAGATTTTTAATCCTGAAACTTTTCTTTTGGTGGGAACTATAGGGCTCGAACCTATGACCCTCTGCTTGTAAGGCAGATGCTCTCCCAGCTGAGCTAAGCTCCCATGATACTATTGGTGTATGAGTGATATAACCACCCTCTGCAAGTCCATCTAACTATACCCTGCGTTGATATTATAGCAGTATGTCTATATTGCTGTCAATAAAATTTCAATATATTCAAGGCGATTTTTGAAAAACAAAAACGCCTGTGTTTTCCGCAGAAAACACAAGCGCCTAAATGGTGACCCATAGGGGACTCGAACCCCTGTTATCGCCGTGAAAGGGCGGTGTCTTAACCACTTGACCAATGGGCCATAAAATAAACGAGACAATAAACATTCCCTACTTCTATGTTTTGCAGATATTAGTTTAACTTTCAAACAATAATTCCGCCTCGTTAAAATGCCGTTAATGTAAAGAAATTTTCCTACAATCGGAAAATTTCTTTTGAATCGAGGCATTACATGCGATAGAGACTATCGCTTTAAAATGGTAGCGGCGGTGGGATTTGAACCTACGACCTGCCGGGTATGAACCGGATGCTCTGGCCAGCTGAGCTACGCCGCCATTTATAATTGCTCGTTCGCTAACGTGCTTTTACATTATACAAAACAAATAGTCTTTATGTCAATAGAAACTTTATATTATTTTTTAAATTTTTTATTTCCACTTTTTGGCTAATTTTATATTTATCTAAAAGTTAAGTTTTAGAGTTAAAGCCAGCATAACAGCTGGCCTTTACTCTAACTGATATATAAGGAATATCAAAAATAACTTCCTATTTTGTAATAGTTACTTTATTTAACCCTCTAGGGCTGTCAGGATTTAATCCCTTAAGCAGGGACAGATTGCATGCAAACATCTGTGCAACTGCAACATTTAGAAGCGGTGAAATATAATCACTGCAGTTTTTAGGGATTTCAATACTGCTGTCACCCAATTTCAGAACATCACTGTTATTTGAAACAACCAAAATATCAGCCTCACTGCCTTTTAGCTTATTGATCATTTCTAAAACATCTTTTGAAGATGGTCCTTCAGGAGCATATACTATTACAGGCATGTCTCTTTCAATCATAGCAAAAGGACCATGATGGAAATCTGATGTAGCAAATGCTTTTGCACGAACATATGTTGTTTCCTGAATCTTTAGAGCTGCCTCTAACGCGATTGAGTAGTTTATTCCTCTTGCGAGAACAAAGCATTCCTTCATGAATCTGTACTTTTTGACAACTTCTTTTATATTATCTGCCTGGGCAAATACACTCTGCAAAACGTCAGGGGTCTGCTTGAGTTCATTTAATAATTCTTCGTTTTGAGCCCACTTTGCAATAAAGTTTATTAAAAGGAATACTGTAGAAGAAAATGTCTTTGTCGCAGCTACGCTCTTTTCAACTCCGGTATCACAGAAGAGATGATATTTTGATGTTTGTGCCAAAGGTGAGTCAACAAAATTGGTAACACTCATTGTCAATGCACCTTGCTCTGCTGCTGACTTTACTACTTCGATTGCATCTGCTGCTTTTCCGGACTGTGATATACCAATTACAAAGCAGTTTTTCATATTAATATTTTTGTTGTACATTGTTATAACCGATGGTGCTGCCAATGAAACAGGAATACCTACCAATGTTTCAATTGCGTACTTTGTATAAACTGCAGCATGGTCAGATGTACCTCTGGCTGCGATTATAACTGAAGAAATGTCACGAGCTTTCAAGTCGTTGATGAGTGCATCAATAACCGATTTGTTAGTTTCTACTGTCCTTTTTAAAATCTCTGGTTGCTCCAGAATTTCTTCCCACATTTTAACCATAATAGCCTCCATCTGCGTGTTTGGCACGCTGTCTAATAATTTATACTATATATCATTTTTATAATCGGTATATAGGTATAGTGGTATATACCACTATACCTATATTGTACTTTAGCTCCATAAGAAAATCAATAGTAGAACTACAATTCGTGATTCATAAATATGCGGACGCTGTAATTATACTTATCAGCACGATAAACATCACTTTCATAGAATAGTTTTTTACCGTCCTTAGTATAGTTTATTCCTGAGATTTGGAGCACAGGAATGCCCGATGACAGCATAAGAAGTTCACGATTTTCTTTATCAGCCTTTATAGCCTCAATAGTATTGTCAATATAACTGATATCTATAGAATAGAATGTTTTTAACAGCTCATAGAGTGATTTTGTCAAATCCAGTTTATCAATACCGGGACAAATATTCTCAGGAATAAACACCTCTTCCACTGCTATGGGCGTGGTATCAGCGAGCCTAAGCCTTTTTATCCTGTATACCTTTTGGTCAGGGCGTAAATCAAGCTGTTCCTTTACGTCAAAACATTCAGTCTCTATTGTTGATTCCAGAACTTTTGTTGAAGGAACCATCCCCTGCCTTCTTACCGTCTCGGAAAAACTCATTATATTTCTCTGCTCAAACTTCAGTTCATTGACAAAAGTGCCCTTGCCCTTTTCACGCACAAGGAATTTCTCATTGGCCAGAAGATTAATTGCCTGACGGACTGTCATACGGCTGATACCTAAATTCTCCGAAAGCTCTCTCTCAGAAGGAATGAGACTCCCTGCAGCATATTCTCCCGACTTTATTTTATCCAGTAATATATTTTTCAGCTGAAAATATGCGGGAACCGGACTCTTTTTATCAATAAACATTTAC
>CAYQCA010000096.1:12585-13652 GCA_964415835.1 uncultured Clostridium sp. | reverse complement strand
TTCTTGGAATAAACAAATTATTCCTTCAAAAATTCGCCTTGCCTGACACAAAATCAACTCAAAATGCCAAGCACAAGCAGATACTAGACAGGTTCTCACAAACAATGATAGGAGATGAAGGGAGGAGATATCTTCCTCCCATTGTTCGATGTCCAAAAGGAAGGGGATTTTGTATGGAGCGCATAAAAAAACTGCGCGAGTTGCCGTTGCATCTAATGATTCTGCCCGCTGTACTTGTGGTATTTATATACAGCTATATACCAATGGCCGGAACAGTGATAGCCTTCCAGGATTTCAATCCTGCAAATGGTTTATTTGGCTCAAAGTGGGTTGGGCTCGACAACTTCAAATATGTTATGGGGATTCCGGGATCTCTTCAGATTCTATGGAATACGATGTATATAGCATTCTTTAAAATTATAGGAATGATTGTAGTACCGGTGACTTTTGCACTGCTGTTAAATGAGATTGGAATGCGACGGGTTAAAAATCTGATACAGTCGTTGGTATATCTGCCGAACTTTCTGTCATGGATTATCCTCGGAGGTATTTTGATTGATATTTTGTCTCCTTCGGAAGGAATCATAAACAATATTTTAGGATTTTTAGGATTAGATCCAATCTTTTTTCTGGGAGATACCTTCTGGTTTCCGGTTACAATCATCGTTTCAGATATATGGAAGGGTTTTGGGTTCGGAACGATTGTATATCTCGCCGCACTTACGAGCATTGATCCTTCATTGTATGAATCTGCCATTGTTGATGGCGCAGGACGGTGGAAACAGACGATATATATTACATTACCCGGTATTATGCCGATTGTTGTGCTGATGACTGTTTTAAGTTTGGGGAATATCTTGAATGCAGGATTTGACCAGGTGTTCAACCTCTATAGCCCTATGGTTTATCAAACAGGAGATATCATAGATACCTTCGTTTACAGACTTGGTATGGAACAGGCGCAATTTAGTGCTGCAACGGCAGTGGGCCTGTTTAAATCGATTGTATCTTTTATCTTTGTATCACTTTCATACATCCTTGCAGATAAGTTCGCCGGCTACCGAGTA
>CAYQCA010000096.1:0-12552 GCA_964415835.1 uncultured Clostridium sp. | reverse complement strand
TCTGATGTTGAAAGGAGAAATAACAAATGAATCAGTTAACGAATTCCAATAGTCTCAGCAGTAAGTTGTTTAAAATATTTAATTATGTATTTCTGATTTCGGTATCGGTACTGTGCATTCTTCCGTTTATCAACCTGCTTGCCGTATCGTTTAGCGATAGCAGTGCTGTTGCGGGTGGGGATGTAAAATTCCTGCCTATCAATTTTACAGTAAGCTCCTATCAGTATGTTTTGAAATCACGGGAATTTAAGGGAGCTTTTTTAATTTCCATAGAGCGTGTTGTACTTGGCGTGGCAGTAAATATGCTGTTTACAGTACTCGCAGCCTATCCGTTGTCTAAAGAGAAAGCAGCATTTAAATTGCGCGGAGCATATGCCTGGTATTTTATGATAACAATGCTTTTTAATGCGGGTCTGATTCCATGGTATATGACCATTAAGTATACCGGATTAATTGGCAGTATATGGGCACTTATAATTCCCGGCGCATTGCCTGTATTTAATATGGTGGTATTGCTCAATTTCTTCCGCGGACTGCCGAAGGAACTGGAAGAAGCCGCTTTTATAGATGGAGCGGGACATTGGACAATATTGTGGCGAATTTTTATACCGCTTTCCAAACCTTCTCTGGCAACTGTGGCACTATTTTGTATTGTAGGTCACTGGAACAGCTGGTTTGATGGTTTGATTCTGATGAACAGAGCAGACCAGTATCCGCTGCAAAGCTATCTGCAGACAATTATTATAAATCCGGAAGCTTTTTTTCAAACATCGACCGGGAAATCTGATTACAGGTCTCTTTTGCAGTATGTAAACAGCAGAACTGCAAAAGCGGCACAGCTTTTTGTAGCTACCATACCGGTTCTGATTGCGTATCCTTTTTTGCAGAAGTATTTTACTACAGGTCTGGTTCTGGGAAGCGTTAAGGGCTAACTAAATCAAAGTGAATGGAGGGTAATTATGTTAAAAAAATTAACCATTAAAACGATGCTTAAGGTTACCATTTTAGCAATTATAACGTCAGCTATGTCATTTGTAATCAACACAAATGAGGTATCAGCCAGCGCCTACACTTACTATCCTCAAGAAATAGAAGATGTACTGAACAATCCGTATATGGGGTGGGCCCCGTTTGCTAAGGAAGGTCCGTATTCACAGCCACATAGCCTTGTTTATACATATGTATCATGGAAAGAAATTGAACCTGTGAAAGGTGTTTTCAATTGGAATATAATAGAGACCGATAACAAGTTTGATTATTGGCATAATAACGGCAAAAAAATAATATTAAGGATTGTATCCGATTACCCCAGGGCGAGCTCACACACCGATATACCAGATTGGCTATATAATGAGATGTCACAGGATGGAACAAGCTACAATTCTTCAGATATTGGGCAAGGCTTTAGTCCGAACTATAATAATAGTATTTTTGGTGCGAATCATCAAAGATTGCTCAAGGCATTAGCAGAAAGGTATGACAATGACCCAAGGGTGGCTTTTATCCAGTTGGGAAGTCTCGGTCATTGGGGCGAATGGCACACCTGGCCATGGTCTCCGTCTAGTGGTGTATTTCCGGGAATTGACATACAGAATGAATACATGCAGAATTATTTAGACGGTTTCAGCAATAAAATTATTTCGGTAAGAAGACCTTTTGCGCTAGCAAGGGATAACTATACAGGGTTATTCAATGATATGTTTGGAGAAAAATATGCCACGAATGAGTTTATCAGCTGGTTTAATTATGGTTATGTGGATGATCAGGGGAAAGGTGTACATCCGCGTATGAAGGATTTTTGGAAGTATGCCCCGTCAGCCGGTGAATTTGCGTATGGAAATGCGACACAGTATCTGGAACCAAGTACGATAGATGAAACATTAAGGCAAGTGAGGGACAGCCATACAAGCTGGTTGGGTCCTTGCAGTCCCCCCTCAGAGCTGGCAGCGGGATGTCCTCAACAGGCAAATCTTGATAAAATGCTAAAAACAATGGGGTACAGATTTGTCTTGGAATCCATGACATATGAAAATCAAGTCAAACAAGGAAGTAATTTGAAAGTGGATATGGTTTGGAATAACAAAGGAGTAGCGCCTTTCTATTATCAATGGCCACTTGAACTTTCACTGTCGGATACAAATGGGAATATTGTTGCCAGGACTATCACCATCGAAGATATCAGAACATGGCTTCCGGGATCAAAAAGTATTTCTCAAAATCTGAATATTCCCTCTAGCTTGCCTGACGGTACATACAACATATGCATTTCCATACTGGATCCTTCTACGGACAGTCCGGGGGTGCAGCTGGCAATCGGAAACAAAAGAAATGACGGCAGATATACATTGGGAAGCCTGAGTATCGGTGAAAGTCATACGCAGTATAACTATGTTCCGATAGAAGCATCAACTCCACCCCCTCAAATTATAGATCCGGTACACCCACCGGTGATTAGCCCTATCTATGTTGACGGAAACGGTGATGATTGGACCGGTTATTCCAAGCTGGCATCAGGTGCTGGTACTATCGACGGCATTTATGCAACTTGGGATGCTTCTAAGCTGTATATCATGGTCAAAGGAACAGGTATGAATGTGACGAGCGATTTTTATATTGACAGCGACAGTAATGCGACAACAGGCTTCCGTTCTGGGAATTGGAGTAATTCTGGAGCTGACTATTTAATTGAAAATAGCCAGTTATATCAGTATTCAGGTACAGGCTACAACTGGAGCTGGAAAAATATTGGTACCGCAAATGTCATTAAAAATGATGGAATGATAGAAGTGTCAGTTGGATTAGCTCAGCTTTCGCTGAGTGAGCCGGATGCTATGAAAGTCGGGTACCAGAAGAACTTTTCCGAATATGTACCTGTAAGTGGTGGTGCAATGGCAATGGTTGAAAAGCCTGTAAAATTAATTACGGTCGACGGAAATGACGAGGATTGGACAGGAGATTACTGCCCCATAGGTATTGGAACAGGTGATGCGTTGAATTTGTCAGCGGTTCAGGATAAAGTAAAACTATATATGCTGGTAAGAGGGAAAAATCTGGATGGATTAGCTAGTTTTTATATCGATACCGACTGTAGTTACTCAACTGGTTATAGAGCACCAATGTGGGGAGATTGCGGGGCGGATTACTTGATTGAGAGCAATATGTACTACAATAGCATATACAAATATGCCGGTACAGGTACTGATTGGAATTGGACATTAATTGGCAATGTGGAAGCATCCAGAAACAATTCACTAATTGAAATTTCGGCAAACCTGACTCAGTTGGGCTTGACAGTACCTCAAAAAATGAAAATCGCTTATAGTAGTTCTTCTTCTTCAAATTCAGTACCGTCAGTAGGTAGGGCCATGGCGGTTGTAAATCCCTCTCCGGGAACGGTTGTTATAGATGGAAATATTCAAGAATGGGAGGACACTGCTGTACTTGCAACAAATACCGGAACAGCGCAAGTATTGAAAGCCACTAACCATTCAGCTGCCTTATATATTATGGTAAATGGAACCGGGCTTAATGTAAAGAGTTCTTTCTATTTGAATACTGATAATAATACTTCAACAGGGTACAAAATTTTAGGGTATAGTATGACAGGAACCGGCGCAGAGTATTTAGTAGAAAATGACGGACTCTACAAATATACGGGAAGTGGGGCGGATTGGTCGTGGCAATTTTTGGGCAACATAGGAATTGTGAAGAACAGCAATGTCATTGAAATGAGGATAGGTATGTCAGAGCTTGGACTCAAGGCCGGAAATACCATTGGTATAGGATTTATACAAAATGATTCAACTATAAACCGTCTTCCTGCAAAGGAGCGAGCTTTCCCAAGATATAAATGCAAATAAGGGGTATAGGGTTTAAAAGGCAGCTGCCAGTTACTTTTCTGGTAGCTGCTATTTATTTCGAAAAAATAAGAATATGCTCCATCCATGCTCTTGTTCGCAGCTTCGATTTTCGGGTGGTAAGAAATTCCAAGGTCATATGGATGACCTTAACCTCGTTAAACACGCAAATATAAGAAAATCTTTCTACAACCGAGAAAATTTTCTACTGATGAGTTATAATAATATTAATTTTCAAATTAAACAGAGGTGACATATGAATCTAAAAACACTTTGCAATAAAATCCTTCTCCCGCAACCTGCTATAGAATCGGTTATTAGTTATCCTTTAGCTGAAGAGCAGTACGAAAAGTATAAAAAAATATTCAGTACAAATAAAGAAGTTTTTTTTGAACAAGTTCTGGATAAAAGAGACTATCACATATTATTTTTATACTTATATCTGAGATTTGCCTGCGATGCATATGAAGAATATAGTATTCGTGGGATAAGTGATGACATTTATTTTGATACCTTTTCCGATATTACTGTTTGGTGTCAGAATTGCTTCCGTGATTTTGGAGAATATGGTATCGAGGAGTACAATTGGTTGTGGAAGCACCTTGAGCTAAAGCTTTTCAAATTGGGCAGACTTCAGTTTGAACCGATTGTTTTTGACAGAACCCTTACTGTAGACGGTAAAGTAGTAACAAAGGATGATCTGGTTTTGAATGTACATATTCCGCAGGGAGAACCGCTAAGTTTGGAAGCCTGCAGAATTTCTTTAGAATTAGCTCATAAATTTTTCAGAGGCATTCCTCTGATATTTGTGTGCCATTCATGGCTATTATATCCGGGCTTAAAAGAGGTATTAAAACCTGATTCGAATATAATTCAATTCCAGAATATGTTCACTGTTTATGAAACAGATGAAAACGACCGCCAAGCCGAAGAACGCATATTTATTAACCTCCGTGATAATCCCGATACATATCCTGAAAATACAGGATTGCAAAGAAATGCAAAAGCATATCTGATTTCCGGGAAGAAGCTTGGGGTTGGGCTTGGAATAATTGTGTAACATTATTATCTTTTGCGGCCGCTAGGTCCGCTTTTAGGGGTGTTTTAATTGAGAAAAATGCAATTAGTATTATGCATGGTTCTGGTTTTTACCATGCTGTCAGGTTTATACCCGGTGTTTGCGGCAGAGAATCAAACTCCAGCTCAGCAAAGGCTTGAACTTCATGCATTTTATCCGGCTCAGATTACCTTTTCTGAAGAAGCACAAAAGTATATGGATTCTCTTGATTCGATAAGTTTTGCCTGGGGTCGGTTATATAGTGATTTATCACAAGGTATTATCACTGCTCTTGGTAAAAACGGAAATACCATGTTCTATTATCCGGAGGACTACATAGAGGTATTAAAATATGCCAAAAGTAAAAACAAATCGATTCAACTGAACATATTTTCAGATAGCGTTAATGCTGAGAAAATCCTGCCATACAAGGAACAAAGAGAAACAGCAATTAAGGCAATAGTCGATTTGTTAAATAGGGATGTGAGTAATGGGGAACAAATATACTTTGACGGTGTGGTTATGGATATTGAAGGACTTCAGGATAAAGATATAAAAGGCAAGACAATAGTTATAAATGGGCAGACCATAGGCAGTTGGTATAGCCAATTTTTAAAAGAACTTAAAGGTGAACTTGCAAAAATAAATAAAAAGGAGTATGTTGCTGTAAATCCTTTACTGAACTATACAGGCTATGATTATAAAAAAATATCTGAAACAGCTGATAAAATGATTGTTATGGCCCATGATTATGAACCTGTAACAAAACTGAACAAAGCTGAAGTGTTGCAGTATACAGGTTTTAATAGCCTGAATCCTATTGATAGTTTGGCGCCATATAAAAAAATACAGCTTGCATTGGAAGATATAAAAAAGAAAGTCAGCAAGGTAAATCTAAACAAAGTAATGCTGCAGATAAGCTTTGATGCTGCACAGTGGAGATTTCAGATTAAAGAAGGCTCTACCTGGGAAAAAACCGGCAATCAGGAAATGAGTATGGAGGCTAGAAATACACCTACTTACCAGATGATATACAACCGTCTTCAGAATAAGGATAAAAAGGGAACAGGTATATCCTACGGGTATAATAATGAGCTTCAAAATCCGTTTATACAATATTTAAATGCTTCTGACAACACCTACAACGTATTGATTTATGAGAATAGCGGAAGTGTAAAGGCTAAGATTGATATGGCTAAGCAATATGGTCTGGGTGGCATTTCACTCTGGAGTGTAGCAAATGTTCCGGATTATACCGACAATATCTCAAAAACGTATGGATTAGATGTCTGGGACGCTATTTTAAAGGCTCTTCCAATAAGCTCTACTGCAAACAACGGAGCGAAAATTATCTTTAAAGATAAAGTGGTTGAAACAGCAATTAGAAAACAAATTCGAAAGTCAACTGGTGACATATATAAAAATGATTTGAGTAGGGTTTACCGACTGGCAGTCCCAGCGGGATTTAAAACCTTGGATGATTTGAAACAACTCTTTAATTTAGAATACTTGGATTTGAGTAATACACAATTATCCAATATCTTAGCTCTGAGTTCTTTGAAGAATCTTAGAGTGCTATACCTGCAGAGGAATAATTTAACAGATATTCAGGCGTTAAAGGATCTGACAAAGCTTGAGATATTATCTATTAATGGAAATAAGATTTCAAATATTAGTGCATTGACATCAATGACAGAGCTTAAAGAGTTATATATTAGAGAAAATTTAATAACAGATTATTCTCCTATTGCAAATAAAAAAACTATACAAATTCTGTACTTAAATGGTAATAAATCAAAAGACTATTCAAAATTGACTAATGTTAAGAAAAACCTGCTAGAGTGTGATTTTTAGTTGAATAAACCCGCTGAGAAATACCACAAGGGCAGAGGCAGCAGTGTTGCTATATAAAATCTACAACAGGTAGGCTAAAGTCCTTTAATGTTAGTACATTCCAGACTGCTACATAAAGTATATTATATATAGCAGTCTGAATGCCTTACTTTTTCAATACCCATACTATCATTTCATTTTCTCCCCTATTTGCAAAACCGAAATATGGTATGAATTTTAGATTAACTTTTTCAAGTTCATCTGTTGTAGTTTTATAAAGATTATTTTTGAAGTTATCAGTTTTTCTTCGATAACCGACTGATTCTATAACCGATACGCCAAAATAATCATCGTAACTCAGTTTATATTGGAGATCCTTGTCAATTCTTATATCCATTAGAAAGTCTCCATTATCAGCAGCTTCAAGACAATATACTAAAGGCCCCCTTTGCAGTGCGACTCTACCAGAATTCTCCTGAACCATTGGTGAGGCTTCTATAAGCTGAACGCTCATATTAAAATAAATGTCAAAGGTATCAATTTGTTGAGAAGTACAATTTATATAGGCATAGCCTTTTTGCACTGAGATATCAGCCTCACTTCCACTAATTCTGAAACTGAAGCTTTCGCACCAGGATGGAATTCTGAAAGCAACATTGCTGAAACTGTTTCCCTTGATAGTGAATGAAATTCTTCCATCCAGCGGGTAATCTGTTTTCTGTATAAGATCTGTCCGGACTCCGTTTACAACTGTTTGTGTCTCACTGGACATATAGTGATGGACAAATAATGTTGTTTCATTATAGGTATAAAGGAAATCTCCGATAGACGAAATAAATCTGGTTATATTCGGGGGACAGCAGGAGCAATCAAATACTTCTTTTCGTTGTGTTGGAGGAAGTCTCCTTTTGCCTTCCTTCAATGAGACATCGCTATTTACAAGAGCAGGTTGAATCTCAAGAGGATTTTCATAAAAGAATGACTTTCCATCTAATGAAATACCTGATAATAATCCGTTATACATAACCATCTCTGCAATGTCAGAATATATTGAATCAACGTCGAGTAGTAACATCCTACGAGCGAAAAGAGCAAGACCGATTGCAGCACAGGTTTCGGTATATGCTGTAAGATTGGGCAAATCGTAATCTACAGTAAAGGCTTCTCCCATAGCTGAGGAGCCAATGCCACCGGTAATATACATTTTTCGGCTAATAATATTCTCAAATATACATCTGCAGGCAGTAAATAATTCTTCATCACCATATTCTAAAGCTAAATCAGCCATAGCGCTATACAGGTATACAGCTCTCACAGCATGACCTTCTGCTGTTGTCTGCTGTCTTACAGGTAAATGATCCTGAGAATAAAGAGCGTTTGCCCAATTATAATACTGTTCTTCGGAGTCAAGCCCTCTATTGTCAATAAAAAATTTACTGAGTTCAAGATATCTTTTTTCACCAGTACAGTGATATAACTTAACCAGAGCAAGTTCAATTTCCTCATGTCCGCAAGTGATAAAAGCGGCGGAACTATCTACTTTAAAAACCTTTTCAATATGGTCGGCATATTTTCTCATTAAATTGAGGAACTTTTGCTTGCCGGTAGTATTGTAGTAGGCAACGGCAGCTTCTATTAGGTGCCCTGCACAATAAAGCTCATGTTCTGTCCGCCTTTTCCATCTTTGCTCAGGTTCAACAACAGTAAAGTAAATATTAAAATACCCGCTTTCATCTTGGTGTTTTTCGATAAGATCCACAATTTCATCAACGGCTGCTTCAAGTGTCTTATCAATCTTTTTTGTAAGAATAAAAGCCACAGATTCTATCCACTTGGCAATGTCTGAATCCCAAAAAATATGGGGCTTATTTGGATTACACTCTACCCAATTAAAATTAAAAGCATCGAACCGACCTGTTTCCTTAAAGCGATTCCATACAGCATATATCGTTTTATCAGAAATTATTTGCTGCCTCTTATTCCAAAATCCGTTATATATTGATATATCCATAAAGCTAATATTTTGTATTTTGCTATTCATTGATTATCTCCTTTTGTTTGAAATTGACAGTTTATATTGTCCAATATATACTTATTATAGTAATCTGATCTTTTTGAGACAAGACACCATTCCAGGTTAAAAGGTGGTAAAATCCGATATGATTAATGACTTTTCAAATAAATTGCTGAAGCTACAATATGTATCTTCAGGAAGATTCTTTTCAGAAGAGGAATGGATACATCCCAAGAGAGTAATTGAGAGCTATGAAATTATTTATGTTGTAGAAGGATGTGTTTATATACAAGAAGAGGAAGAACGCTTCATTCTTAAAAAAGGCGAAATATTAATTTTACAGCCTAATAAGACGCATTTTGGTTATCAAAAAAGTGTAGGCAAAACTTCATTTTATTGGTTACACTTTTTAGACTGTGAATCAATTGCTTTTAGTAATATAAATCAATTTATATGTCTTGAAGATAATTTTCAAATAAACTTGCTTTTTAAACAAATGTTACATGTATCAAATACTCCGGAGTATCCGATATACACCAAAAATTTGATTCTGTGGCTGATATTAACGGAGATATGGGTAAAGCAAAAAGAAAATGTCAACAAGTGCAGTCCAGTACTAAAAAATATCTGTGAATGGGTCAGAACGAAAGCAGATAGAAAAATCACAGTTAAAGAAGTGGCCAATGAATTCGGATATAGTGAAGATTATATTTCAAGACTCTTTAAAAAGAATTTTTCATTAGGCATAAAAGAATATATCGATGAAACTAAGATGAAGACTATAAAGAATCTTTTACTTTTAACACTTTATCCCATGAAACAGATAGCTCATGAAGTCGGCTTTAATGATTATAAGAGTTTTCTGAAGTATTTTAAATACCATGAGAACATTAGTCCTATGGAATATAGAAAAATATACTTTAATACTCATATGAATAACAAATGAACTATCTCATAAGAAGGTCTATGGTTTGGAAAGTGGCACATTAGGTTGACTATACCCCTACAACTCACAGCAAATCTTTGAGTGAAATAATTGTAAACAAACTGTTACTATATTTGACAATAGCTTGTTTACGTTGTATTCTGATGATAACTAAATTTTTTTATGGCTGGGGAGTCAAATTATGAAGAAATACTTATCTGGTGCTTGGAGCGTTTTTAAAAACTACATTTTTGCAATGATTTTCTTTTATATTTTTTATGTAGGGTTTTATTCAAAAGCAAGTTTATTTTCAATATTCATCTTTATAATCATGTTTTTCCTGATATATGGTGAATTGGCTCATAAAGCAGGAGTTGACAGGAGAAAATATGGAGGGATAAAGTTATACGATGGAGCTCTATATGCGCTGCTTGCAATTTTGCCGGTTGTATTGATACAAATAATTATTTCTCAATTGAATTTGAGTATTGAAGGGTTAAATTTTGCAGTCTTAAAGACTAACCTGGTTAAGGCATTTGCTGCACCAATGCTGTTCCTGGCTAAAGCTTTGAAATACTCTGTAGGAGGGTATCTTCTAGCATGGGGATCAGTGATCTTGATGGCATTTTTGGGCTACTTTGCCGGTTATAAGAACTTTGAACTGGACACATACATTAGAAAACTTTTTGGTTTGCAGCCAAGAAAACCAAAACAACATAAAAAGAATAAAAGGTAGAAAGCGAATTATACATGGAGGCTAGCTTAGATGGATAAGAACACTATTGTTTCTGAAAGCTACAACAGGGCAGTTGAGGCTGGATTTAACAGTTATTTGGAACAGAATGCAACAGCAGAAAACTGTGAAATAAAAGTTGATGAAGAGAAATTGATCGCAGAGATTGAAGATAAGTGGCTCAATAAAGAGTTGGCTGAAATAGGTAATATAACTCCAGGAGATTATATAAATTCCCTTTCTACACTGGATGAGTTGATTGAGTTTTTTATTAATATAGCGTCGGTTTCAGATATAGGGGTTCCGGATATACTAATGGAGCGCTTGGAGAAATACGGTAAGTCCGCAGCGGATAAGCTTTTTGACTTTGTTAAAAAAACTTTGGGATCCAGTGACAAAAAAGGATATTTAGCAGTACCGCAAGCCGTATATGCAGTAGGTTGCCTGAGGTATGACGAGTATAAGCTGAAATTAATTGAGCTTTTAATTGACATATGCAATGATGAAATGATTGCAGAAGCTGTTTGCGCGGCGATAGTTGAATATAATCAGGATATTATTGACGATTTAATAAAAACCTTTCATGCATCGGAACAAAATGAAGTACGGGAGCATGTGCTCTCCTGTGTTGCTGAAATTGCCAGGGAGTACAAATCTGACGAGATATTTAACTTTTTAAAAAATGCGTTCAGAGTATTATCGAATATTAAGCTGACGCTTGAAATACTCGGGGACTATGGGGATGGACGAGCCATCCCGCTTTTAAGAGGATATATTGTAAAAAATATCAACGAAATGGACAAAAATACTTTTAACCATATCAGGGCAATAATCAAAAAGCTTGGCGGAGAAATAAATGACTTAGAGCCTGTTTAAGATCTGCTTGTGCTTGGCATTTTAGGTGGATTTTGTATCAGGCAAGGCAAATTTTCGCAGTAATAATTTGTTTATTGCAAGAAAATTTAACGCGGCATGGCGCAAAATCCGCCAAAATGACGAGTGCAATGAGATCTTAAACAGACTCTTAATATATTCAAAATAAGTGTTAAGGATTGAGGATAACTTTTATACAGTTGTCCTCTTTTTATTTTATTGCTTATTTCATGCATAATGATTCCGGTTGTGAATATCCATAGTAGTAAAGATACTCAAAAACAACTAAAGGGTGGTATATATGATTGTAGTGATAAGTAAAAAAAACATATTGTTTGTTGCACTTCTATTTTTATTATCTATAACCGTATTCAGCATTGGTTTTGCAGTGGATTACTCCTCCAAGCCGGTTACCGCTGAAGGTGAACAGCAGCAGGGACAACAACCTGTAGCGCCTGCACAAAAGACTATTATATTAGATGCAGGACATGGCGGGGAAGATCCTGGGGCAGTCAGTGATTATAGCGGATTAAAAGAAAAGGATGTAAATCTTAATGTAGTAATGCTTTTAAAGGACCTTTTGGAAAAGGATAACTATAAAGTTATTTTAACAAGGGATGCTGATCAGTTGGTTTACGAAACTACAACTAAAAATATTATACAAAAGAGGAAAGAAGATCTTACCAGAAGAAAGAAGATTATGGATGAGTCAGGTGCTGACCTTGTTGTGAGTGTACATCTTAACAAATTCCCGCAAACGAAGTATCATGGAGCGCAGGTCTTTTTCCCGCCAAATTCACCGGATAGTCAAAAGCTGGCCAACGAGATACAGACTTCATTAAGACTCAACGTAGATAATGCCAATGACAGAGTAGCTCTGGTCAAAAAAGACCCGATTATAATACTTAAAAACCTTAAAACAACTACAGTTGTTGTTGAGTGTGGCTTCCTTTCAAACGCAGACGAAGAGAAAAAGCTTTCCAGCGAAGAATATCAAAATAAGCTGGCAGCAGCAATTAAGGGCGGGGTTGATAACTTCTTTAAAGTACAAACGAAAAAGTAAAGAGTAGAGATAGCGTGCTCAGAACACTGTAGACTGTAGTCAGTATAAGTAAGCTCGGCCTAGTTGCTGAGCTGATTTTATTTCTCATTGAGTTCTTCTCGTTTCTAAATTCTCGACTATTAACCTGTAGTTTGCTATAATAAAGGAACAGTTAAATAATAAAACCCGATTTTGCAGTGAGAAAATTTTCGAAAGTG
>CAYQCA010000095.1:5741-13673 GCA_964415835.1 uncultured Clostridium sp. | reverse complement strand
AATATCCTAGAGATATTATACCATATATCAAAGCCAATTAAACACTTTTTTCTGTATTTAGAAAAAAGTTCTATAAATAATATGTTTTTTCTTATTACGGAATTTCTGCTGAAACACGCTATAAATCTCGTATAAAGCAGATCAATTTTAGATTTTCAACTTAATTTGTAACTACCTCAAGCAGCTCCTTTGACATATTCTGAATACTGTCTACAGAAGAATCAACCTCCTGCATTGATGCGACCAGTTCCTCACTGGCCATAGCAATTTGTTCTATATCCTGTAATGCCCCTGAATTAATATTTTTAACCTCCACCACAAGATTAACCATTTTTTCACTGTGCTTGGCTGCCTCTATGGTATCACTATTAACAATAGAAAGTTCGTCTTTCATATTTTTATTTGCATCTGCAACATTTGTAAATGATATACGCGCTTCTTCTATTACCGCAAGGCCTTTATCTACAAGCTGGGATCCGTTATCCATAGCATTGACTGCATTTTGAGTATCCTCTGTGATCTCTTTTATCAAAGCTGCAATATCTTTAGCCGCTTTTTGAGAACCCTCTGCAAGACTTCTTATTTCCTGGGCAACAACTGCAAAGCCCCTTCCCTGCTCGCCTGCTCTTGCTGATTCGATGGAAGCGTTTAAAGCCAACATATTTGTCTGCGCTGAAATTTGCGTAATAACCGCTACAAATTTTGCTATATCATTAGACCTTTGCTCAAGCTTTGCGATAATCTCCCTGCTTTGTTTGGAAGCATCAGCTATTGCATTCATTTCTTCAACTGCGGTTCTCATGACCTGTTCATTCTCCCTGGTAAGTTTTTCGATCTGATCCGAAAGCACCTCGAGCTTCATGCTTTCCTCAGATATTTTTGCCAGGTTTTCTGACATATTGGTAGCTTCCTCGGTTGCTTCATTCATACTTTTGATAGAACTCTTTGAGCCCTCTGCAATTTTTGCTGTTCTTTGAGCTATATCTTCATTGGCTTTTGTAGTATTCTCGGTCATTAACGATAGCTGTGATACAGATTTTGCAAGAATATTGGACACGTCCGTTGCCTTTTTTGAAACTGTCATCATTTTGTTGAGCATTTCTTCCTGTTCCTGAGCACCCATCATATTACCAAGCATTTTCCGAGTTCTTTTCGATAACATTATAAATATGTAGGATAATATTATCAATTGAATTGCTTTCGGTACAATTCCAAATACTACAATGTCTTTTACAGTTTTAAAGTTAGAATCAGTAACTCCCGTTGTCATAAAGGTTAATGACTGTGCAAGCGAAAGAAATACAGTAGATATTGTAGCAGTATACCAGCTAAGCCTTCTTGAGAAAAATAAACTTGCTATTGCTAGTGGGTAAGCATATAATACAACAACATGGTGCTTTAAAATTACTGCTAATATACTTATCATAAGCACCGAAGCTGTCACTGATAAGTACTTAACCCACATCCCCTGCTTCTTTAATATAATTACAACTACAAATGGTAAAGAAAGGAAAACTACCGATAAAGCCATTGCAATAGTCATTACATCCTTTGGTACAACAAAAAAATTCATAAGGTTTAAAGCATAAATAATTACTACAAAAAGGTTTGTCAACATCATCACAATTGAGGCAAACTTATTTGCTTCAACTTCGTTTTTCATTAGAATTGTGTTTTTTTCCATATTAGCATTCTCCTATTTCTCTCTAAATTGAGCCCTAAACATTTAGTTCTTATAATTATACGAAGAATCTAGCAAAACTTCCCTCTTTTTGCGAAAATATTTCTAAAACACTTTTTATTCTCTCTTTTAATTCGGGGACATGCGATATAACCCCGACCAATCTGCCTGTTTTCTGAATATCCACCAGACATTCAATAGCACTGTCCAACGATTCAGGGTCCAAAGAGCCGAAGCCTTCATCGACAAACAGCGTATCCAGGCTTATTCCTCCGGAATATGACTGGACAACGTCAGCCAGGCCAAGTGCAAGTGAAAGCGATGCCTTAAAACCCTCTCCGCCGGAAAGTGTCTTGACATGCCTTGCCCTGCCGGTATAGTTATCAAACACTTCAAGCTCTAAGCCCTGTTGGGCACGCCCTTTGCTTTTATCTTCCTTTCTTTTAAGCAGGTACCGTGAGCTTGTCATCTTATCAAGCCTGAGGTTCGCTGCGAGAATTATTTCATCGAAATATGCCGCCAGGACATACCTCTCAAAAGTTATCCTCTGAGGATTGTCTCCCCGTGCTATCCTGGCAAGCAGACCAATAGTTTTATACTTATCTTCCAAAACTTTAAGTTTAGCTAATATATCCTCCAATTGCTTCAAAGTCTTAGAGTTATTCAGCTCTCTTGAGAATACTAAATTTAGTTCTGTCTGAATTTTATTCTGCTCTTCAACCAATAGTCTATAATTGTTATTCAAAACCTCAAGTTCCTGAATTACCAAGTCTTTTGTCTCGCTCTCCATGCGTTCTGCCATATCCTTAAGTGAGTTTAGCCTTTGGTAGAATCTGTTTATTGCATCATGAAGCTCATTAATCTCAGCCGGGCTTTTTTTCATATGACAAAAATGGGCGTAATCAATAAAGCCTGAATCAGCTATCTTTTCATTCAGCATTTTCTCAAGTCTTAAGCTTTCTTCTACACTCTCGTTATATGAGGCTGATTTTACGGCAACATCCTTTTCCAGCCGGTTGTACTTTTCCCTGGAAAGCTCCTGGGCACTTTCCGCATTCTTAAAATCAGTTTCAAGTGCTTGTATATGCTTTTTAATTTCATCAATTTTTGCATTTAATTTGGCCGTTGATCTTATATCTTCAGTGATTTCCGACTCAACGGCTGCTATTGCCGTCTCAATCCGGGCAAGCTCCTCCGAAACAGACACCTTTTGAGTTGTTAGTCCGTTAATTAACTCCTCTGTCTCAGATATTTTTTTATCTGCCCCATTATATTCAAGCTCCAGAACATCCTTCCTGCTTATAAACTCTTTCTTTTCCTTGTTTTTTGATATTAATTCAAGAGTCTCTGATTTTAACGAGGTGCCTTTTATATTTATTTTTTCAATAATTTTTTTAAAGTCTGTTAGTTCTACACCTGTTGAATATTCTTCCAATACGTGAGGTTCTAGTGCAGCTAGCCTGTTATTGATTTCAACCCTTTTGCTGCCAATATTTCCATTAAGCTCAGAAAGTATTTTTAATTTTTCTGTTCGTTGCTCGCTCAATTCTGAATAATGCTGCTTCTGCTTTTTAAGCTTTTCTTCTTCTGGCATATCCACCTGCACTTTAGCCGGATTTGGATGCTCAAGTGAACCACAGACAGGACAAGGTATATTTTCTTTGAGTGTTTTAGCCAATATCCCTGCCTGTCCCCGGACATAATTATCTTCCATTCGCTCAAGCTCGGCTCTGAAGCTTACAAAGCTAGCATCAAACTCCTCAAATTCTATCTTCTTCTCTTGGTATTTCTGTTGATGCTCACTATACCCATCAATAGTTTTTCTAACTCCATCCAGCTCAATTAAAACTTTTTTGTTTTCTGAAATTTCCTTCTCCAGCTTTGCGCACTCTGCCTCAGCAGAATATAGCAGCCTTAACTTTTCTTCAAGACTCTTTTTATTTTCTTTTGAAGTTATCAATTCCTGTTGGAGTTTTTCCAATTTAGATGATATTTCTACTCCACCGGCCTTAGCAAAATCCAGTTCCTTTATGCTCTTTTCGTATTGAATAACCTTAGGTAACATATTATTCAGAGATGAAAGCTCGTTCTCATATTGTTTTCTTATCGGTTCTTTTTCTTTCTCGGCAAGAAATCTTTGCAGACTTTGCTCATATTCTTTTTTGCTGTTTTCAAGATTCTGTCCGGCTATTTTTAATTCACTATTCTTTATTTCAATATTGCTTTTTATAGATTTATGCTGCTGATCTATTTCACTAATGGGCAAAGCTTTCCGTGCCAAGTCCAGCAGTTCTTCCTTCTCCTTAAATTCTGATGCCCTGTTAAAAAAGTCCTGATATTCTGCTTTTATCTGTTCTTTTTCACTTATCTTTTTATTAATTTCCTGACTCTTTACGATTTGCTCCTTAAGCTTTCCCTGCTTTTCGGTTATTACACCGAGCTTCGCCTTCAATCTCTCTATTTCTTCTCTATCGCATTTTACTAAGGCTTGTATTGTTTCTATAAATACATTAATATTGATATTTTCATTGTCACGTAACTCTTCAAGTTGTTGTTCATTACCCAAATCAAAGTGCTTGATGTGAGTATCAATTTGCGTTTTAAAATCATGAACTGATTTGTATAGTTCCTTGCTTTCATCGTCAAGCTTTTTCTGTATAAGCAGGAAGCCCTCAGTTCCGAATATCTTACGGAAAATTTGTTCCCTTTCAGTACTGTCTGACTCCAGAAGCTTTCTGAATTCACCCTGTGGAAGCATTACTATTTGCTTAAACTGTGATTTGCTTATTCCAATAATCTCATTGATTTTCTCGTCCACATTTGCGATTTTTGTAATCAGCGAGCCATCGGGCATCAAAAGTTCAGCATCTGCATTTCTAATTGTTACTCCTTCCCCTCTGAGCTTTCTTTGCTCTTGCTGGGGAGATCTTTTTATGTTATAAATTTTCCCTCTTAGCTCAAACTCCATTTGAATAAAAGTCTCGGTATCAGCATCAGCAAAATGGCTTCTTAAGTCATCCTTGTCTCTGCTGCTTCCTGAGGCCTCTCCAAAGAGTACATAGCTGATTGCGTCAAAAATAGTTGTCTTTCCTGCACCGGTTGGCCCTGATATGACAAAAATCTGCTCATGCAGCTTTGTAAAATCTATTTGCTGAACACCGGCATAGGGTCCAAAGGCACTTATAGTAAGCCTCAAAGGTTTCATTATACGACCTCCTTTTCAACCTCACCGATTATTTTCTCCATTACGCTTTGAGCCTCTTGACCAAGAGGCTCACCCTGAATAGACTCATAAAATTCTTCAAAAAGTGCCAGTCTGGATTTGGACTTATAACCATCTGAAGCCGCAGTTTTACTGTTTTCTCCCACGACGGTACTCTCTTTAGCCAAGCCCATTATATTGGGATAAACCGATCTGAGCTTTGAAATTGGGTCAATAAGTTCACCTTTATCGGTTAAAATAGCATAGATATAGTCCTCGGTATTTGCATTTTTGTATACTTCAGGACTAATCAATTCATTTAATGGACCTTTAATAATTCTCATGTCTCTTTTGGGCTTAAGTTCTATTATATTTACAGTAGAATTTCCATTATTATCTATATCAACTATCGTAATACCTTTGCGCTGGTTCACTTCTGAAAATGAGTATTTGAGCAACGATCCGGAATACCTGATATTATCTGCCCCAACCCGCTGAGGAGCATGCAAATGCCCTAAGGCAGTATAATTGAATAAATTGAAATAGGCAGAGTTGACAAAATCAGTTCCACCAATGCTAAGAGGTCTTTCCGATTCACTTGTCTCAAGCTGCTGTCCCATATATGTAATGTAACCATGGGTTATCATAACATTTCTTTCTTCTGAAACCAAAGTTCTTTCTATATTCTCAACCAATTTTTTCATAGCGCCATCGTGTGTGGTTATACTGCTGTCATCATACAGATGACGTATATTTCTTGGGTCAACATAAGGCAGCATATAAAAATTAACAGGACCGAAATCGTCCTGCAACTTGACACTCTTTATGTTACCGTCAAAGACTCCTGTAATATATAGCCCGTTATTTGTGAGAATTCTGCTTGCAAAGGACAGTCTCTCAGCACTGTCATGGTTACCAGATATGGCTAGGATTGGCACCTTGTATTCCAAAAGTACCCTGTTAAAAACCTCATCCACCAATTCCACCGCCTCGACGGGTGGAATACTTCTATCGTATATATCTCCTGCAATAATCAGTGCATCGGGCTTCTCCGCCTCTATGGCAGAAATTAGCTGTCCAAGTATATTTTTTTGTTCTTCCAGCATACTGAACTCATTAACTATTTTGCCAATATGCCAATCACCGGTATGAATTATTTTCATTGTTCTCCTCCGTGCGCAGGAAATACCACCTTTATAGCTTTTTCCAATACTTCAAATTCCATAGTTTCCGCAGTTATTATTTCGCCATCTATATTAAGGCAAATGCTTTCCCGGCTTTCAATCCTTATCTTTCGGCCTTTATAGAAGCTCACCAGGTCCAGCTGCCCATGCAAACCTTTAATATACTTTGGAAACAAACTCAAAATCTGCAGTCTGCTTGCTTCCGAGACCAGGCAAATATCAAGCAGCCCATCATTTAGCTCCGCATCCGGTGTGGGCAGCATTCCGCCTCCATAATACTTGCCGTTGGCAATTGCAGCAAGGAGAATTCTACAATCCATCTTCTTGTTATCAATATCAATCTTTATAGTACTGATTCTCTTCTGAAAAACTGTATAAATTATTGAAAACAAATACGCCAGCCTTCCAGGGATGCCAGGTATCCTTTTGAATTTATTAGCATTAAATACTACCTCGGCATCAAAGCCAATGGATGATATATTTATAAAATACTTGTCATTAACCCGGGCAAGATCTATACTTCTCTCCTGACCATTAATTGTGCTGGTTATCATTTCTTTTATATCAAAGGGTGCCAGTATGCTTCTAAGAAAATCGTTTCCCGAACCTGTTGGGATAACTCCAAGCGTTGATGTAGTTCCTGCCATTCCATTTACTATCTCATTTACAGTCCCATCTCCGCCAATGGAATATACTCTGCAGACTTCTCTGCTACAGTACTCTCTGGCTATTTCAGTCGCATGTCCGGGGTACTCTGTAATGCGTATAATGCATTCATCCTCACGGTTTTCAAAACAGCTCTTTATAAACAGCACAAGTTCCAGAGACTTACCCTTACCTGCCGTCGGATTTATTATGAATATTTGTTTCATATTTGCACCCACTCTTTTACAATATATATACCAGCATCATTTTTGTCTGCAAACAGCTATTTAAACCTGAATTTTTAAGTCTCTTTGACATTATCATATAAACAGAAAAATTTCAATATTTGATATATCTGACTTTTTTATAAAAATAAAAATGCCTCCGAAGAGTGCATTTTCAGCCATAAATACCTTGCCTAATAAGTTCTATAAATTAGTCTCCCCTGAATTCTCTGGCAGCCTCAATCATAGCGAGATATCCTTCAGGTTTTATATATGCCGGAATTGAATTCCCTGAACCAAGTGCAAATCCTCCATGTCCTTTACAATAGCCCATTACATCTTTAACTATCTGTCTTATTTCATCTTCGCTTTTTCTGCACAAATGATCAGTATCCACACCGCCGAAATTGCCGATTTTGGTGCCATACCTATCTACCCACTCCTTGAACATGGCTATCTGGTCCTCATTTGAATGCTTTGCATCAATTTTAGCTACATCAATCAAGTCTTCCATGACATCAAATATTTTACCACAGGAGTGCAGTAAAAATGGTTTGTTATAAGAATGGACAAGCTCTATAATTCTTTTATATTCAGGAACAATATAGTTTCTTATATCCTCTGCAGGAATCAGTGTATTGGACTTGAATCCCATGTCATCCCCAAATCTGCACACACAATAAACGTCACCGAATTCTTTAAGAAATCTGTTCCAGATTCTAAACATCATCTCACCAACTGCACTAAATAAATCCTTGTATAAATCCGGATCATCGATTGATATGTAACAAAGATCAGTATACCCAACTATATCCTGTACGCATTCAAAAACGCCATTGCCAGGCCCTCCTATTGCTTTCATTCCTGCAGGCATTGTTTCACGGAGTAACTCAAAGTCCTCATAAAAAGCTTTAAAAAACAGGTCAGGTATTTCATCCCAGGGGTACTTATTAAAATCATCTCTTGTCTTTATTACTCCTGGCATGTGCCTTCCAA
>CAYQCA010000095.1:0-5731 GCA_964415835.1 uncultured Clostridium sp. | reverse complement strand
ATACAGCGTTCGAAAGTAACTGTATCATAGCCCATTTGCTTAAAAAATTCCGTATAAATTTTGAAAAATTCTTTTTTATCTGCCTTATTTCCTTCATAAAGGCCAATGAATTGCTTTTTCATTATTTCTTCCATTATTGTTTCAGAAATGATATGCTCGTAAATAGGAGTTCTCTTGGGTTCTATGTTTTTTGCTGCATCCACTATATTTTTATAATCTGGGATAAAATCTTTCATAGTAAAACCTCCATCTATTTATTATATTACTATCATAAATTAACGGAGGTACTAAATATACGCTGTTTTTTGCTTATTCCTTTGCAGTTTTTGACTTTTTAATTTCACCGGGAGTATACCCTCTAACCCTCTTAAACACTCGATTAAAGCTTGAAATATTGCAAAAGCCAACTTCATAAGCAGCTTCAGAAATATTCATCGTCTTTGACAATATGAGTCTTTCCACTTCACTAATTCTGACAAAATCAACATAATCCTTGAATGTTCTTCCCGTAACCTTTTTGAAGTATCTTGAGAAATATGAATAGCTTAAGTTATAAATTTTAGCAGCTTCTTCAAGCTTTATCTTCTGATTGTAATGGCTCTCAATATATTCAAATAATTTATCTAGAGATAACAACTCATTTTCTTTATATAATGGAGTATAAATTCCGTTTCTTATAAGGTTGGCTATTAACTGGTAAATATATCCTTTTATGAATATCTCATACCCGGAATCCTTTGCTATAAACTCCTCGTAAAGTCCAAGCATCAACTTATGTATATCGGAAGCATTTTTCAGGTCTCTGATAATCCTGACTGATCTATTATTATGATTATTCAGGAAAGCGCGTATGTATTTTGATTCATAAATCCTTGAAACTCCATTTTCTATTACATCTGGCATAAACTTAATTACCAGTATTTCAACATCATCATCAGAAATACGATAAGTACCATGTATGTCCCCAACATTCAGAATAATGATATCATTTCCATGCAGCAAGTAATATTTATCATTTATCTGCTGTTCAACGGTACCTTTGAGTATATAAAGTATCTCGATACAGTCGTGCCAATGGGGTTCTGCCACAATAAATTTTCTTTCATGGTTGTATAGAAAAATATCAACCGGAAATGTTAAATTATGCGTAATAATATTTTCCTTAAATGGCTCCACTTATAACACTCCCGATCTCTTAGTTAAATACTTTCTAAGCTAAATATTCGTTGTTTTCATCAGCTTGTGTTCAACAGAATCGACCAACGCTCTCCAGCTGGCCTCAATAATGTCGGTGGATACTCCCACAGTAGTCCAAACTTCCTCTCCATCGGTAGTTTCTATTAATACCCTAACCTTTGATGCCGTTGCAAAGTTGGAGTCTAAAACTCTAACCTTATAATCGCTCAGCTTCATTTCAGCAATCTGAGGATAAAATCTTTCAAGAGCTTTACGAAGGGCTTTATCCAGTGCATTTACCGGTCCATCACCTTCTGCCGCTGTTATTTCAGTCTGTTCTCCGACTTCAATTTTTATCATCGCGGAAGAATTGACACCAACTGTCGGCTCATTTACAATAACCTTAAATTCTTTTAATTCAAAAAACGGTTTATATTTACCAAGAATTTTTCTGATAACCAGTTCAAAGGAACTCTCAGCGCCTTCATACTGATATCCCTCGTACTCAAGCTCCTTCAAACGCTCAATAATTTTCTTTGTTTCCGGTGAATCCTTGGTAATGGAGCTATCCACCGAATTAATAAGACTCATAACCGCGCTTCTTCCTGCCACCTCTGACATAAGGATATTCCGCTGGTTTCCAACCACTTCCGGATTGATAATTTCATAAGCAAATGTATTTTTATTTACGGCGTCGGCATGCATTCCAGCCTTATGAGCAAAGGCGCAGCTGCCCACAAAAGGAGCCCTTTCATCATGAATAATATTAGCTACCTCACTAACAAACCTAGCCGCTTTAGTGAGATTCTCCATGTTTTCATCAGGAATACATTGATATCCCATACTGAGTTGTAAATTCGGAATTATTGTACATAGATTTGCATTGCCGCACCTTTCGCCAAATCCATTTATTGTCCCCTGCACCTGTACCGCACCTGCTTCAACAGCAGCAATTGACCCGGCTACGGCCATCCCGTTGTCATTATGGCAGTGGATTCCTATGTCGCAATCAACCTCTTTTCTGACTATTTCCGTTACTTTTGCAATACGGGAAGGCAGGCTTCCTCCTTTTGTATCACATAGACAAATAGAATCAACACCAGCATTGTAGGCAGCCTTAAGAGTCTTGATCGCATATTCCGGATTTGCATTATACCCGTCAAAAAAGTGCTCAGCATCGTAAACAACTGTTTTTCCGTTTTCTTTAAAGAATTTAATAGTGTCATATATCATATTGAGGTTTTCATCCAGCGTGGTCTTCAAAATGTCTGTGACCTGGAAATCCCATGCCTTTCCGAACACTGCTACCGCAGTAGTTCCGGCATTCAGCAAAGACAGTACATTTGGGTCATCTTGCGCCTTGATATTCGCTCTCCTGGTAGCGCCAAATGCAATTATTGTTGAAGTCTTAAGCTTACGCTTGAGAACCTTTTCAAAAAACTCCAGGTCCTTTGGATTGGAGCTGGGATTACCCGCTTCAATGTAATCAATACCCAATCTATCGAGTTTATCCACTATCTTAAGTTTGTCCTCAACGGTAAATGAAATTCCTACAGCCTGAGCACCATCTCTCAAAGTTGAATCATATACAATTACTTTTTTTGACATATCTTTTCCTCCTATCTATATAATACATGATTGTAAAAGATTTTTCCTGAATATTAAAAAAAGCAACCCTGTAAGGGGTTGCTCGTTCAAGCGACCCCTCTTAGCTAATTATTGCTTCTCCTATTTCACTTATAGACCTGTTAATAGCATTCAAATATGCCTTAACGCTCGCTTCTATAATATCTGTACTTACACCCTTGCCCATAAACACCTTGTCATCAGTGGATATTTTTACTGTAACTTCACCAAGAGCATCTTTACCCTCTGTAACAGCTTTAATGCTGTAGTGAACCAGCTCGGCATTAATCCCTGTGGCACGCTCAATTGCATTAAAGGCAGCATCAACAGGGCCATCTCCCGTTGCAGCCTCAGTAATAATCTCATGTTCCCTTTTAATACTGACAGTTGATGTGGAAATCATCTTATTTCCGCTGTTAATCTGGAAGCTATCGATAACAAAGATTTCAGGCACTGCTATATTTTCATCTACCAGAGCTTCAATATCCTTATCGGTAACAACCTTCTTTTTATCAGCCAAATCCTTAAACTTCTCAAAGGCTGTTTTTATTTCTTCCTGAGAAAGAGTATATCCCATCTCCTTCAATCTATCCTCAAAAGCGTGGTGTCCGGAGAGCTTACCCAAAACCATTCTGTTTTTGCCCACTCCCACAGATTCGGGAGTCATGATTTCATAGGTTGATTTTTCCGAAAGAACACCATGTTGATGAATTCCTGATTCATGTGCAAATGCATTCGCGCCTACTATTGCCTTGTTTGGCTGAACACTCACACCTGTCAGGCTGGAAACCAGTCTGCTTGATCTGTATATTTGTGTAGTATCTATTTTGTGAGTGATATCATAATAATCTTTTCTCGTATTAATTCCCATTATGACTTCTTCAACAGCCGCATTACCAGCTCTCTCACCCAGGCCGTTAATTGTACACTCCACCTGTGCAGCACCGTTTTCGATTGCTGCAAGAGAATTTGCTACAGCCAGGCCCAGGTCATTATGGCAATGAACACTGATGTCTGCTTTATCTATGTTGGGAACATTATTTCTAATATTTTTAATTAATCTTCCAAACTCGATAGGTGTTGAATAACCTACGGTATCAGGAATATTTACTACTGTCGCACCAGCTGTAATAACTGCCTCAACTATACGGTAAAGAAACTCCTCCCGGGTTCTGCTGGCATCCTCTGCTGAAAACTCTACATCGGAACAATACTTCTTCGCATACTTCACCATAGCAACTGCTCTTTGGAGCACTTCTTCTTCTGTCATTTTAAGCTTGTATTTCATATGAATATCCGAAGTAGCTATAAAAGTATGGATTCTTGGGCTTTCAGCATACTGTACCGCCTCCCAGCCTCTATCTATATCTTTTTCCACTGCACGGCACAGGCTCGCAATTGTAACCTCTTTTAAGTTCTTTGAAAGAGACCTGATTGATTCAAAGTCCCCTGGTGACGCTATGGCAAAGCCGCCTTCTATAACATCAACACCTAGTCTTACCAGCTGTTTACCTATTTCCATTTTTTCCTGAAGGTTCAAATTAACACCTGGAGTTTGTTCTCCATCTCTAAGCGTTGTATCAAAAATCTTAATTCTTCTTGCCATATCGATTTACCTCCTCACAATCTCACATTCATAATTGTCTAAAATAAAATTAAAGTAAATATTAATGCAACTGCCTATATTCATCTTTATTGAATTTCTCTATATTTTTTAATTCCAGCCCGGCAATAGCCGGGCTCCTTCTCCTGAATACTGAACTTCTACGTTCTGTCTCCTGCTTTTTAAATTCTAGTCGGCATAAGCCGACTTTCCTTCTTCTGTCTACTGAACTCCTACGTTCTGACTTCTGCTTCTACTTCTTCAGCCAGCTCATCATCTTTCTGAGTTCTTTGCCAACTACTTCTACCTGATGTTCTGACTCATTTCTTCTCATTGCCAGGAAGTTAGCTCTTCCGCCTGCTGCATTTTCAGTAATCCAGTTAGATGCGAATTTACCATCCTGAATTTCTTTGAGGACCTTTTTCATTTCTTTTCTGGTTTCGTCTGTGATTATTCTCTTACCTGTCACATAGTCACCATATTCTGCTGTATCACTGATTGAATATCTCATTTCAGCAAATCCGCCCTGGTTAATAAGGTCAACAATCAGCTTCATTTCATGTACGCATTCAAAGTAAGCGATTTCCGGTTGGTATCCTGCATTCACCAGTGTTTCAAAGCCTGCTTTCATCAATTCGGTAACTCCACCACAGAGAACAGCCTGCTCACCGAACAAGTCAGTTTCAGTTTCCTCTCTAAAGGATGTCTGTAGTATTCCTGCTCTTCCGGCACCTATTCCTGCTGCATAAGCCAGAGCAAAGTCCTTTGCTTTTCCGGAGGCGTCATGAGCAACAGCTATCAGCGCCGGAACTCCTCTTCCTTCTTTGTACTGGCTTCTTACTGTATGACCAGGGCCCTTTGGTGCAACCATGATTACATCTACATCTGCCGGTGGAACAATCAGATTATAAATAATATTAAAACCGTGAGCAAACATAAGTATATTACCTGCTTCAAGGTTAGGAGCAATGTCTTGATCATACATTGCCTTCTGACTTTGGTCAGGAGTCAATATCATAATAATATCAGCCATCTTTGCTGCAACAGCAGTATCATAAACTTTAAGTCCGTCTGCCTCAACCTGTTTTCTTCTTGATGAATTTGGTGTCAAACCAACAACTACATTAACACCACTATCTTTTAAGTTCTGAGCATGTGCATGCCCCTGACTTCCATATCCAATAACCGCTACTGTTTTTCCCTCTAGTAATTTTAGATTACAATCACTGTCATAATACATCTTTGCCATTTTAACTTACCTCCTGATTTTTTAAATACAATTATCTTAAAATTGCACTTGTTTGAAATATTTAAAACTCACCCTGC
>CAYQCA010000094.1:7196-13735 GCA_964415835.1 uncultured Clostridium sp. | reverse complement strand
TGTCAGTATCAGCTAACGTCAGATCTGAACCGAGTTTAACTTCCTGGATATTAGTCAAGCCATCGCCATCATAGTCTTCATCACCGTCAAGGATTTTATCAGCATCAGTATCTTTCTTAGTTGGATTGTAATCTAGCTTATACTCTATGGCGTTGACCAGGCCGTCTTTATCGGTATCTTTTTTATGGATATTGCCGCCCTTTAAGCCATATTTTGCTTCCCATGAATCAGGAATGCCGTTATAATTCTTATCTGAGCTCTGAGAATACTTTTTTGATTGTCCGTGGTTGTTTTTTGGGTCACTTTTTGCACTGGCTATTGAAGTGAATTGCAGTACCAAAATTAATGCAAAAGCAAGTACAGAAAATTTCTTTAAGATTTTTTTGCTGTTCATGTTAAATCTCCTTTCGTTACTGGAAAATCTTTTTGTTATTGCCTCGTTATATTATATTCGAGTACATGGTAAATTTTTCAGGGGGGGAGAAGCAAAGTAAAACGCCCTAAAATAGGGCGTTTGAAAGTAATCTTGCTGAAATGTTTCTGTAATGAAATTATAACAATTTATATGTAAGCAGTTATTATTTTTTTCCGTTTTTTTCGCTGTTGCTTTTATCATTCTGTTTATTTTCGCTATCTTTGCTATCATTTTTTGAATTATTTTGTAAGGACTTACCGTTATTTTTTGTATTATTCTTGTCCTTATTCTTTTCAGTATTTTCATTGTCTGAAATATTATCTGAGATGTTATCTGAGATATTTTCTTCAATATCCTTTGTAATACTGTCTGAAATACTGTCTGTAATAGGGCTAGAGCCCTGATCAAGGGAATCCTTTCCATCAGGGCTTGCATTTATTTCAGCAGAAGTTTTATTTTTATCCGGAGCTTCCTTATTATTACCATTATTTTTTTTGTCTTTTGTTTTATCCTTATCTTTGTATTTATTATTTTTGCTATTATTACTATTATTAAAGGTTTCATTATCAGGGGTTACATTGGTTTTATCAGGTTTCTCAACTGCTTTACCATTATTGTTTTTTTCAGTGGACTTATCTTTATCTTTATTTTTAATTTTATCTTTATTTTTATTTGAATTATTATTTTTTGCTTTCTTTATCATATCAGCGACGCGGGCTGACTTTGCATTTTCAACTGTGATTTTATCGTCTTCTTTTTTTATATCGTTATAAAGGGAATACCGGCCCATGGAAATATTATTCTCAACCGCTGATTTCCTTGAATCAGGTGTTACTTTAATAATTTCAGTTTCAAGGCTTTCATCATCAATTGAATATTCAGTATTACTTATTTCTGCCAATATATTATCTAAAATACTTTCATCAGATTTAGCCAGCTTATTGTTTTTTTCAATTGAAGCTGATATCAAAACTGCATTCTCTTTACCCGGGCTTATATATCCCTGTTTCTTAGAAGCTTCTACAACTATCGATATCGCTTGGCTGACTGGTAAGCTTTCCAGGTCCAAATCTTTTAATAATGCTTTGGCATCATGGTTCAGAGGTTTTACACCAAGAACCTCTGAGTCCCTATCTATCGATAACTCAAGACTAGGATTAATATCTACATCAATATAAGCATAAACAGAAGAGGGGCTAAATATATGCAAATAAAATATAGAAGCAAAGGCTAGTAAAAATACACTAGCAATAAGTGCAAAATATTTAGTGTAGTGTTTATTCAAATTTACTACTTCAGATTTTTTAAATTTAATTTGTTGACCGACAAACATATCAGGCTGCCTTTTAATAGATATAAAGTCACAAGTATCTGTCATAACTACTGCTTTTTTTCCTTTTAGTTCAAGTATTGATCCCGTATAATCAGCCATTATCATTTTCTCCTCCCTCAACATTTTTGACATATCCTTGTAACACCTCAAGATTACTTTTTAAAATTAAGTATACAGCAATAATAAATTTTCTATTTCTTTCAACAGTTTTATGATTAACCTTGATTAATTTTAAAAGATCGACCATTGGAACGGTTTTCTTTCGCTCAAGTTTTTCGGATAAATCACTATTTTCGGCAAGTGTTCTTGCTATCTTTATTGATAGTTGTTTTGAATCCAAATGCTTTGGAGAAGCTTTTACTAAATCCATTAATTCAATATTAAACTCTCCAAGTCTTTTAGTGAAGGCAGCAAGCTCTTCCTTCATTTCTATATTATCAAAGAGTGAACTTGCATCTACCTTTAAATATCTCTCTTCAAATGTATTTTTTTCATCATCTTCACTACTTTGAAAATAGGTTAATGGATATACTTTACTATTTTTATGGTTTTTTCTTACATAATCTACGACCCTTCTTTTGATGACAGTTTCAGCAAAGCTAAGAAAGTTTGGACTCTTGTTCACATCATAGCATTCGATAGCTTCATTGAAAGCCATAAGCCCTATACTGAACTCGTCACTATTTTCAAGTTCAACATACTTGCCTGTGGTTTTGGAAACGACTTTTATAATAAATGGCTTATAATCATCTATTAATGTATCTTTAAGAGTTGTTTCTCCGTTTTTTATTCTATTTATAGTATCTCCTAAAGGCTCTTTGTTTCGCCTATTCCTACTAAAAATATGTAAAATGGCCAACTATGTTTTCACTCCTCAATATAATATTCGGTGTATTAATTAGTTTTGTGGGGGAAATATTATTGTTATATTATCCCAATAGCTTTAAAATCCTATGATTAAGTATAGCCTTTTTTATATCAATAATAAAGTAAATAAAGGTTTTTGGTAATAAAAGTAATATTAGTGTAAAAATCAGCTTGTGGCAATAGGTACCTACTACTATTGACACTGAATATATACTAATATATAATTATTACTAGGTAATAATAACTAATAATAATTACAGGTAATAACTAAGATTCGTAAACTATTTAATTATGTGCAAAAGCACATAGATGGGAGGTTTATATGTCACAAAATGAAAAGATTGAAACCTTAAATGACTTAAAGAAAAATATTTCTCTTGGTGGCGGAGAAGATAAAATAGCAAAAAGACATTCAGAAGGGAAGTTATCCGCTAGGGAGAGAATAGAACTTTTGTTTGACCAGGATAGCTTTGTGGAGGTAGATGCTTTTATTGAATCCAGATGCTTTGACTTTGGTATGCAAAAGAAAAAGCTGCCAGGAGATGGTGTAGTCACCGGTTATGGAAATGTTAATGGAAGAAAAGTATTTGTTTCTTCACAGGATTTTACTGTAATTGGTGGATCACTTGGCGAAATGCATGCGAAAAAGATTACAAAGGTTATGGATATGGCTCTTAAAATGGGAGCTCCGTTTATTGCAATTAATGATTCAGGTGGAGCCCGTATAGAAGAAGGCTTGGATGCGCTTTCTGGATATGGAGATATATTCTACAGAAATACCATTGCATCGGGAGTAATCCCTCAAATATCAGTAATTATGGGGCCTTGTGCCGGCGGAGCTGTTTATTCGCCTGCGATAACAGACTTTATATTCATGGTTGAAAATACAAGCCAGATGTTTATTACCGGACCACAGGTAATAAAATCAGTTACCGGTGAAGATGTCTCGGTTGAAAATCTTGGAGGTGCAGATGTTCATACAGCTGTAAGTGGTGTAGCCCACTTTAAAGCATCAAGTGAACAGGATTGTATTGAAGATATTAAAAGACTGCTGTCATTTATACCTGACAATAATGTATCAGATACTCTCTATTACAGCGAAACAGACAGCGCTGAAAGATTAATAGCAAGCTTAAACAGCATAATTCCTGAAGAATCGAACAAGCCATACGATATGTATGAAGTTATTGGTGAAATTGTAGACGATAGTGATTTCTTTGAAATCCAAAGCAATTTTGCACAAAATATAATTATTGGATTTGGCCGCTTAAACGGGAAGTCTGTTGGTATTGTTGCCAATCAGCCGAAAATAATGGCAGGATCACTTGATATAAATGCAGCCGATAAAGCAGCACGTTTTGTGCGTTTCTGTGATGCTTTCAACATTCCTTTGGTTTCTTTGACTGACGTTCCTGCGTTTTTACCTGGGGTTGCTCAGGAACACAACGGCATTATCAGGCATGGTGCAAAGCTTTTGTATGCATTTTCTGAAGCAACTGTACCAAAAATTAATGTAATTCTCAGAAAAGCTTATGGTGGAGCATACATTGCAATGAACAGCAAAACTATAGGAGCTGATATGGTGTTTGCATGGCCTTCAGCGGAAATTGCAGTAATGGGGCCAGATGGTGCAGCTAATATTATCTTTAAGAAGGATATAGCTGCTTCGGAAAATCCTTCCGAAACAAGACAACAAAAGATAGAGGAATACAGGGATAAATTCTCCAATCCTTACGTTGCAGCGTCAAGAGGATATGTAGATGATGTAATTGAGCCAGCTGAAACGAGAAAGAGAATTATATATGCACTTGAAATGTTAAATACAAAGAGAGAAAACAGACCTGCGAAAAAGCACGGAAATATACCCCTTTAAAAGTGAAAGTGAAACGTTGTGGAAAGTCGGTTTAGCCGATTTAGATTAAAATATCAGAGCATTCATAGCATAACGAAAGGAAGGAATTTTGATATGAGTAAATATATAATAAAAGTTAATGGAAATCCATATGAAGTAGAGGTTGAAGAAATAGGAAGCGGAAACGCAGCTGTTTCAACGATGACAAGGACTAAAACACAAACATTAGCACGTCCTGCTGTAAAGACAACACAACCGCAAGCTTCAAAAGCTGGTGATGTAGCAGCTCCAATGCCTGGAACTGTTTTGAAAGTTAATGTTGCTGCTGGTGATACTGTTAAAAAGGGTCAGGTGCTCCTGATACTTGAAGCGATGAAAATGGAAAACGAAATTGTATCACCTGCTGACGGGGAAGTAGCTTCTTTAAATGTAGAAGCTGGAAAATCTGTAACTGCCGGAGAAGTAATGGTATCTATAGCTTAAATAACCGGACTTTACCGTAAAGGAGATGGAAACATGGCGGGCGTTAGAATTACAGAAACAGTATTGAGAGATGCACACCAGTCGCTTATTGCAACTAGAATGAAGACTGAAGATATGCTTCCTATAATAGAAAAACTCGATAATATAGGATATCATTCTCTGGAAGCATGGGGCGGTGCCACTTTTGATGCTTCTATGAGATTTTTGAATGAAGATCCCTGGGATAGACTCAGAAAAATAAAAGCTGTTGCTAAGAAAACAAAGCTGCAGATGCTGCTGAGAGGTCAGAATCTTTTAGGCTATAAGCATTATGCGGATGATGTTGTAGAGTATTTTGTACAAAAAGCAGTTGCAAACGGAATGGATATTATTAGAATATTCGATGCTTTAAATGATGCAAGAAATATTGAAACAGCAATAAAGGCTTGTAAAAAGGAAGGCGGTCATGCGCAGGGATGTATTTGCTATACAGTTAGCCCGGTTCACAGCCTGGAGCTCTTTGTGAAGGATGCAAAGCAGCTGGAAAGCATGGGGGCAGACTCAATTTGTATTAAAGATATGGCGGGGCTTTTAGTACCTTACCAGGCTTATGAGCTTGTCAAAGCCCTAAAAGAAAGTGTCAATATTCCAATACAATTACACACCCACTACACCAGCGGTGTTGCTTCCATGACCTATCTAAAAGCAATTGAGGCGGGTGTTGATGTTGTAGACTGTGCAATTTCGCCCATGGCGTTGGGAACATCACAACCGCCGACAGAGCCTCTTGTTGCAACATTAAAGGATACTCAGTATGATACAGGTTTGGATTTGGCACAGCTCAGCGAAATTGCAGATTACTTCAGACCACTCAAAGAAAAATACATTGAAAACGGACTTCTGGATGTCAAAGTAATGGGTGTTGATGTAAATACACTTATTTATCAAGTTCCGGGTGGAATGCTCTCAAATCTTGTTTCTCAGCTAAAGCAGTCAAATGCACTGGATAAATACGAAGAAGTTCTAAAAGAAGTACCAAGAGTAAGAGAGGACTTTGGATATCCTCCGCTTGTAACACCAACCAGTCAGATAGTTGGAACTCAGGCAGTTCTGAATATTGTTACCGGTGAAAGATACAAGATGGTTCCAAAGGAATCAAAGGGTTTGGTTAAAGGAGAATACGGCAAGACTCCGGCTCCTGTAAATCCTGATATCCAAAAGAAGGTATTAGGTGACGAGCAGCCGATTACTTGCAGACCTGCAGATCTAATTGAACCCGAACTTGCTAAGATTAAAAATACTGTTTCGCAGTATTTAGAGCAGGATGAAGACATTCTGTCATACGCATTACTTCCACAGGTTGCAGAAAAATTCTTTAAGCAAAGAATAGAAGAAAGACAAAAAGCGTTAGAAAACACTGCACAGGTACCAAAAGCTACTGAAGGAATCAACCCCGAAGTTGTTGCAGCCATATCTGCCGCTGTTAATGAAATGGGTAGGAGAGATGGCAAGCATTATGCTGTGGGAAATATATCAAGATTAAGTAATGAGCAGTACCAGAACAGATGGAAACTGTATGGGATGCTGGATAGGTTTAGAAAAAGTATTTA
>CAYQCA010000094.1:0-7096 GCA_964415835.1 uncultured Clostridium sp. | reverse complement strand
GCCAACCTTCCAAATTCTACTACTCCTGCTACTTCTATGACTCCTGTTACTTCTGTTTTTGACATTCCCTATGCAAATAAACATAAATTGTTTTATTGCTGAAAAACTCAAGAACAGCAACATTTGAATTTCTTTTAATCTTCTTTCCACATTTTAGGCAAAAATAATTGGTGTGTTGCATTTTTTCATAGGAAAGGGTTGGAGTGTTGTTTTTGATTTTTTGCCAGCTACGCCATCCAATCTTGCATAGAGAAATTCTATTATCAAAATCTGAATAAACCCATCTTAGCAGTTTATGAAAATGAAATGGATATCTTGTATATTTTATATATTCTCTGGGTAGTCCAAGCTCAATCGAATACAGCTCAAAGTTTTTTTCAACCACTTCCTGAATTTTACCGGTAATCTGGGTAACATACCAGCAAAAGCCATTATCTGTTAGCCATATCTTGAGCTTTTCAAACATATATCCTCGACAGATTTCAATAGTATCGTATTTAGTTACTTTTAATGCCTCGAAAGCACTAATTACTATATTTACAACATCATCAAGATACATTTTGTTTTTAAAATTTTCAACACTATATAACTCTACAGGGATAATGTCAAAATAATATTCATTCGTTTCAGGCCTGTAAATGCCAATACAGGTTCCTCCAACAAAGCTTCCGCTTCCTGCATCATCAATTTGTATCATAGGTTCTCCAGCAAAATTTAGTAATGAAAATTATTATTTTCAACCATTAAAATTATTATTAGTAACTTTAAAGTATAATATTAATAAATTAAGAATTTGCAAGCGCTTGCTTTTTATCCTGCAAAAAGGTAATATATATTATATGTCTCTATAACTAAAGGTGACATACACCTCTTCGGCTTTTAAATATATATTTTGTTGGAGGAACAATGTATAGCCAAAAAAATAACGATTTAATAAATTTAATTCAGCAAAAATATGATGATTTCAGTAAAGGACAAAAGTTAATTGCAAATTACATAGTTAATCACTATGATAAGGCCGCATATGTTACAGCTGCAAAGCTGGGCGAAATTGTGGGTGTAAGTGAATCGACTGTCGTGAGGTTTGCAATAGAACTTGGTTTTGATGGTTACCCAAAACTTCAAAAGGTGCTTCAGGAGCTTATTAAAAGCAAGCTTACTGCTGTACAGAGAATAGAGGTATCATCAAATAGAATAAATGAAGATAACATTCTAAAAAGTGTTATGCAATCAGATATGGAAAAAATAAAGATAACACTTGAGCAGATAGATAATTCTGATTTTAATGATATTGTTGATTGTATTTTAAGTGCAAAAAGAATTTTTATACTTGGGGTAAGAAGCTCTGCCACACTTGCAAGCTTTGTTGGATTTTATTTCAATTTAATATTCGATAATGTGAGACTGGTGCATACTACAAGTGTCAGCGAGATGTTTGAGCAGATTATCAGAGCTCAGAAAGGCGATGTTGTTATTGGTATTAGCTATCCTCGATACTCGAAAAGAACAATAAAAGCTATGCAGTTTGCCAAAAATCAAGGAGCAAAAACTATAGCTCTAACTGATAGCGCAGAATCACCTGTATCACAGGTCGCTGATTTATCACTGTTGGCAAGAAGTGATATGGCATCTTTTGTTGATTCGCTTGTTGCACCTCTAAGTCTGATTAATGCATTGATTGTTGCTATAGGTATGAGGCGTAAAAACGAGGTATATAATACATTTGAAAGGCTTGAAAAGATTTGGGACGAGTATCAGGTGTATGAAAAAGATGACGGCTACAATGACGAGAAATTATAACGACTACGGAAGGGCAGATATGGCAATTAACAAAGTAATAGTTGTTGGAGGAGGACCTGCAGGTATAATGGCTGCAGGCATTGCTGCACAAAATGGCAATGAAGTTGTGCTTTTGGAAAAAAACGAGAGACTGGGGAAAAAACTTCTTATCTCCGGTAAAGGAAGATGTAATATAACTAACGATGCTGAGATAGAGGAATTAATACAGAATACGCCAGGTAATGGTAATTTTTTGTACTCTGCATTTTATACCTTTTCAAATCAGGATTTAATAGCTTTTTTTAATGCTCTTGGTCTTGAAACAAAGATAGAACGCGGCGGCAGAGTTTTTCCGGTTTCTGATTCGTCAAGAGATGTTTTGCATGCTCTTCAATTATTTCTAAACAAAAACAATGTCAAAGTGGTAACGGAAGCACCTGTGAAGAGAATAATTGCTGAAAATGGTAAAATAGTAGGTGTTGAAAGAATGAACGGCTCTATTATGGAAGCTGATTCTGTAATATTAGCAGTAGGAGGAATGTCATACCCTGGTACGGGCTCAACCGGAGACGGTTACGAGATGGCTCAAAAATTGGGGCACACAATAACACCTTTAAAACCTTCATTAGTTCCACTTGTGACGCAGGAGGAATGGATAAAGGAACTTCAAGGCCTATCCCTAAAGAATATATCTGTTTCATTTAAAAACAGCAATGGGAAAGAGATTTACAACGATTTTGGTGAGATGCTATTTACTCATTTTGGGGTTTCAGGCCCGGTTATACTAAGTGCAAGCAGACATTTGTTATCGTATGACTTTAAAAATATTAAGCTTATCATAGATTTAAAACCGGCATTATCTGAAGAGAAACTAGATGAAAGAATTCAGAGGGATTTTGAAAAGTATTCAAGAAAACAGTTTAAAAATTCATTGGATGACTTACTTCCTCAAAAATTGATTCCTGTGGTAATCCGGTTATCAGAAATTGTTCCTGAAAAACCTGTTCACCAGGTAAAAAAAGAAGAGCGAAGAAGACTCGTTCAGCTGTTAAAAGGACTGGAAACTACAATAACAGGGGCAAGACCAATAAAAGAAGCCATTGTAACTGCAGGAGGAGTTAAAACAAATGAAATAAATCCATCTACAATGGAATCAAAAAAAGTAAAGGGCTTGTTTTTTGCAGGTGAAATTATTGATGTGGATGCCTATACAGGCGGATTTAACTTGACGATTGCTTTTTCAACCGGTTATTTAGCAGGCCTGAATTGTAACTTAAATTAGGAAATTATGTGTATTTATCTAAAAATTTGTACATATTAGAGGTATACAAATTTTTTAGAGGAACAAATATGAAAATGAACTTGCTTAAATTCAGCCATAAGGAAAATGAAAAAGATCCAAGGGAAGTTATTACAAAAGATAGCGGTACGAATTTTGAAAACATCCTTTTCAAAACCAGCCTGATATTATTTTTTGTTCTTATTTCAGTACAAATAATATTGGTAATACCTAGTGTGAGAGAAAAATTGAATTTAACCGATAAAAGTATTGGTTCGCCGCTTAGCAATGATGAATATTTATACAATCAAGGTCAGGTTATGATTAGGCTTGTTAGTGAAGAACCTGATCCAACAGTTAAGATATTGGTTAATGGTGATGAAGTTGCTATATTTGAGAATATTAAAATGTCCATTAATGTAAAAAATGGTGATGTTATCGAGATTGATGGAAGCGAAAGTGTTACGGGACATATCATAAGGGTCGAAAGTCTCTCTTCGAATATTAATAGTAGCTATATAAATGCTATCGCCAAAGTTGAAAATAATATTCAACGGCTTATGAAAGTACAGGTAAATTAAGTCTGTTAAAATTAATTGTAGTAATCTAAATTGTAAACTTAAATTATTGTCTTATAATGAAAAAACCTATATAATTAACTGTATAGGTTTTTGTTCACTTAATACCCTTTTTAAGGAATAAATGGACATGTAGGAGGAACTATGACTAATGAAGATAAATATGAATATGGCAGTAAAGAAATTGCCAGTGCAGCTATAAAAATTGCTCTGACCAGTGACAGAACTTCTGAGAAAAAGCTACAGGCTGAATTTCTTCAATCAGGCATACATACGGCTGCTGTTGATTATGGAGGAGAGTTTATATCCTCTGTAATGAAAATCGTGGAAAGAGCAGTAGTATCTTCCAAGAGAGAAGGGGTTATTTCGGAAAGCCATGCTGAACAAGGGGCAGTTGCCGGTGCTACCAGAGAAGCAATATCTCAGATAATGCCCAAAGCAATTGGTCTCAACGTCGGTGGTAAAATAGGAATTGCCAGATACAATGACCATATCAGTGTTGCAGTATTCTTTGGGATAGGTTTGTTGAATTTAAACGAAGTTGCAATTGGTTTGGGTCATAGGGCGGTTTAATTAAAAGTTATATTATATATGGAGGGTTTATGCTGGTTAGAGCAATAAGAGGGGCTACAACTGTTATAGAGAATTCCAGAGATGCAATACTGGAAGGCACCAGGGAGCTTCTTGAACAAATAATAGAAAGAAACAATCTAAATAATGCTGATATTATAAGTGCAATTTTTACTTTAACAAGTGATTTAAATGCGGTTTTTCCAGCAGTTGCAGCGAGGGAACTGGGTTGGAACGATATTGCATTGATGTGTACAAATGAAATAGACGTTCCAGGCAGCTTGAAGAGTTGTATTAGAGTATTGATACATTTCAATACCGACAAAACCAATTCTGATATTAAGCATGTATATTTGAAGGGCGCAGCAGTATTAAGGCCTGATTTAAGTAAATAAGCCATATGGCGGTTTTTCAAAACTATTTGCGTACGCGATTCACCGCGTACATGGGAGGTAAGATGTCAAAAAGTATTGCAATTGATGGCCCTGCAGGTGCCGGAAAAAGTACTATTGCTAAAAAAGTTTCATCAAGTCTTGGATTTATATATTTGGATACGGGTGCAATGTACAGAGCTGTTGCGCTTAAAGCTATAAAAAGCGGAATTGATACAAAATCCGGTGAAGATTTGGCAAAGATGATTCAAAATATAGATATAACAATTACACATGAAGATAACTCACAAAAAATATACCTCGACAATGTGGATGTATCAGAGGAAATCAGAACTCCGGAAGTATCCGTTGGAGCTTCAAATGTAGCTGTTTTTCAAGAAGTCCGTTTAAAAATGGTTGACTTGCAGCGAAAAATTGCTGCTGATCATAATGTGGTAATGGATGGAAGGGATATTGGATCATATGTACTTCCAAATGCAGATTTAAAAATATTCTTAACCGCTTCAGTTGAAGAAAGAGCCAGAAGGCGTTATGATGAAATGGTGCTCAAAGGTCAGAAGGCTGATTTAGAACAGGTTAAGGCTGATATGACATTTAGGGACAAAAATGATAGTTCCAGAGCGTTTGCCCCCCTTATAAAGGTAGCTGATGCTCATGAGATTGATTCAACAAATATGACTATTGACGAGGTAGTCGAAACAATTTTGAGTTTATACAAATAAAATGCTAGATTGTAGGAGATTTTTGATGAAAATAATAGTAGCAGAAACAGCGGGATTTTGCTTTGGAGTTAATAACGCTATAAAGATAGTATTTGATTTGGCAACAAAATCAGATCAAAAAATTTATACTCTGGGACCTATTATACATAATGATCAGGTTGTCAGCCGATTAAGAGAACAAGGTGTACATACAATTAACTCACCTCAAGAGGTTGTTTCTCCTTCAAAAGTAGTGATTAGGGCTCATGGCGTCGGAGAAGAGATTATCGCTGATCTCATGTCAAGGAACCTTGAAATAGTTGATGCTACATGTCCATATGTGAAAAAAATTCATATGTTGGTTCAGAAAAAATATAATGAGGGTTATCAGATAATTATAGTCGGTGATAAGAAGCATCCTGAGATAATCGGAATAAACGGGTGGTGCAATAATACAGCTTTTATAATAGACAAGGCGGAGCAGGTTGAGGAATTGCCGGCAATTGAAAAGAAGATTTGCGTAGTATCTCAAACAACTTTTATTCGTGAAAAGTGGGAAAAAATTATTGAGAGTTTAAATAAAAGGTTTGAAATTGTTCTAAAATTTGATACAATATGTAATGCAACCGACAAAAGACAAACTGAGGCTGACAAAATATCAAAAGAGGTTGACATGATGTTGGTGATAGGGGATATTAATAGCTCCAATACCAATAAGCTTTACGAAATATGTAAAGCAAACTGCGAAAAAACTTTTAAAATACAAACAGCCGATGAAATCCCATCGGTTGATATAAAAAAAATTAAAAAAATTGGTATTACTGCAGGGGCGTCAACACCTGACTGGGTAATCAAGGAGGTTATTCAAAAAATGAGTGAATTAGATAGACAGGATTTAGAAATGAGCTTTGCAGATGCATTTGAAAGCTCACTAGTTACTTTGACAACAGGTCAGATTACAAAGGGTAAAATTATTGGATTTAACAATAATGAAGTTTATGTTGACATGGGCTACAAATCAGATGGAATAATTCCAATGCAGGAGTTTTCCGATGATCCGGACTTTAATCCTGAAAAATCACTTAAGGTTGGGGAAGAAATCGACGTCTTTGTTGTAAGGGTTAATGACGGAGACGGCAATGTGCTTCTCAGCAAGAAAAAGGTTGACGCTGTTAAAGGATGGGACACAATTGAAGCTGCTTTCAATTCAAAGCAACCGGTTAAGGTAAAGATAACCGAAAAAGTAAACGGTGGTGTTATTGGAAATGCCAGCGGAGTAAAAGTGTTTATACCTGCATCACAAATAAGTGATAAATTTGTAAAAGACCTGACAGAATTCTTAAAGCAGGTTTTAACAGTTGAGATAATTGAAGTCAACAAGCAAAAAAGAAAAGTTGTTGGATCAGCAAGAACGCTGATTGAAAAGAATAAGGAAACTGCTTCCAGCGAAATCTGGAATAACATCGAAGTTGGTAAGACCTATAATGGACAGGTAAAGAGCCTAATGGACTTTGGTGCATTTGTAGATATTGGTGGAGTAGATGGTCTTGCTCACCTATCAGAGCTTTCCTGGAACAAAATCAAGCATCCTTCCGAAGTACTTAAAATCGGAGATGAAGTAGTTGTTACTGTACTGGAATTTGATAAGGATAAGAAGCGTATTTCACTTGGATATAAGAAGCAGGCTGATAATCCTTGGAATCTGGCAGCTGAAAAATATCAGGTTGGAAATGTAATTAAAGGTAAAGTTGTAAGGCTTGTTCCATTTGGTGCGTTTGTTGAAATTGAGCAGGGTAT
>CAYQCA010000093.1:12840-13920 GCA_964415835.1 uncultured Clostridium sp. | reverse complement strand
TTCATCGGAAAATTTCACATTTGCCCTGTGTGGAGGCGTTTCTCGTGAAATGGGAGAAGGTGCAATATTAGTAGGATATCAATCAGGATTGTTCGATCAGATTATTCTAGCTTCAGATGATGCAAACAGTGTACGTTATACTATTTCCACAGTAAAGGATGTTATTTATGATTCTGATGGAATATATCCATCCCTGAAAAATCAGTCCGGTTCAATACCAAGCACGGAGGCAGATCCATGGGTTTATAGCTATTCCCTTAAATTCCCGGGAAGAGGATACACCACCTCTTTTCATTTGTCACACTGGAACTTGTTCCTAAAAGCACATCAGGGAACTCCTGCTATCTTATTGGTTGGCTTAGCTTTGAGCCTTCTGGCTATATTTTTCTATTCACTGATTACTACCCGTATTTTCCGGCAGGTTGAAAAAATAAATTTTGGTCTTCAAAAAATAGGTAATAACAACCTTCAGTACAGACTGCCTGAAGATCAATATTCCGGAGAGCTTGGCAGCATTTCACACTCAATTAACAAAATGGCCACTAAACTGGAATCACTGATCGAAAATGAGTACCTCTATCGGTTAAAACAAAAAGAAGCCGAACTTGCTGAATTGCAATCAAAATTTGATCCGCATTTTTTATACAATTCGCTGGAAATTATACGCGGACGCGTTTATGACTCTGGTGATATTGAAACAGCGGATGTTATTAAAAAGCTGTCACAAATATTCAGAAGCTTTATTGGAGAAAAACGTTTTGTAACTATACAGGATGAAGTAGCTTTCTGCCATTCTTATTTTTCTCTTATCCAATCAGCAGATAAAGAAAATATACAAGTCAGCTATGACGTTGATTCCAACCTGCTTTACTGCGGCATTATACGCAACCTGCTGCAACCGGTAATAGAAAACTACGTTGTACACGGATTCGATATCCACAGTCACGACAACCGTATATACATTCGCTGTAACCAGGACGGTGATGAACACATCCGTATAAAAGTCATTGACAATGGCTTTGGCATAAGCAACGAACGCCTTAAAGAGCTCGCCTTTGAAATCGAAGATGAGCATAATAA
>CAYQCA010000093.1:0-12740 GCA_964415835.1 uncultured Clostridium sp. | reverse complement strand
TAAGCAACGAACGCCTTAAAGAGCTCGCCTTTGAAATCGAAGATGAGCATAATAATCCTAAACAAAGCTACGGACTTAAAAATCTGTCAAAACGCATACAACTTTTTTATGGAAAAGATTGTGGACTTGAATTAGAAAACAATCCTGATACGGGTGTTTGCGTTACACTGAGAATAAGAAAGATGAGCCTGGAACAACACGAAACCCATTTTCGTTCAAGCATACAATCCGATCTTATCAATGGTATTTTATAACGCCTGGATTCAAAATAAAATTTATCGATTGTAGAAAAATTTTATTACATCAGCGGCTTATAACGAGGCGGGAGCCTCGTTATAAGGTTTGGGGCAAGTGCTTTTCGTATTTTCTGGAAAACACTCTTCCCCAAAAGAATGCACCACGTACAACCCAGTCACCGCACCATGCAATCCATACACCCATAAGCCCCAGATTCAAAAAATCCACCAGTAAATAAGCACAGAAAACTCTTACTATCCACATACTTGATATGGATACAACCGTAACATATCCAACATCGCCCGTACTTCTCAAACCTGCCGCTGTAGCAAATGCAGCCGGCCAGAATAGGGGTAGACAAATCAACGTTAGGTGGGTTACATTAACAGCCAGGTTCATGACCTCTGTGGTCGGCTGATAAAGCTTTAGAATCTGACTTGTAAAAGGAATAGTCACGGCTGAAACAACTCCAAGCAATGCCATCGCATACAAGTTAAGCTTTTTCATAATCCTGTTGACGTCATCTTTTAATCCGGCACCAGCATAATGGCCCACAACAGTAACAGAGATAATAGCCATTGCATTTCCCGGGACATTTACCAAAGTATTGAATGAATTGGCAATGCTGTTGGCGGCAAGGGCAGCAGTTCCAAGCGATGTAACCAGTGTTTGCACCAACAGCTTGCCCCCGTTAAATACAATACTGTCCAAACCTGCAGGTACACCAATATATAAGACCGGCTTCAATATTTTGAAGGTTACCTTGTAAGAAACGTTTTTCATATTTATTTTGGGATTTCTGAACAACGGATTAATCAATATTAATGCACCTGAAAGTCTAGCCGCAATTAATCCGACTCCTGCACCGAGAACACCAAATTTAAAATGGAAAATTAATAGATATCCCACTGCAAGGTTAACCAGATTTGACCCTACAACCGCAATCATTGGCGCTCTGAAATTATTATTTGCTCTCATAATCCCGGTAAAAGCATTGAATATACCTAAAAAAGGATATGAAATAGCGGAACATACCAAATAGGTCCAAGCTGCTGATTTTACAACAGGCTCAGCATTCCCGAATAAAAAATTAATTATTTGTTCACCAAATATGTAAAGGCCAAGTCCTACCAGTGAGGAAAGCACTGCAACGGCAGTAATTGACTGAGCTGCAGTTTTTGAAGCATCCTCTTTATTATCAGCCCCTAGATGTTGGGCAATAACTACTGTAGCCCCTGTTGAAATTGACAGGAATAAATTCATTGCAACAAAATTTATTGAGTCTACTATTCCTACGGCTGATACGGCAAATGCTCCCAAACCGCTGACCATCATAGTATTTACAACTCCAATGGCAGTAGAAAGAAATTGTTCTATTAGTGCTGGGAAAAAGAGTCTCAGTAAATCTTTTTTTGAATACAAATGTTATCACGGCCTTTTGTAGATTATCTTTTTAGTGGTTGTTTTGACTATGTCTCTTTATCTTCTTTGTTGTGGTCTTTATAAACTCATTTTCTCGCAGTGAGAATTTTCGTATACGTCTGTACAGTGGCAACTCCTTATTTATATTTTTAATAATATCACTAAATAGTTTTGTTAATTCTTCTTTTGAAAGAGGCATATCCTTAAATTTCTCTTTTATATATTCCAGGTTTGGCAATATGTGTGCATGAATATGAGTCTCGCCTGTATCAGCATCAATTTCTCCGGCAACCAGTGATTCTTCAACAAATGGGTTTTTATTAATAGAAGCTTCCAGTTCTTCCGGATATACGTTTTTCCCGTTGCCAATTATTATAACATTTTTACTTCTACCGGTAATATAACAATAACCTGCCTTATCAAATCTGCCCAAGTCCCCTGTATGAAACCAGCCGTCAACAATTGCTTTCTCCGTTGAAGCCTCATCTTTGTAATAACCTAACATTACATTTTCACCTTTTACCAGTATTTCTCCAATGCCAGCTTCATCCGGACTATCAATTTTGACATTGACTCCCGGCAAAGGCAGACCTACGCTATTATCCTTATACATATAATCCCTGTTTCCTATAACTAAAGGAGAACATTCCGTTAAACCATAACCCTGTAAAACCTTTATCCCAATTCTACGGAAGAATTTAGATACTGCAGGATTAATAGCAGCCGCACCTGTTATAATAAGTCTCATTTTCCCGCCAACACTCTCATGTATCTGATTAAAAACTTTTTTCCGTATGTCGATATGCAAAAAGTTATTAAGAATAGCCGTTAGTATAAGTGCCAGTTTTAATTTTAGTTTCCCGAATTTTTGCTTTCCAGCCTGAGTCCAAATCTTTTTATATAGATTTTCTAATATAAGGGGTACAACTACTAATATTGTAGGCTTTACCTCTTTCAAATTTTTTGCTATATACTTTAGCCCTTCGGTAAAAGCTATGGTTGCTCCTGAATAAACAAGTGTCAAAAATCCTATGGTACACTCATAGGTATGATGCATTGGCAAAATTGACAAAGCTCTGTCAGTATTTTCAACAAGAACTGTAGAACGAACGGCAACGATGTTTGAACAGATATTTTTATGACTTAGCATTACTCCCTTTGCAAGCCCGGTAGTTCCTGATGTAAAAAGAAGAACTGATAGTTTTTCATCATCAATAATAATATCTGTAAATTCCTTATTACCACCTTTGACCATATCTCGTCCCATTTGCAAAAGCAGCTTATAAGATAAGTAAAATTCATTATCTGCATCAGCATCCATATTTATAAAATATTTAATACTAACAGGCAATTGTGATAATCCCTTCATGCAATCATTATGCTTATTTGAATAAATAATAGCATCAGCATTACAACGGTCTAAGATGTTCTTTATCTCTGTATCTGGAAGCTCTCTGTCAATTGGAACTATTATACCTGTCCCACCAACTGTTGCGAGGTAGGTTACACACCACTCATATCTGTTCTCTCCAATAACTGCGATGCATTTATCCTTTAATCCAAGATTGAGCAATGCTGTTCCTAGAGCATCAACATCCTCTTTAAACTGAGAATAGCTTATTGTATCATTATAACCACCATTTTTACTATTAATAAGAAATGCTGTATTATCCCCGTATGAAATAGCACTCTCATTTAACAAATCCTTCAAATTACTCACATTTTTTACATCGTATTGAATATTTTTATTCATGCTTACTCCTCAGATATCATTGTAACGTTATTATTTTTTGGTGTCATAATTGAACTATAGCATACTAAATTTTAGTAATCAATTAATACTATAAAATTTTTATTATGTTCATATTTAAAATAAAAAAACCCGAAGGCTGCCTTTCTATTTCAAACCTTCAGGTTTCTAATACAAGCTATTTTAAAATGTTAATTTCAATTCATCCCCGAAGTGATCGGTTATTCTCATAATTGCCTCTGCTGCTGCCCCGTTTCCCCAATCGTAAATTGTAAACTCTCCTATTCCCAGCCCTTCCTTGCTTGTAACTCCGTCATGCCCGTAATTCTCCATCATAAAGCCATAATCAAGTTCGTTAAAAAACGGCCACCGCTTTTCCCATTGCACTTTTGTTCTTTCATTTTCAGGACAATACATCATAACAAAGGATGCTTTTAAAGCTGCAATTCCCCTCTGAATGTATTCTTGGATTTTAAGCTCAACTCCATACTTTATTATAAGTTCTGCAAATAAACTCTGTCGTGCATCGTTCCATTCACCGTCACAGTTCATGACCCCAAAACCTCCCAATATATTTACATGAATAAAAGGCGGCTGCCACGATGCCTGAGTCATAAGCATCTCGTCAAGACACCTCTGGCCAAAATCCAGATATTTAGTGTCACCGGTCAATTTATAGCTCTCATACAAAGCTTCTGCCGTCCAATACATTGAGAAATTACATTGTTTATACATATTGTTCCTTGATACCTTTTGGCCGATTAAATCATTTTGTCCGTAGGTGCAGCAGGACCAATAAGTTTCAAAGTCCTCCCAACGCCCTTCCGGAATAATATTATTTATTACCACATCCAATGCGTTTAATGCACTTCTTAAGTATTTCTCATCTCCTGATATTTTATATGCTTTTAATAAAAAAGTTATAGACATGGATGTCTCAGGAGAATCATCCAATATACCCATCGGCTCCAGTGAGTTGATATCGAGCCAAGCAGGGAAAAAGCCATCATTTCTTTGTATGTTGACAAGAGCTTGTGCGTAATTAAGTGCATAATTTTTAAGTCTCTCGTCTGACTCAAGCTCCGTATACCAGTTAAGCATCAGCAACGCAGTCCAGCTCATGTCCAGCACATGAAAAGGTGCAGACTTTATATCTCCGTGAGAAAATGGATTTCGGTTTGAATTTCCCCAATAGTAAGTGTCCCATCCTTTTGACCTGGAATATAGCTTTCCATCAATAGAAATCTGCATCATCTCAGTACCAATAACGCCAGGAAAAAACCCCTCTCTCTGTGGCGCAGACAAAGCAAGCTCTTTAATTAACCTCGCTTTCTCAAGCAGGTCATCCCTTTCCATTCTACGTGCGTACCTATATAAGCCCTGTGCGCTGCGAAGAGAGCTAAACCATGCCTGGTTCCAGATTGAACGGACCTCCCGTTCATTAACTTCCCCTTTGTAATTTGGGCTCTGGGTGACATTGACAATAAAGCAGGGTGCACCAACAGTGTTTCCATCAAGCTTGAATTCCTGCCACACCGTGTCACCCCATCTATTAAAGGCCCAATCATAGGTATGTTCTACATAACTATGCATCGGCTTATTCGAAGGCTGCCCATCGTTATAAAGCTCTGCTCCCCAACGACTCCATAAAAACGAGAGAATATTCCGCCAGGGATTGAAAATAGCTTTCCCTTCATCTTCGGCAATCAGATAAAATCCTATCTCCAATTTACCTTTTGGTATGACCACACCTGGCTTTCTGACATATAAAACATGCTCATGAACGGAATACTCTCCTATCCCAATTGTGAGTTTATTTGTAACTGCATCCATATCCATATACCATTTAACAGGACTTTTTGCCATCAAGTCAAGGTCAGGTATTATTATGAGCTGTTTTGAGCCGTCAGAAACAATCATCGCCGGAGACCTGAAACAGTGCTGCGAAATTATATGCCTGTCAGTTGGTGTAATATGGGGAGCCCAATTAAATCCTGGTGAAAAGGCAGGAGTAATCACAACCCTCCAATCATCGATTGAAAGCTCCCTTTCCAGTTCCATTTTTATACCTATTTTAAAACTGTTACAGTCTATTTTTTTTATCGATACATCCGGGCTGCAATTTTCCAGCTCGGAAAAAGTAATGTCCGAAACAAAACGTTCTAATTGCGGATTAAGATTCATAAAAAATCTCCTGTTTTATATTATTAACCTTTAATACCCGAAGAGGCTATACCTTCGATATAATATTTTTGTAAGCATATAAAAATTAAAATAATTGGTATTGTACATATCATTGATCCTGCAAATATTGCTCCCCACTCGGTAAAGTGCTCACCCATCAAGTAGTTAAGTCCTACCTGCAGTAAATATTTTTCTGGTGTTGTCAGTACTGTTAAAGGCCATATGAATCCATCCCATTGCCCTATAAATGTCATTAATGCCAAAGTTATAAGAGAAGGTTTTGCCAATGGAATAAATATTTTAAAAAGCATACCTATCCTGCTGCATCCATCAATTCCCGCTGCTTCTTCCAGTTCCTTAGGAATACCAAGGAAGCACTGCCTGAGGTAAAATATACCGAAAGCTCCTCCCAATGCAGGTAAAATTAATGCCAGGTAGTTATCCATAAGCCTCATATCGCGGATCAGCATGTACGATGGTAATAGCATAACCTCCCCGGGAACTATTAATGTAGCCAGTAGGATTGGAAAAACAATGTTTTTTCCGCTAAAGTTAATTCTTGCAAAAGAAAATGCTGCCATTGAATTTAATAGAAGGCTTAACAAAGTAACCGTAACTGCTACAAAAAGAGTATTAAAAATATAATTAGAAAAGGGGTAATCTGTAAAAAGTAATTTATAATTTTCAAACGTAGGTTTATCCGGTATAAAAAGCTTTAAGCTTAGATCCGTATACTTTCCTATCTCTGCACTGGTTCTGAATGAATTACCAATAACCCAGAACAATGGTAATAATACCATTAAAGCTGTAAAAATAAATATTGTATACGTAACTATATTTCCGATGTAATTTCTTTTTGAATTAAAATTCATTTCATCACCCTCTTAGAAAAATGTGAACGATTTAACTTAGTATTCTGCTTTTGATGCTTTCATTTGAAGAATTGTAATAGCAAATACTATAATAAACAAGCAAATAGACATAGCAGCAGCATTACCCATATCGTTCATTCTGAATGCAGTCTTCCATATATAATGCACTAAGGTATCAGTTGTACCTAGAGGACCTCCGCCGGTCATAATATAAATTGGCGTAAATACTTTGAAAGAATCAATAGTAGTCATAATCAAAACAAAAAAAGTAGTTCTTTTTAATAGAGGAATTGTTATAGAAAAAAACCTTCTCAAGGCCGAAGCACCATCTATATATGATGATTCATACAAATCCTTTGGTATATCCTGCAAGCCTGACAAAAATATTACCATATACCATCCCCAGCTCTTCCATATGCACATTATGATAACACATGCCATTGCAAGCTTTGGATCAACTAAAAATTCCTGTTGGGGGAGCTTGAAAAAAGAAAGCAGAGTATTAGCAAGACCATAATTAGGCTCGTAAATCATTTTCCAGAATATTGATACTACAACAAATGACATAACTACCGGGAAGAAAAATATTGTTCTGAAAATGTTGACACCTTTTAGTTTCTGATTAACCAGAACAGCAAATAAAAGTGCTAAAAAAGATTGAATAGGTACAACAAAAACTGTAAATGTCAAAGAATTTTTAAAAGTATGCCAAAAGGATGCATCACTTATCAAGTTTATATAATTGGTCAGCCCTGTAAATGTTGCATTATTACTGCCGGCCAACATATTAAACTCTTGAAAACTCATAATAAATACATTTATAGCCGGGTATAAACCAAATAAGGCTATAATAAGAACAGGTATCAATATAAAGCCATACCCTTGTAAATTGTCCATAAGTTTTCTATTATTTGTTATATTTTTCAAGCCAATCACTCCATGCTATTTTTATTTATGTTTCGTACATGTCATTTGTAAGCAATCACTTAAAATGACATGTACGAAATATTTTATTAAATTATACTACTATTTAGCATCAATAGCTTTCTGCATAATATCAGCGTATTTCTTTAGCGTCTCAGCCGGATCTTTCCCAAAAGCAACATCATTAAAGGCTTTTGTCATTGCTTCAGATATTTTCGGATAAACCGGTGATATAGGTCTAGGCTTAGCACCATTCATTAATTGATCTTTTATTGGCTGGAACAAGTCTGTTTTTAGCATCTCGGATTGTTCTACCAGAGATTTTCTTGCAGGCAAATCTCCAGATGCATCTGTCCTGCTCTTGCTATCTTCTTTACCTGTCACTTGCTTTACAAATTCCCATGCTGCCTTTGGAGCTTTACACTGAGCGGTAATAGCCAAATCCCAGCTTCCTGTCGGACTGCCTGCCTGAACATTCTTTGGCAGCGGAGTAGTTCCTACATTAAATTTAGGGAATTTATCTTTAAGGTAACCGAATTCCCAAGGTCCCACAAAGAACATAGCAATCTTTCCGGTTTCAAATCCATTAGGAATTGCTTGTTTAGGGGCTATTCCTTCATTAAAGAATTTCTGGAAGAACTTTAAAGTTTCAACATTCTCTGCGCTATCAAACACTCCTGCAGCTTTAGTTCCATCTTCACTTATAACATTTCCGCCGCCTTGCCAAATCCATGATATTAGACCGAATGTAGAACCTTCATTTACATCAGTAACTGCGGTCATTGTTGGTGATGCGCCATATACCTTTACCTTACCATTTGCATCTTTTTCTGTCAGTTTTTTTGCGGCTTCATAGAACTGATCCCAGGTCCAGGCCTCTGCAACAGTTTTAGGAGGAGTTATTCCGGCTTTGTCTGTCAGGTCTTTATTGTAGAATAAGCATAAGTTAGCTTCATTTAAAGGAGCTGCATATATCTTCCCATTATACTTCATTGCCTGCTGGCTTGAATCCAACAAATCATTATAATCACTTGGATCCCAGTATTCGTCCAATGATAGTAATGCACCGCTTGCAGCATAGCTTGCAAGGTTCGGAGTATCAACCCAGATAACATCTGCACCAGTTCCTGAGGACAGCGCAAGTCTTACTTTATTCTCATACTCTCCATATGGCACATTTATCCATTTTATTTTGATACCCGGAAAATTCTTGTTCAAATTTTTTACGCTGTTATCCAGTGATTTTGTAAAGTTATCTTTTCCATCTGCAGCGTGAGCATAAGTAAGAACCTTGATTTCAGCACTTAAATCTTCTTTTTGAGTATCTGTTGACTGAGCTGTTGTCGTTGATGCTGCAGTATCACCTGCCTTGGTTGAAGTTGATGACTGAGCATTGTCTTTAGCTGATCCGCAGCCTGACAAAATTACGGATAAAATCATAAATACAATTAAAGAAAATGCCATAAGTTTACTAAATTTTTTCATAGAAACTCCTCCTTAAAATATTTTTTTATTTAAAAAGTATTACCTTTTTAAAGCTTAATCAATTACTTTGAACTGATATCTGAATGCATCAGAAATACATTGTAAGGATCCCACTGTGACATCGTAAAATAAAGATCTGTTCCATCGTTAGTCCATGGATGTATATAGGAGCCATACATTCCAGGGAAATCTACGCTGTCTGCTACAGCTTTCTCTTCACTCCATGGTCCCGTCAGCTTCTCAGAATCACGGACAACAATTTGCCCGATTGACTCATTAAGGTAACAGATAATCCATCTTTTAAAGTGAGAATTATACTGAACAGACAACTCTGCAACAGGCCCCTGAACAATCGGAACCGCAGCTTCTTCTTTTCCTGTGTTCCACTTCTTCCCGTCCCAGTATTCATATTTTTTAAAATTGAGAATGTTATCATCTTGAACTCTTGTTATACAGATATTCCCCTGCCGCCCTGAAGTGGTTCCCAGTATATATACAAATCCATCTTCTTTTGCTAATGCAGCTTGAGCGAAATTACTTGAAGATCCCCATTTAACTCCTGATAATGTCCAATTCTGTCCATTATCATCCGAATAGGCTAATTCGGAAAAGTTTGTTATCCAATATCCGGGATTTCCCCATGCCTTGACATTCATATAATGTATATAATTTCTTGTTCCAACAGAAATCCCAGCTGTAGGTATAGAGGTAAAATCCCCCTCACCTGAAGTATCGTGAAATGAATCAATAATCTGCTTTGCAAAGCCTTCCGGTTCTGTAATCATTGATGTAAATGACAAACCGTCCGAAAGGTTTTTGTCTTTTGAAATACCCAAAACATTGCTTCTCCAGTCATTACCATTCCCGCCCGGTCCCGCCCAACCCACGCCGAAGGTATCTCCAAACGCAGCCATTACCGAGCCCGTGCCTGAGTCCCATAAAATCCCCAAATCGGTACCATTCACCTGGTATAGTTCATCTGTTCTATTGGGATTTGGAAGCTTTTCTCCCTCTGGAGTTGCACCGGTTACTCTTGCCACCTTTGTGGCCATTGAAAATGTAAGATTTTTTGACTTATCCGCTCCAGATTTACTTGAGTTTGTTGAACATGCGGATAAGCCAATACTTATCGCTAAACATAAAACAATTTTAGTACTTATTTGTCTAAATCGATATGGAGTCATAGCTACCCCCTTATCCAGTCTTTACACTTGATTCCCTTACCACTAATCGTGGAAATAATTTTATTCTTTTTTTGGCACTGTTTCCATCATTAAGACGGTCCATTAATATTTGTGCAGCATTTCTTCCTATTTCCTCCTGCATCATTGCAACAGAAGTAAGCTTAGGAGTGACTCTTGTCGCCAGTTCCGTATTATCCATGCCAACTATTGCAATTTGATCAGGAATCTTTACCCCAACTTCATCACATGCATTCATAACACCTATTGCCATTAGATCATTTGAAGCAACAACAGCAGTTGGTTTATTTTGAAGGTTTAATATTTCTTTGCCGCAAAAGTACCCGCCGCTCTCGGTATAATTGGATTCAAAAACATACTGCTGGTCTAATTTTATACCGGCCTCAAGCATTGCATCCCTGTATCCATTAAAACGCTCTAAACCTGTTTGTTCATTCATATCTCCGCCTACATAGGCTATTTTTTGATGCCCTTGCTTTAGAAGATGTTCGGTTGCCTGCTTTATACCAAGATAAGTATCTACATAAACATAATCAAATTTATCCTCCCCGTTTAATGATTCATATTTGTTAGTCAACACAACCGGGGAATTTAAAGAATTAATAGCTTTAATATTCTTATCACAAAAATTGAAAGAAACCATTATCATACCGTCTGCAATTTTTGCCTTTAAATTCTGAATAGCCTTAAGCTCTTCTTTTAGACTATGTTTAGTATAAAACAGAATCATGAGATATCCGTACTTCTCCAATACAGAATTTGCACCATTGATCATGTCAAAATAGAATGGGTTGCAAATATCGGGAATAGCAAATAAAATTCTTTCTGTCTTCTTAGTCCTTAATATTTTTGCAGAATAATCAGGAGCGTAATTTAGCTCTTTTGCTGCTTTTTCAATGTTCTTTCTAGTCTCTTCATCACAGTACCCATTATTTGATAGTGCCCTTGAAACTGTTGAAGCTGATACACCAACCCGCTTTGCGATATCATAAATTGTACTCATTAATATCCCCTTTCATGATATGCAACCGATTCCACACATTGTAGAAAAACACCTAATTTAAGATTTTTTTGCCTTTTGCATATCTAAAAACCATTATAGCATTTAAGGATTTCTATGTCCAAAAATATTTTTAATGTTTTTTTGATTAAAAGGCTTTGTATCCGGAAGAGGTAGTCTGTCCTCCAACCGCAACATTGCCGGAAATTCTTGATGCGGCTCAGTCTGGTACCAATAGGCTGTCGACGATATATCATCACTACGATGATTATTATGCCCATGTTCAATAGTAACTCTTATACTTTTGTCAAACATGATCGGGTCAAGAATATGATATCGGTAAGTAGAAATTTTTCCACTCCAGTTTGAGCCACCTCCCAGAATAATTCCGTGGTAAGGAGTGCAAACTTCCTGTTGAGGACACCACGCAGTATTAAAGTAATCTTCAGTACCGGTTCCATGAAGTTGAGGAGGCCATTGCTCATCATCAATAAAAATCATGTCGTCTCCCTCACCATACCAATTCCACTCATTTGTGCCCCTCAAATTATGAACATTGAAGTTACATCCTACATAGTGTCCTTTGCCCTTAGCCTCTAGTATGGTATAGTTCCCCTCTCCAGTTATGTTTTTCCCTCCGAATTCATATTCAGCATTATCAATTTCCTTATCAGATATTCCATCAGTCGGGCATTCTCTATTCCATAATGCATGGAACCTAAGCTCGTTAGGTGGAAGCTGCTCTACTTCTTCATAGTCAATATAAAAATAAAACTTTAATGGATTTTCCGAATCGCTTTGTACCTCGATTCTTGCGCTTGTTTCAAATGGCATCGGAAAAAAGCAATTGAATGCCTTACCATCTTCAGGACTCATCATAAGGCAGGCCGATGTGAAATTTTTAGTAATCCCGTGTCCCATACCAAAAAAATCTCCTATGGGAGCCTCGACGCTAGGATTTTTCTCATCATCCCAAAACATCCTTATTATTACCTTTCTTGGCAGATAAGTCTCATTATTTTCTCCATCCGGGGCCATTGTCATCCATATGTGCCTTACGTATCCCGATCCCTTTATTTTGCAGATTTCGAGGGTTTCTCCAGGATTAAGCATATAAAAATCCTTATTACCTCCAGTTCTGTCATAGCTTGATACTCTGCGTGATTTCCCGGTTTTAATCTGACTTATACTATTTAGCTCTTTTAATATCTCCATTTTTTGACCACCTTCGAGTTAGTTTTACGCTAAATGTAGAATCGATACCACATTGCTTGCAACTATAAAACCAGACATAAATTACTTAAAACGCGCTTAAATTTATCCTATTTAGTCAAATAAACAAATGTATCTAGACTTAGTTTAAGTTTATAAATGTTTGTTAAGTGGAATCGATTCCATGTTTTTATTATATGGCATCCTTTATATAAAGTCAATTAATTTTAAAAATATATTTTTTGTACGGAAAAATCAATATACAAAAAATAAAACCTGAAGGATGCCTTTTTCTAGCACCCCCAGGCTTTATAAATTTAATATTTTTTCTGCATTTTTATAATATATTTTTTCCAGGATATCAGTTTCAAGTCCAATGCCGTAAATTTTCCATCTTCCCTGATTTGGAATTTCAAATCTGGAATAATCAAAATATTCATCAAAGGTCTCAA
>CAYQCA010000092.1:9422-14165 GCA_964415835.1 uncultured Clostridium sp. | reverse complement strand
GCCATTTAAATGCAATTCATAGAGTCCCAGTGCCGTTGCGTAAATCCGTGCTGACTTGACATTATCCCGTACTTCAAACGGTTTTCTGAACATAGGGCAAGCTTCGCCCAAGGTCTCACTGTCAACGTCAGGTGTAATCCACTCAGCCACCCATTCCTCAATATCAAGCATTCCTGTTTCCCAAAAGCCGGCGTCACTCCAGCCCGAAGCATTTCCCTTATTATCCTGAATCCTTACCCTGAAATAATATCTGGTACGTGATTTCAACCCGGGTCCTTCATAGGCAACATGCACCGATTGATCAGATTCTACACTGCCGGTATCCAAGACAAGATCGGAAAAAGCATCATTATATGCAACCTGTAATTGGTAGCCTGTCTGAAGTACTCCTCTTTCATCGGAAATCAGCTGCCAGCTGATCCTGGGATAAAGCTCTCCTATTCCAATCGGGTTATTTCTATATTCACACCTTAATTTTGCTACTTTTAACATACTAACCTCCGCCACTTTGTTCTAATAACAAAACTTAAGCCTGTCGAATTCCTCCAGCATCGTCATATAATTATCGTATTTGCAGCCCACTGCAATCGAATGACTGGCCCCCATTATATATCCGCCGCCCGCAGCAGCAGCTTCAACGGCGTATCTTACGTCTCTTCGTATATCCTCTCTTGTACCGCTGACAAGGTGTTCAACCAAAACACCGCCCCACAGGCAGATTTGTTCTCCATATTTATCTTTGACTTCCTTTATATCCATGCCGGCTGATGCCTGTATAGACTGATAGCAGTCAAAGCCTATTCCGATAAACATGTCCATAAGCTTCCAATTGTTCCCGCAGGCATGCTTCAGTACGGGAAGCTTAAAATTTGAATGTATATGTTCAACTCGTTCCTTTAGTGCCGGATAAACAAATTCTCCAAATAATTGAGGCGATATCATCGGACCCGATTTGTAGGAAAAATCCTGCCCCCATAGAACACCGTCGGTCCCTCTTCTTATGTAATAAAAATCGTTTTGGTTCGCCTGATGAACGGCCTGCTTAATTGCAGCCTTAACTGTTTCGGGATTGGATATGTATTCGGTCAATCCGCGCTCCATTCCACCCAAAAGCAGCATGCCGACCTCTTCACCGGAGGGTCCCAGTATAAACCTGTCATCACCAAGCTCCCGAATCACATGATCTACAACTTCAAAAACTGAAGCATCGGGTTTTTGAACATCCCTTATCTCTTCGTAATCCTCGGGGTTGAACTCATAGTCCCAGGTATGCGGATTGTGAACAACCGATATATCATGTGTAACGCCGGAATATTTATATACGATACCATTTTCGTCTACCCAGGTCTGACCATCTATTTTTTTTGGTGGATTTGGCCGGTAATCAACGGGCGGAACGAGAGAAGATGCCATTGCCGATACATTCACAATATCAATACAATCCAGTTTTTTAAACAGCTCTACTGTATCCTCCTTCCAGCTCTGCACTACTTCATCCCTTCGCCCTTCCCAGAAGGCAATCTGGCTTTTAGCCTTTGCTCTTAAATAGGTTTCATGCCCCAATATCTTTTCTACTGTATCAAAATCTATACTGAATTCCCCGTAGGGAATCCGATCAGGTACCTTTTTGTCGAGCACCATTTTTACCCGTTCTTTTGAATTCATTTAAACCACCCTTCACATTTGTAGCACTTTTACATCAATCTGTTTCAAATTCTCTCCTGACCAATTTGACGATATCCTCTGCTTCTTCAAGGCTTTCAGCCTTATACCATATAATTGTTTTGCCATCCTTCAGAACATCAATGTTATTTTCGATTTCTTCACGGGTCAGATCAATAATCATTGTCTTTCCTTCAAGTTTATCTTTTAGTGATTTATAAATCTCAATTGCTCTCGGACAGTTTGGGTCGCTTGATAATTCTATATAATCCATATTGGGGACAGCTGCTATATCGCCTATACTGTGTTTGCCCAGTGCGTGGGTATGAACGAATGCATGGTCGAAGTCTTTGCACAATTTTGTTGTATATGGCTTACCAAATTCCTGATATATAGCAGGTGAACAAAGCGCAGAAGCATCTTCAGACAAGTGCCCGATAGAATTACCCGGAAGCCAGACTTCAAATCCGGTTATTACACCACCGCCAACAGTTCCTGCTGCTGCTTTTTGTCTTGCAAGGGTCCACCTGGCCGCCTCTGTGCCGAATTCCATCAGCTTATGCACTTCTTCGGGATAGTCATAAAAATCCGTAAATAAGTCATTACCTCTCAAAGCATTTGCTATGTCCATTGGTCCGCTGGCTCCGCGAAGCCTTATCATCAGCTCGTCTCCCCATTTGTCCCGGAGATATTCAATTCCTCCGACCACCATTTTCAGCCAAGCATTATCTTCGCGAAGCTCTAGAGAATCCAGATCACTCCAATCGGTAATAATAGGGTGATGCCAGCTGGTCTCAGCAGAAAAATCCACTTTACCGCCCACAAAGGCGCTGTGTTCCGCAATACCAAACCAGGGTGCAATAGAAGGCAGCAAATCATCCTTCAGATCCTTTCTCTTCTTCCAATAGCACAGAGCTCTTTCTGCCTCGGCATCCAGATATTCCTCCAGATCATCAGGAAAATTCCAACGATTAAGCCCCTTTATCCGCGGCTGCTGAAGGCTCCTGATCTCCCTCACCTGTATCAGCGCAATGCCCTTTTTATTACTGTCACAAAACCTTTTGGTTCTATACAATACATCTTCCATATCATGACGAATTATCATATTACCCTCCTTAAAGAACCTGTTCAGTATCTCTTTACACTACAGGTTCCAAGCCGTGAATAATTTCTATATTATTTCAAACCTGTAGTAGCAATACCTTCAACAAAATACTTTTGTGCAAAGGCAAAGATGAGCAGGCATGGCAATACGGACAGGAATGACATTGCAAACAATGATCCCCAGTTTATCTGTGCCGCATTGTCCATAAACATCCTCAGTGCAAGAGCTACGGTATATTTCCTAACATCATTCAAATATAGAAGCTGATCCAGAAAATTGTCCCAGCTCCATATAAAAGCGAAAATTCCTACAGTGAAAATAGCGGGCTTGCAATTGGGCAGCATAACATTCCAGAATATTCTTATATGCCCGCAGCCATCCATAATTGAAGCCTCGTCCAATTCTTTCGGGATGCCCCTCATAAACTGAATCATCAGGTAAATAAAGAAAGCACCGCTCACCTGCCCCAAAAACGCCGGAACTGTCATAGGTTTAATGGTGTTGATCCATTCCAGCTTGGTGAAAAGCAAATATCTGGGGATGAGCAATATTTGCCCCGGCAGCATCAGTGTTCCCATCAGAATGGCAAAAAGCAAATTCTTGAAGGGAAAATTCAGTCTTGCAAACGGATAGGCTGCCATTGTAGTACTTATAATTGAACCAATTACAATTAAAAAAACAAGTATCAGCGAATTAACGAAAAAAGTTCCAAAAGTAAACCCCGGTACTGAATTCCATCCATTCACATAATTCTCCAAACGCCATGCCTTTGGTAGAAAGCTTGTTGCAGAAAAAATTTCGCTGTTTTCCTTAAAACTGCTTAAAAACAGCCATAAAATCGGGTAGATCATTATGATTCCGAATATAATTAAAAATATATGCTTCGATACTGCTTTAAATTTTATGTTAAACATAGGATACCCCCACCTACTTATTTTCATAGAATACCCAGAACCTGGATGTGAAAAATAGAATGCCGCTTACCAAAGCAATTACAAAAAGCAATACCCACGACATCGCAGAAGCATATCCCAGCCGCATAAATCTGAAAGCCAGCTCATAGATGTAAAGAACTGCAAAATTCGTTTCGTCCATCGGACCGCCCTGAGTAATAATATATCCCTGAGTAAACACCTGAAAAGAACCGATGGTCTGCAAAATGAGATTAAATAGGATTATCGGTGACAGCATAGGCAGTGTTACACTGAAAAATGTCCTGACCTTGCCGGCTCCGTCAATCATAGACGCTTCATATAATTCATTCGGAACATTTTTCAGCCCTGCTATAAATATTACCATTGAGGATCCAAACTGCCACACTACTAACAAAACCAACAAATTTAACGCGTGATCAGGATGACCCAGCCACTCCTTGCCCTCTATCCCGAACAAAGCCAAAAAGCTGTTCAGGAGGCCATCAAGACCGAACATTTTTCTCCACATCACAGCGGCTGCCACACTTCCTCCGATAAGGGACGGAAGGTAATACGCCGTCCGGTAAACAGACATTCCACGGATTCCCTTTTCCAGTAAAACCGCAACAAAAAGTGCGAAGGCGAGTTTTAGCGGTACTGACAATAGAACAAATTTTATGGTAACCCCCATGGACTTTATAAATCTATCATCCTCAAAAAACATTTCCTTAAAGTTTTGAAGTCCGGCAAATTGCACATTTACAATATCAGCCTTCATAAACGAAAGATAGAATGAGTGCAGAAACGGCCATAATGTAAATGCCAGCAGTCCGATAAGCCAGGGTGCGATAAACAGGTACGCAGTAGCGTATTCCCTGAAGGTTCTTCCGGAAAGTTTCATTTTTCTATTTAAACTGGTTGAAGTCATTTATCCACCTTCTTTGTAATTTTGGGTAATAAAAAGGAGATATGCACCTTTTTAGCACGATATCTCCTCCTCACTTTTGCTTATTTGGATGATTCGATAATCTTATTCGCTTCGGAGATGAACTTTTCGGCACC
>CAYQCA010000092.1:0-9322 GCA_964415835.1 uncultured Clostridium sp. | reverse complement strand
CTTATTTGGATGATTCGATAATCTTATTCGCTTCGGAGATGAACTTTTCGGCACCTTGATCTATATTGATCTTTCCAAATGCGATTTCCTGGCCTACCTTCTCCATAAGCTTTTTCCATCCGAACACTTCAGCCATACCATTTGGTCCCGGATAGAACGGCTTCAAGCGATCCTTCATAACGATATCGGTAGTTTCAACAACCTTCTTGTCATCAGCAGTCAGCAAACCATCTGTAGACATAACAGCCTGTCTTTGTGCTTCAGTAGGTAATACACCTCTTGTTGTCTTAAGAACCTTTGCAGCCTCGGGACTGTTAGCAAAGAAATCGATAAACTTCACAGCAGCATCCTGATTCTTGGATTTTTTGAAAACTGAAAGTGTGATTCCGGGTCTGGCATTATCTCCTGTTTCACCGTTTTTGCCCAAAGGCAGGCGGATCATTCCAAGCTCATCCTTGGTCTGGCTCTGGAATCTGGCGAAGCTCGCTGTATATATAGGTACAAATGCCGCTGTTCCCTTAACAGCTAAGCTGTTTGCTGAGTCATCAGAAGCATATGATATTTCAGGTGGTGCGACAGCCTTCGCAGCACGCAAATCTGCCCAATATTTGTAATATGCCTTTACCTGATCTGCTGTTAATGTAAGCTTTTCATTATCATATGGGAACGGTTCTGTTGCCCCAAGATATGTATAGCCAAAATAAGGGAAGATTTCAAAGGCAACACTGGAATCAACTGCGCCATAAAGCTTTCCATTTGACTTCTGAGCAATTTCCTTGAATTTCTCAGCCATGTCATCCCAGGTATATTTTTCAGCCGGAAGTGCTATTCCGTACTTATCCAATTGCGTTTTATTATACAAGTAAGCTTGCGCATTTACTGCGAGATTTATCGCATATAGCTTGCCGTCAACCGAACAGGCAGCCATGATATCCTTGTTCTGTCCGGATACATCTATTAACCCGCTAAGGTCAAGAAGTGCATCGGCAGATAATTGCTGAGGAATCCATTCTGCTACGCTGGAGAAAACATCCGGTGCATTTCCGCCTGCAATCTGGGCCGTCAGTTTATTCTGATACCCGTCATATCCTGAATATTCAGGAACAATCTTTATATTTGGGTTACTTCCCTGGAATAACTCAATTGCTTTTAGAGTTGCCTGATGCCTCTCTTCTGATCCCCACCAGGAAAAACGGATTTCAACATTTTCAGGTTTTGAAGATTGGGCTGCAGCAGAACTTGTTGCCTGAGCCTGATCAGTTGACTTTCCTGCATCTGTGGATTGTTGTGCCTGACCGCATCCGGCCATTACCGACAGCGTAAAAATACCGGCTGTGAGAAGTGCAATAATTCTCTTTAACATTTTCCTACCTCCTAAATTATTTTCTGAGATGATTGTACCTCTCGGACAAAAACATGAAAATATAACAAAACAACAATATATATAACAAAACAATGTTAGTGATATTGCACAAAATTTTTATGTTATCCCTTATAGTCGGAAGGATTGCAGCCCGTATGCTCCCTGAATAATTTACTGAAATAGTGAGGATTTTTATACCCTACCTTCAGAGCAACCTCATAGATTTTACAGCCGGGCTCTTTTAACATTCTCTGGGCGGCTTCCATCCTGCAGGCTTGAACATACTCGCTGAAACACATACCCATTGATTCTTTAAAGACATAACCCACATAATTGGGAGTCAGATAGACTTTTTTAGCCACCTCCTCCAACGTTATTTCGTCCTTTAAATGAGTTTGGACGTATTGAATGATTTGTTCAATTACATTTTTGTTTTTTATTTCTCCGCGTTTATTCAAGTACTGTATAGCAATTGTATAGATTTCTTTTAATTCATTAAAAATATCTGCAATAGTCTCCAATCTTGCTAAATGTGCCAGCGCATCAGGACGTTTTACATAAATTTTTTCAAGGCTTTCGTTTTTATCATAAAGAGCAAGAGATAGTATCAAAACCAATTCCATGCTCAATTTTTTAATATATTCAATTGACAGTCGATTTTCGCTTTCCAGCGTCTTCTGTACCTGCTGCAGAATCTGTACGGCTTTCTTTTCATCACGCAGGTTGATTGAATCTGTCAGTTCCTTTCTGATATTCGATAGATAGTCCACATAACTCCCCTGATTTATGCGTACATCCCTGTAGGATATAATAGACCCATTGCCGTAGTACAGCTTATGTTTCAAAGCCTGCTGTGCTTCCTCATAGGACTTGCATATATCCTCCATGTGACGGTAGCAGCGCCCTAACCCAACTGATACCGAAACGCCCTCAAAGTCCAGAATTCTCCCCTGCATTTTCCTGATAAAGTCTTCGAGCTCATCCTCACCATCAGTCATTCTCAACATAAATAAAATCGCCACATTATTAGAGCAGTTCAGTATTTGAGCATCATATCGGTTCTGTAAAAATTCCTTTAACAGATCGCATATCTTTATAAAAAGCAGCTGTTTTTCACGCTGGGCCAACACTCGGTCACTGTTAAACAAGCTATCTATATTGTCAATATGCACTACCACCACCTTATACCGGTCAGCTTTAAGCGTAAGTCCCAGAAAGTCCTGCATATCCCGGTCACATACTCCATTGAGCAGCGAGGTATAGTATCGTTCAACTAAAAGAGGCAGACTCTCATTCAATTTCTGCTCCATTTCCTTTTCTCTGAACCGTCGGGTCAACTCGGAATTGCACTGGGAAACCACCTTCTTGATTGCTTCTTCCAGCTTTTCCAGAATAACAGGCTTTAAAAGATATTCACTGACCTTATAGCTGATTGCTCTTTTAGCGTAATCAAATTCTTCATATCCTGTCAGAACAACAATCCTACAGTCAAGCCCGCTGCATCTGATATGTTCGATCAGTTCCAACCCATCCATAACAGGCATCTTAATATCAGTAATCAGTATATCCACTTCATTTTTTCTAATAAATTCAAGAGCTTCCTGCCCATCATAGGCTGTCCCGACCAATTCAACACCCAGGCTTTGCCAATCCAGAGCACTTTTCATCCCGTCAACTACAAATTCTTCATCATCTACAACCAGCAGCTTCAGCACTTTCATCATCCTCCTGAATTTTGATTTTTGGTAACCGTATCTCCACCAGTGTACCTACACCTGTCGGAACATAAGTAAGCCCATATTCTTCTCCAAAGTGGATTTTAATTCGTTGATCCACATTTTTCAGCCCATATCCCTTGGAAGTAGAAATACTTGCCTTCAGACAATCGTTCATAAAATCTGCATCCAAGCCACAGCCATTGTCCCTAACTGTAAGCAGCAGCATTTCACCGCATATCCTTCCGCTTATTGTAATCTCTCCGGCCCCTCTGGTATTCTCAAAGCCATGTATCAGCGAGTTCTCGACCAAAGGCTGTAAAATCAGCTTTACTGTTAAATAGTTAAATATCTCAGGTTCAAAATCCTCAACCACACGGAACTTATAATTGTAACGGAAGCCTTGTATACGAAGATAGCACCGCACATGTTCTATTTCAGAAAGCACCGGTGCCAATTCATTTCCTTTATTCAAGCCCAGCCGGAAAAGCAGGCCAAGATCTGCCGCCATCTTACTGATCTCGGGTGTTTTCGCCTTGATTGCCATCCAGTTAATCGAGTCAAGAGTATTATATAAAAAATGCGGGTTAATCTGTGAGTGAAGTGCCTTTAGTTCCGCTTCGAGGATCTTCTTATGATCCACCTCAACCTTTTGGATCAAGTCTTGTATCTGTCCGGTCATCTTTTTGAAATTATAGTTTAAATCTCCGATCTCATTGCTGTAGCCTTCGTCAATCTCTACGGCAAAATTACCGCCGCCCACTCTTCTCATCTGTCCAATCAATTTTTTAATCGGAGTAAAAATGCTGCGTGAGAAGAATATCAGGAAGCCTACAACTCCGAGAAAGAAAAGCAATCCCATGATGATAATCTTTCTGGATATCTCACTGATTCCCTCTTCAATTTCTTCATATGGTTTGAGCTGGACAATCCGCCAGCCCAGTTGATTAGGTGTTGTGTTTATAATAAGATATTGCTTTTTATTCAGTTCAACCTTTTTAGTACCGGGATTATCCATCATCAGCCTGTCGCTGCTGAAGTAGCTCTTCAGAACAGAATTCTGCTCTTCATTTTTTTGATAAAATGGTGAAATTATATTCCCTTCGGAATCAACTACGGATAGAATGTTACCTTCAGGATATCTGGCTTCCAGCAGGTTTCTTATGCTTTTCTCATTAATATTGATGCACAGGATACCCAATTCGGTATTTCCCTGTCCGTAAAGCTTGCTAAAGTATGTAATGACATAGTGATTGGAGCTGTTTTGGCTGATATCATTGACCCGAGTAGAGAGAAAGCCTTCATCCCTGTTTTCGATTTGCGCCCAGAATTCTTTGCCTTCCATGCGGCTTTTTTCATAGAAACCATTTGGATTGGAGTAATTATAGACCATCAGCCTGTCGGTGACGATAACAATTTCACTGATGTCGTTATGGGAATTTGTAATGTTAGACAAAAAAACATTCAGATAATCGTTACTCTGAATTTGCTCGAAATACCCCTGCTCAGGCCCATTAATCAACATTTTCCGAATGTTTTCATTGAGCTTGATGGAGAGAGCCGTTTGCTTGATACTTTCAAGCCGCTCTGTCAATCTCTCATTCATCTGTTCAAGAGTAACTAAAGAAGCGCTGCCAACTTTTGCAGCAATAAGCTTGGAACTGCTTGCATAGAGAATAGCTCCCTGCACAATAAGCAGTGCCAGTATAAAAAAACCCACCACAAGCACCAAGACAGGCTGCAGCTTGTACTTTTTAAGAAGATTCACCACAAGTCCCCCAGTTTCACGTTTTATCGACTTTTTCACATATACAAATACTTTATCATCATTATCGGGGATTTTCAATCTTCGGTGAGAATCTGGAAAATAGAATAAATACTTTACATGGGCGAGCATGAGCGAGAAATGCACAATGCTTATAGAAACAAAAAAGTCATCGCTTTCCAAGATGGCTTGTGGTTTGTTAATTATAATATTAAAAATCCTTATATAGCATCATAATTCGTAGTGTGACCACATGCTTACAATTGTAACCGTTTGAAATGGATTACTTTTAATGACTTCAAGAAGTCTGTCGGCTCACCATTCAAATTCTACGCAATCATCTATCTTGTACTGTATCTATACCTTTATTTCTTTCCATATTCACTGCATAATAACCTCCAGATTTTTTGCTTCCACATCTTTCAATTAAACCTATATTGGATAGTTCCTTTATTTGCTTTTCACTTGTGCTAATGGATCGGTTATCAAGTAAGTCCGAAGCATCTTTTGCCTTAATTCCGGGATTACTCTTTACAATCTCAAAAAGCGATTTTAATCCGCCATCCTGTTTATTTCTAATATGATTACCAGATCCTATGAGCCCTAAAAATGGGAAAGCTACTCTTATAACGCATCTGAGGCCGGAGATATGTGCTCTCTGCCTAAAAATCGAGGCGGTACCCGCCACTTGTAGAAGTGGCGGAAATTTCACTGCATTGTTATAAAGTTGGTTGAAATAGTGGATATAGAACGAACATGCTTCTTTAATATCCTTATTATACCGAACCTAATTGTTCCACAAGGTGAATTTGATAGCATTTATTACAGCTTCTCTTAATGCAGTAGGATCTACAAGACGCTTTTCTTTCTTTTGAAGTAATTTTTGCAAGTGTTCGGTTTTCTATTTCCAGCTTGTCCAGTACCCGTTTTGTTGCCTTTATGATGGAACAACAGCCAAACTCATTGTTTTTTATAAGTTCATATCTGTCATTGCCAACATACTTTGCAACTTTGATTGATATGCTATTAATATCTGAAAACAAATACGCAACGTAATTATATTTACCTTCTTCAGTCAGCAACTCCAGATTGTTAGCAAAATGTTCATTAAGACGTAGCCCATTTTCTTCATAGATTATTTTCAGTCGCTCAAAAGTTAGACCCTGCTATGGGGAATTGATTTTCCCCATAGAATCTCTTGTTCTCCTCGCAAACAAATCTTCTATTTGATTTTGCGGCATAGTTTGCATAGAACTCCTAATACGGATGCTGCACCCATTTGGAGACATGCCATATCTTTTTATTCATATTTTTGCTTATCATGGACGCTAATTTCCTTACCGAGCTGTACCTCTATGATCTTCAGCTCTGTTGTGGCAATAATCGTGTGTCTGCATCCGGCTGCCATAGTAAGAACGTCCCCCGCCTTGACAGGTGTTTCCATACCATCTACTATAGCTGTTCCTTCACCAGATATTACTGACCAGACCTCGTCACGTCTTTCGTGGCTGTGGTAGTTCATTTTATTACCAGGGTTGAGTGTTACCTTGATGGTTAGGCTCTCCTCTTCAACCTCAAGCACTTTATAACTGCCCCAAGACTTCTCGGCAAACATCACAGGACCAACAAACTTGTCCACATACGGTTTTATGTAACTCGACTGCCCCTTATCTGAAACCAAGATTCCTTCAGGGCTGGCAGATACGACAATATCCGTTAAACCCATACAAAGAACAGGTACATCCAGCTCGTTCAATACGTGAACATTCTCACAAGTCTCATTTAACACTGCTTCACCTATTGTCGATTCATCCATAACTTCTGTTAGTGTATTCCACGTACCAATATCCATCCACTGGCCAGCAAATCGCATAACCTGAATATTCGGTTCATTTTCAACTACAGCATAGTCAAATGAAATCTTAGTCAGTGTTTCATAACGAAAAAATAAATCGTCATAATCGGTATAGTTGAGTAGTTCGCGTGCTTTATTAAGAACATAGGCAATTTTATATGCGAAAACACCTCCATTCCAAAGAGCGCCATGTTCTATGTATTTCTCTGCAGTCTCTTTATCTGGCTTCTCTTTAAATGTGGATACAGGACTAGTTTTATCCGCTGATGCAGGAATAATATATCCGTACTTTTCACTAGGATAAGTTGGCTCGATTCCCATCAATACAAGGTTAACTTCACCTTTTGCTGCCTGATCTCCTAGTTTTTTAATGGCCTCAAAATAATCCTGCTCAACATACGGGTCAACTGGACAGACAACAACAGCCTCATCCTCGCTCACACCCTGCACATCGTGAAGATATGCAGTAGCAAGAGCGATTGCAGGGAAAGTGTCTCGTCGGCAAGGCTCCACACTAATTCCAACGTCAGACCCTATCTGATTATTGATGGCAGAGACCTGTGTTTTGGAGGTCGCAATGGTAACTTTTGCACTAGGATCAACTGACTTAATTTGTCGATATACACGCTGCACCATGGACTCATACTCATCTGAGCATGGTTGTTTAAAGATTTTTATGAATTGCTTAGAGCGGATGTCGTTAGATAGCGGCCAGAGTCTTTTTCCGGATCCTCCTGAGAGTAAAATAATGTTCATACAGTTACCTCTCTGCTCTAGTAGGATTATTTAGAAAATCTTCATAGGATAATTTTACACCGTCTTCCAGTTCGGTTCTATATGTCCAACCGAGACCTTTTGCCTTACTTACATCTAGTAATTTGCGAGGAGTACCATTAGGTTTAGATGTATCCCATTGGATTTTCCCAGTGTATCCAATTACCTTTACTACTAACTCGGTCAGCTCTTTTATACTTAATTCCTTACCTGTACCGGCATTAACAGTTTCGTTACCGGAATAGTTGTTCATAAGGAATACACAGAGATTTGCAAGATCATCAACATAAAGAAATTCACGAAGGGGACTTCCATCTCCCCAACAAGTAACACTGCCCAATTCATTCTCTTTTGCTTCATGAAACCGACGAATTAGTGCGGGGAGAACATGGGAGTGCATAGGATGGTAGTTATCATTAGGACCGTACAGATTTGTTGGCATAACAGATATAAAATCTGTGCCATATTGACGGTTCAGGAACTCGCAATATTTCAAGCCAGATATTTTAGCCAAAGCGTAGGCTTCGTTTGTTTTCTCCAATTCTCCAGTCAATAGGTAGCTCTCCTTCATTGGTTGAGGAGCCATGCGTGGATATATGCAGGAAGAACCTAGAAATTCTAGCTTCTTACAACCATTTTTCCATGCAGAGTTAATCACGTTCATTTCCAGAATCATATTATCATACATGAAATCAGCAAGAGCAGATTCATTGGCAACAATACCTCCAACTTTGGCCGCTGCTAGGAAAACATACTCTGGCTTCTCTGCTTCAAAGAATTTTTCAACTGCATCCTGTTTGCATAAATCTAATTCTTTATGCGTTCTTGTTATAATATTACGATAACCTTGTTTTTCAAGCTCCCTAACAATAGCACTACCTACCATTCCACGGTGTCCTGCTACATAAATTTTCGCATTCTTTTCCATTTTGAATTATCTCCTTAAAGTCAATATTCTGTCCGCTATCAAATCTGTGGACTCATAATATTTTTCTGTATTGACAGGTCTAAGTGTGTCCATTTTTTCAAATATTGCTAGGGTATTGTGTAAATCTTCTTGTTTTATTTTTATTGCTTGATTTTCCTGAGTAAGCTGTTCTATAGTATTTCTGTTTTCTAGCACGGTATCCCGTGCAAGCAGAGCCAGCTTTTTTCCTCCCAGCAATGCCTCTGCTACACTTCCCCAGCCAGCCTTAACGATTACATAATCTGAAGCTTTGATGTAATCTTGAATATTTTCTGTATCAGCAGGTAGCCTTACAACATTTTCACCTTTAAGTTGAATTGAGTCATTTGTAATGAAAGTATACGGCAGGCTTGATACATCTATTTCTTCTGCAAAGCTTGCCGACATGCCAAGAGCTACAAAAACATTCTTCCTCCATCCCAATTCTGCTTTTATCTTATTTACTGCAGGAGTAAACGGTCGACATGTTAGTGAGGCATACCCTACTTCTGCATCCGCAATCAGACTCTTCATTTGTTCGTTATGTAGCTGGTATAGTGTTGCATGCCTTATCTTCCTGTACTCTGCAGCATACGCATCACAAACATCACTTGGAAGATGCTCTTGGTATTGTTCCACCCATGTAAAATTACCTATGTACATGAGCGGCACATCTGCCAGCCTACAAGCCTCAAAGCTCCACAAGGGCATGTCACTTGCCGCTATATCTATCTTGTTTTCTTCTAACCACTTTGCTTCAGTCACTGCTCTTGTCTGTAGTTTTGCAAGGTAATCTCTTACTGCTCTTTCTGTCTTTTCCTTATCTTCAAGCAAAGTTCCTTGTTGCAATATAAGCCCAACATCAGTGTGTCCAGTTCGGTAACTTGCCACGGTCCTGGTATTT
>CAYQCA010000091.1:9616-14338 GCA_964415835.1 uncultured Clostridium sp. | reverse complement strand
CCTGTGAAATATATGGGACAAGGTTGTTCGGTATTCCATTGGGGTCTTCTCCTATGGTTCCGCTGATATGTGCTCCTACAGGGTTAAAGTATCTCAGAATTGCAATATTCCAGTTTTTATCAGCTACATACAAGTCTCTTAATATATCCTCTATCATCAATTTAGTTTTTCCATACGGGTTAGTTGCGGACAAAGGAAACTCTTCGGATATGGGCACGCTGGCAGGATCTCCATAAACTGTAGCAGAGGAGCTAAAAACCAGGTTTTTTACTCCGTACTTCTGCATCAATTCACAAAGTATAAAAGTCCCTGTCAGATTATTGTGGTAATATTTAAGTGGGATTGCCACAGACTCCCCAACCGCCTTAAGACCGGCAAAATGAATTACAGAATCAATTTTATGGTCCTGAAAAACCTTTTCCAAGGACTCTTTATCAAGTAAATCAATTTTATAGAACTTTATTTTCTTACCTGTTATTTTTTCTACTCTGTCCAGTGCTACTATCTTGCTGTTAGAGAGATTGTCCACTACTACAACCTCATATCCTGCCTCCAGCAGTTCAACACATGTATGGCTTCCAATATAGCCTGCTCCGCCTGTAACTAAAACTGTCATTTTTACCTCCCTTGTACGCTTGCAATGCGTACGCAAATAGTTATGAAAAATCCCGACTTACCGGAATTTTGTTCTGTGTATCTTTGCTATTTATAGTGTATAATTAATTACATATAAAATATTTATAATTTTTAATGGAATTTTTACAATATTCTATAATAACTCTTTATATTTTATACAAATTTATCTAATTTAACAACCATGTCTTGGTCAAATAGGGGCAATGTAATGAATTATATTGAGAATATTAACTATACAAGCTTTTTAAAGTTTGGGAGCATTGAGCATAAGGGGTTTCAATTCGCTATTAAAAATCAGATAAATAGCGATAGTTATTTGTGCTCAAAACATACTCTTAATATGAAGGAAGTTAATAATTTATACACATATGACAGCAACTTTGTTATAGATATAGTCAGTGGAGTCGCTCTTCTTTACCTGACTGTTTCACCCGATGTTGCAGGTAATTTTTTTCTGCTGGATAAAACGGTTGTTATTAATCCCGGTATTTATTTTAATGTTACTTCACTTTATGGAAACTGTTGCTATCAGCTTGGAGCATTAAATCGCTCCACTACAGTACAGTCTCCATTCCCAATAGTGGGACCCCTTGGTTTATCATCAAATATTAATATCTCGAAAATACATACCCTCTTTTATCAGGAAAAGGAAAAAGGATTTGCTTTCAAAGGCGAGGCTCATGATTTTTGGGAATTAACTTATATCGATAAAGGAAAAATGTATACAAAGGTGGATGATAATATTCTGCTATTGGAACAGGGCGAAGCAATTTTTTACAGCTGTGGACAATATCATTCTCAATGGTGTGATGAAAACTTATCAGTATCCTTTATAACTATAACGTTTGATATGGATATGGATGACTCTTCTCTTTCAGGAAGAAGCCATTTTGTTGACCTGGAGATGAAAACATTACTGGGTAAGATTATAAATGAAAAGGAAAACAACTCTATCTATTCTGAGGATCTTATATTGTGCTATCTTAAGGAATTTGTCATAAAGCTTGTACGTAACTCACGATTGGAGAAGGCAATAACTCAACAGGATAATGTTATCAAAACCAGAATTGACGATACTATAATCAATAGATGCGTTGATTTTATTGAAAGCAATATTGAAAATAAGCTAACAGTGCCTGATGTTGCAAGGAGTATTCCCATAAGTCCTTCATATTTGTCTGCCATATTTAGAAAGAAAATGAATATGACTGTAGTTGACTATATCAATAATTACAGACTTGAAAAAAGCAAAGACCTTATAAAAACCAGCAGCTTGAATTTTACTCAGATTTCAGATAAATTGGGGTATAATTCTGTACATTATTTTTCTAGTCAGTTTAAAAATAAATATGGTATCAGTCCTTCTGAATATGCAAAATCAATAAAAATGTAGATTAACCACTACTTTTTCTCTATCTGTCTTAAAATCTCGTCAAGTTGAGCACTGTTGTCACTTTTTAAGCTTTTCTCAAACAAGTCGCCTTTTAATCTAAGTCTTTCTGCAATATTTTTTAAAGTGTACATTTCAGGCCTGGCGGATCCAAGCTCGCTCCATTCAAGAGGTGCCGAAACTGCCGCACTCTTTACTGCTCTTGCAGAATAGGGTGTTATCATACTCTTTCCATACCACATCTGCAGCCAATCAAAATAAATTTTTCCTTCCCGTTTTTTCTTCATCCTTTCAATTGTTACTTTGCTACTAAGCTTTTCAGCGAAGTATTGTGCAAAAAATTCATTTAGTTTACGTGCAGTATCGTAATTATACCTTGCACTGGTAGGAATGAAAATTTGTAGTCCCGTAGCTCCGGAAGTTTTAATAAATGCTTCAATATCAAGCGCTTCAAGCGTTTGATGTATACTCATTGCAATTTCTACAACACCTTCAAAATTCTTATCGTCATCAGGGTCCAGGTCAAATACCAGATTAAATGGGTGATCTGGTTTATCCAGGCCGTCAAAGCTTGTATGAAGTTCCAGAGCAGCCTGTGTACACAGCCATATAAGGGTTGCAGCTGAATTTAAATTAATGTAGTTTTTCTCGTTGAATTTAATTGTTTTAACCCAGTCAGGTGTATTCTGTGGTTTTTCTTTCTGAAAGAAGCTCTTATCATTTATTCCATGCGGATATCTTATAGAAGTCAACATTCTATTTTTTGTATACTTAACCAGAAACGGTGCAACTTTAGTCATTGTTTCAACAAACTCAAGCTTTGTGATTCCTGCTTCAGGCCATAATATCTTATCAGGATTTTTCAATTCAATTATTTTGTTTTCAATATCCAGCCGTATATCTGTTATTGTAGTCATTACTCGGTCAACACCTTTCCATTTGCTTCTTCGATTGGAGCAGCTGAGAATCCTATTATTTTAGGGTGTCTTAAACTGCCTTCATTTGAAAGTTCAAGGAAGCTAATCCAGCAGGTCAGTGCAGGAAAAGCCCATGTAAGCTCGGTACCTGCTTTACTAATATTTGCTATACTATTGATTTCGAACGGGCACTCCTGTGTTAAAAGTTCATTTTTATACTGATTTAACAATTGCAGATCTGACTCTTTTAAACCTAAGGATGCTTTCCCTACACATATCAATTTATCAGCTTCGGGGGTTTTTATTCCCAATACCAGCGAATTCGGTTTTTTATCTTTCCACTGTATTCCGCCTACTATGCATAACATCCGTTTTATAAACTTCGTTTTGAACCATTCTTCATGTTTCTTTCCTTCAATATAAAGGCTCTGCTTTTTCTTTGAAACAATCCCCTCCATGTTGTTTATCTTCATATTACGGTAGAGTTCATTTCCATCGTCAAAAACCTCTGAAAGGCTTACAACACTGTGCTTTAAAGTAATGGGTCTAAAAACTTCCGACAAAATCTTTTTTCTTTCAATGAGCGGCTGCCTTGTCAGTAATTTGCCTTTATATAGTAAAATGTCAAAAACCATATACTTTATTGGATAATTTCTTAGGTAGTACTGTAAATTTCTTTTGCTTTTAACAGTTTCTCTTACGAGGACATTATGAAAATCAGGCTGCCCGTCTTCATCAAGAACTACAATTTCCCCATCAACTACTGCATCGGTTTTCCTTAACTCATTGTATATTGGCTCCATTTCCGGATAGAAGTCAGTTCTTTCATTTCCTTTCTTTGTAAATAATTTAAATTCACTTTGTTGAATATAAATCAGCCCGCGTATTCCATCCCACTTGATCTCATGAAGGAATTCGGAACCTTCTTTGACCTTTTGGCAGCTAATTGGTTCCATAGGCGGTATCCAATTCATGTTTCAATTTTCTCCTTGGTTTTTCTTGTCTTGCGCTTCGGCTTTTCTGCATTCTGCTCGTTATTTTGCTGCGCAGGATTTTTGTTACCCTGCTCTCCTGAAACGGGTTCCGGTGCTTTTTTCGCTTCCTTGGACATCTGGATACTCTGTTTCAAAGCCTCCATCAAACTGACTACATTATCTTTTTCAGCTTCCTTCTTAATAACAAATTCTTTACCTTCAACCTTTGCATTAATTTTCTCAACAAGTCTTTCGCGATATGTGTCAACATACTTGCCTGGTTCAAAGGCAGTTGTTAGGTTTTCAATCAGCTGTATCGCCATGTCCAGCTCCGCCTTTGTTGTCTGCAAGTTTTCGGGAACTGCGGGAACTTGTCCCGAATCCCTTACTTCGTCCGGATAGAATATGGTCTCCAATACCAGCACTTTATTATACACCCTCACAACTGCAAGAGATTCGCGGTCTCTTATTGTTATTTTTGCCACAGCTATTCTGTCCTTTTGGCTTAGAGCTTCTCTTAAGAGAGTATACGCTTTGCCGCCTGTTTCCTGAGGACCTAAAAAGTAAGTCTTATCGAAATAAATGGGATCAACCTCTTCAAGCTTAACAAAATCCATTATTTCTACCGTCTTTTCACTTTTAACCTCTATGTCTTCAAAATCCTCATCGGTTAAAATAACAAATTTTCCAGGTTCATACTCATATCCTCTAACTATATCCTGGGGCTCTACATCTTTGTTGCAGCTGGGGCACGTTTTTTTATATTTTACAGGTGTATGGCATTCCTTGTGAATATATTTAAATC
>CAYQCA010000091.1:0-9516 GCA_964415835.1 uncultured Clostridium sp. | reverse complement strand
TATAAAATATCTTTTGTATTAATATTTTATTTATTCATTTTGTTTAATAATTCAACAGTTCCGCTTGAATAGTATTGAAGCACACTATGCATTGATGGGGAAGCTTGATTAAAAATAATTGCTTATATTAGTTAGTGAAGAGTAAGTAATTTTGACGACAAAATGGCAGGAAGTCATTTTGAGCTAAACCCGAAACAGGATGTTGAGTTTTAGCGGCGGCAAAATTACTTATGATGAGCTCTACTAATATAGGCAATTATTTTGGAAGCAATCCCATCGATGCACAGTGTGCTTCATTAGACTATTCACTGGAACTGTTGAATTATTATCAATATTAATGTTAAAATATGAGGTACAAAGGAGGTTTTATATATGCCATTTTATGATTTAAAATGTTCAAAATGTGGTCATGAATTTAACATCATGGCGAAGATGAGCCAACGTGAAAACAAAGAAATTAAGTGTCCGGAGTGTGGAGACAATAATTTAGAAGCTGTTTTTAAAAATATAAATATTATTCAATCAAGAAAATCAAATGGTTCCGAATGTCCCAACAAACATGTCTGCGGCGGATGTTGCCAGCATTAGAGTGATAAGCGAAATAATACAAACAAGGTACCTTAAGAGGGTGGCGATTATACAAAACGGTGAATTACTAATACCCTCCCAAGATACCTTGGTATATCATATATATTCAATTCGATATAGGTTTATTCCAATATTTCAACTTCTACATCAGCATTGGTTTTTTGTTCTTTTCCGCTACTTTCCTTTGCGGGTTCCACCTGATCTTTACCGTCTACCTTTGAAGGTTGGGCAGGTTGTACAGGCTTTGCGGCAATTAGATATGCAGTTCTCGGGTAAGCCAAATCAATTTGGTAGCTTCCTTTAAATTCCTTCTTAACTTTTCCATCTACTTTGAATTGCACTGATTTAATATCCTTTATCTCTGTCAAAGTATTTACTATCGAATATAGCGTCAGCTGCTCATTCTTTTTCCCACCAGGATGCTTGTCGATAAACTCCTTGGAAAGGTCAACTGTTGCAATACCATCTTTTATTGTAACATCAGCATGAACAGTAGTTTCCTTTGGGACAGATGATTGTAACAGGCTTCCTTTTGCCGGACCCTTTATGAGCTCTTTTAAGACTACAGTAGCAAGATAGGCACTGCCTTTAGTTGTTTCAGTGTTACTTATATATCTGGTTTCTGCAGAAAGTTTATTTCCTTGTTCATTTATAAAATATAACTGAACCGGGGATTTATCCTTTAAGCTGCTCGCTTCATCTTCCCCCATTGAAACACTGCTGACAGGAGATAATTCATCATTGTCAGAGCTTTGGTTTCCATATCTGTCAAGCATTGCACAGCCGGTAAACATGGTTACTATTAGTCCACAAACCAAAAATAGACTTATTATTCTTCGCATAGTTATGCACCTCTCATTAAAATGTTCAACCCTTACACAACTATGTCTATGCCCATGTGTAACCAAGTATTCTAACTAAGTAATATTATTTATAAATTTCTCACATATTCAATCATTTGTTTGCCTGCCACTGCACCTTGTCCAACTGCTGTTGATATTTGTTTGAAGCCTCCTGTGCAATCTCCGGCCGCAAATAATCCGTCCAGATTTGTTCTTTGTTTTTCATCAACAACAACTGCATTGTTTTTAGTTATTACTCCTAATTTTCTTGCAAAATCTAAGCTTGACGCTGATTCAAATGCTACAAAAAGCCCATCCAGATTTTCCTTTGTTCCATCTTCAAAGATTACACTCTCTATGGCATCCTTTCCATCGATACTTTTAATCTTCTTATTATTGATAACAAACTGCGAAATATTTTTTTTATATTTTTCAGAAAGTTCAAGCTCATTACCATTTGTAAAAATAGTAATATCCTTTGTCAACGGCTCTAGTTCCATAGCCTCGTGTATAGCATAATCCTTAAAACCTAATACGCCTACCTTAAGTCCCCTGTAAAAGAAACCATCACAGGTAGTACAATAGCTTACACCATTTCCTTCAAAATCTGACAGCCTGTCTATTTTAACTTTTTTGGTCTGTTGTCCTGTGGCTAATAGAAGCGTTTTGCAGGAATAGTTCTGTTCAGTAGTATACACCTCAAAGTACTCTCCTCTTTCAATAGCGATTACTTCATTGTAATCAAATTTAACGCCCAGACGTATAGCTTGCTTTTCTCCCTGATCAAGTAAATATTGTCCTGAAATAGGCTCTGCAAAACCATAATAATTTTCAATTCTTTCTGTTCTCGCTAATGCACTGTTATTTTGACCTATGACCAGTGTTTTAAGACCGGCACGTACGGTATAAAGTGACGCCGAGATTCCAGCCGGCCCTTTACCAATAATTATAACATCAAACATATTTTTATCTCCGTTTCTTAGCCTTTTGTATTTTAGAACTAGTCCATACTATTTATATAATATACCACCAAAAATTATTTTAAAATAAATTTTATTTTAATGTGTAACAACTTTTATTCATTTTTCATAATATGCAGTATCTTAAATCTTTTAATTGGAGGTAAAATTATGGGATGTTTAGGTGGTAAAAGTGATGATGGTTTCGGCGGAATCTGGTGGATCATAATATTAATATTATTATTCTTCTGCTTCTGCAACAATGACTCGAATTTCTTATCAGATATTTTCGAGGGTTGTGATACTTTAGTTGTAATTGCAATAATACTGTTGGTTATCTCTCTTTGTGATTGCAATAACAGCTGCACTGATTAATGTCACACATTCAGCTACTACATTAAGAAATGGAAGCTTGGGTTTAATCCAAGCTTCTATTTCAATTAAACAAAATTCATACTGAACATATTAATCGTATTTGTTGGCATACATTTAATAGTGTAAAATTTATTAGTTTATAATATGGGGGGCAATCCTATGGGAGATTCTTTAAGTAAAAAATTACAAGAGTTAATGGGAGACAAAGTAGTTCAGGCAAAAGTCAATAAAGCAATTGAAATGTTAAAGAATGATAACCAAGATGAACTGGCTAAAAAACTCGCAAAAATCGATAGAAATGAACTTCTTGAAAAAGTAAATGAAATCGATGAAGAAAAGCTGAAAAGTCTAAAAATAAATAAAGAGGAAATTAAACAAAAGGTTTCACAAAAGGATTTGGAAAAGTTGGAGAAGCTCCTTGGTAAAGACAGTGATGTGATAATGAAAAAGGTTAATGATTTTCTAAACTCAAAATAGATTTGCAAAATTGGAGGGGTATTTGAATGAGCGACGACATGGGTGAAAAAGTCAAACAAATAGCTGAACTGCTGGGACAAAATTCAAATGCTAATATTCCAGAAAATGTTAAGGGCATTCTTAATATGTTAATGTCCCCAGGCGACTCAAAAGGCGAGGATCATAAATCCGGAACAGATGATAAAGCTTCGAAAACAGAAACTGATGAAATAGCTGATATGACAAGAAAAATGAAAAAAGCGATGAATATGCTTAATACATCAAGTGATTCCAGGGTTACACTGTTGAATGCTTTAAAGCCATATTTGAACAAAAACAGGCAAAGAAAACTTCAAACAGCAATGAAGCTTATAAAAATCGGCAGTATGGCAAAACTTATGGATGATCTGGAGGAGCGTTCTGTTTAAGCATTAGTATTCAAATATGACAGGAGTGTTAGCGTGAAAGAATTGAAATCCATTTTTCATTCAACCGCGTACCTCCACGATACTCAAATTATTATTTGCGCCAAAAGTTGGCGTGGAGGTTAGTATGGCTTACAAGAAACATCCTCCAAAGTCCAGAAGGTATAAAAGAAGCAGCTCTCATTCTCATCAGCAAGAGGATAAAGAGGTCAATATTATTAAACCGGCTGAGCCTGTTCAAGAACCTGAAGCTATGCGACTGGCAGATAATAAAAAGACCTCCAGCCCGTTCAGCTTTCTTTCTGCATTTCTGGGATCCGGTGAGAAAGCTGAACGTTCAGGAAGCCCTCTTTTTAAAATCTTTGATCGTGAAATTTATTTGGATGATCTGCTGCTTGTTGGTTTGATTATTTTACTGCTAACAGAAAATAATAATGATGAAATTCTGTTAATAGTACTGGTTTACCTTTTGGTTGATATCTTTTAGTCACTCTTTTTATCATATTTAAACTTTTCATTATATTTATGAAATGCTGTAAATACAAAGCAAACTAGTAATGCAATGAAAACAGTTTTAAAAATAATATTAATTATAAAGAGAATGTTATTTGTAAAACTGGATACCATTTGAGCATTAGCAATTGAAAAATTTGCAATTATGTATATCACATTAAATACCAATAGCACTATATCAAAAACGATAAGTTTGGATAACATAGTCCAAAAATTATTGTCTGATATTTTTTTTGCTATTTTAAAGTGGTTTTTAGGATATACTAACGCCGACGGATACCAAAAAGAAATATACTGCCTAAGGAATGCATAACTGAAAAAAATAACCAGTACAGTAATTATCGAAAGCAATACTCCTGCAAAAATATTAATATTACCGTTAATTGCATTATCCATAACAATTGCAGCCGGAATTGTTGCAACTAAAATGTATATAAAGAATAAAATAATTGCACAGATTGTCCATAAATTTATTGTAATAAATTTTAAAAAATATTGTTTAACCCCTTCTATGAACTCACTCCCGGGCTGCTTTGCCTTATCGGCAACTGCATTTTTTAAAATATTAAAATATCCGGATAGTAAAACTGCAAGAATCAGCGCTGCAGCAATTACCAAAACCACCAGTGCAAGAATAATTTTTACTGCTGTCTGTGGTACCAGCACCGTATCAATAACAAATTGGATTATATTAATATAGTCGTCAAAAGGGCTCCCTGTTTTAAACATCGTTATTCCATAAAAAAGCGTAATAAACAAATTCTCAAGTATACATATGACCGAACTCAATATAATTGTAAGAACGAGTATAGATGGCCGTTTTGCAAGCAAACGAGCAGCGGTATTCAGTGTTTCCATGGTTATCCTTCTTTCCTAGTTTATTTCTCTCATGCTAAGTGAAATTCTTTTTCTGTCAACATCTACTTCTAAAACCCTAACCTTCACAATATCTCCTACTGAAACAACCTCCATAGGATTTTTTACAAACTTGTCAGCCAACTGCGAGATATGGACAAGTCCGTCCTGATGAACACCTATATCAACAAATGCACCAAAGTCTGCAACATTTCTCACTGTGCCGGTTAATATCATTCCTGGCTTTAAATCCTCCAGATGAAGTATATCGGTGTGAAGTATAGGTTTTGGGAGCTCATCTCTGGGGTCCCTTCCCGGCTTAAGCAGCTCATTTACTATATCCTTTAATGTGGGTATTCCAACGCCTAATTCTTCACTTATCTTTGCATAACCTGCTTGCTCAACTTTCTTATCAAGCCCTTTAAGATTTTTATTTATAACATCCTGAAGTGTATACCCCATTTTGGTTAAAAGTTTCTTTGCTGCAGCATAGGACTCTGGGTGAACAGAGGTATTATCCAATATATTGTCCCCGTCTGTTATACGTAAAAATCCTGCGCATTGCTCAAAGGTTTTATTCCCGAGCTTTTTAACATTTTTTATTTCATTCCGGTTTTTAAATTTTCCGTTTTCTTCCCTATATTCTACCACATTTTTAGCAATTGCAGCAGATATGCCCGAAATATATGATAGCAGTGGCGCTGACGCGGTGTTCAAATCTATTCCAACATTATTAACACAGTCTTCAACCACTCCACCCAAGGACTCATCAAGTCTTTTCTGATTCATATCATGCTGATATTGCCCTACACCTATAGCTTTAGGGTCAATTTTAACCAATTCAGCCAATGGATCCTGAAGTCTTCTGGCTATAGAAACAGCACTTCTCAGAGCTACATCAAACTCCGGGAACTCCTCAGCGCCAAGCTTGGATGCAGAATATACAGAAGCACCGGCCTCGCTGACAACCATATAATAGACTTTTCTGTCAATCTCCCTTAAAAGTTCTGCTACAAAAATTTCGGACTCTTTGGAAGCAGTCCCGTTTCCAATTGAAACAATATCTACTTTATATTTATCAATCAGTTGTTTTACTTTTGCTTTTGCCTCTTCAACTTTGTTTTGCGGTGGTGTGGGATAAATAACTGTAGTCTCTAAAACCTTTCCTGTTTCGTCAACGACAGCCAGTTTACACCCTGTCCTGTAGGCAGGATCAAGTCCTAGAACTACCCTATCCTTAACAGGCGGCTGCAGCAGAAGATTTCTCAGATTTTCCGAAAAAACTTTTATTGCCTGTTCCTCAGCCATTTCAGTCAGTTGATTTCTAATATCCCTTTCAAGGGACGGGAAAATAAGTCTGCTATACGAATCTTCAACAGCCATTTCAACACATTTTGACAGCTCAGCATTGGTGTTCTTCACTGTTTTGGCTTTTAAAAACGATAGACAAAGAGCTGCATCAATATCAATTTTTACCTGAAGAAACTCTTCATTTTCACCTCTGTTTAAAGCCAACACCCTATGGTTTGCAATTTTTGAAACGGGCTCTTTGAAATCATAATACATCCTGTAAACAGAGTCCTCTTCTTTTTTGGCAGATGAAATTATCATTCCGTTTTTAAATATTATTTCTCTTAGTGCCTTACGATACTCTGCATTGTCTGAAACTTCTTCAGCGATTATGTCCATTGCACCGGCTATAGCTTCTTCTGCATCTTTTACACCTTTCTCTTCATCGATATATCTTGATGCAATTTCTCTCAAGGTTGTCCTGGATGGCAGCTGCCCAAATATAATTGCTGCAAGAGGCTCCAGCCCTTTTTCTTTTGCTTGTGTTGCACGTGTTTTTCTTTTTACTTTGTAAGGTCTGTAAATATCCTCAATTTCCTGAAGTGTAACCGCTTTATCCAAAGAAACGTTAATTTCGTCAGTCAGCTTTCCCTGTGCTTCTATTAATCTCCTTACATCTTCACGTCTCTCATCAAGATTTCTCAGATACACAAGGCGATCATGAAGTTCTCTTAAAACCTGGTCGTTCAGTTCCCCAGTCACTTCTTTTCTGTAACGGGCAATAAAAGGAATAGTATTGCCTTCATCAATCAGCTTAACAGTATTCTGCACCTGAAAGGGTTTAAGATTAAATTCTTTTATTAGTTGTTCGACTATATTCATACACTTATTACCTCAAGTTAATACTTTCTATTAATATTTTTTCTTCCAGTTCCCCAACTCTATTTTTATCTATCATGCCTATCTCCATAAATTCAGTGTTTGAAGTGGCACATGCACATCCAAGTCTAAAGCACTCTTCAATAGGTTTATTATCATCAATCCCTGCACTTATACCTGCGACCATTGAATCTCCAGATCCTATTGTATTGGCAATTGTGATCGAATACGGATGAGCTCTGTAGGCCTTGTTTTCTGTAACCAGTAGTGCTCCCTGTGCTCCTAATGATGTTACAACAACCTTTATTCCTTTGTTTATAATCTCCTTGCAGGCAGCTATAATTTGATCTTCTTGAGTGAAGCTTCTGCCAAAATATGTAGATAGTTCTCTTAAGTTTGGTTTTATCATGTAAGGTCTCGCTTTTATCCCAAGTTCAAGTACTTCTCCACTGGAGTCAAGAATAGTCCTTATACTGTACTTATTTGCCTGCTCTATTAGTCGGGCATAAGTACCTGTATCAAGTCCTTTAGGCAGTCCCCCCGAGCAAACCAGCACGCTGGAAGTTCTGATTCTCAGGCTAAACTGTTCGCAAAAGGTTTCCCATGCCTCAGGATCAATTATTGGTCCATCTTCCAGTATCTCTGTTTCCCGATTATTTAATTTATCAATAATATTAATATTTGTCCTGGACTCACCCTCTACCGATGTAAAATGAGTCTCTGCTCCCAGAGCTCTAACGCTGTTTTCAAGCCATTGACCTGTAGAACCTGCTTTAAAGCCTAACACAGCTACCTGGGAGTCCAGCATTCTTGTAACTTTCGCTACATTTATGCCTTTACCTCCGGGCGATAACAGACAGTTATTTACCCTATACAATCCTCCTGCACAGAAATCATCTATTGTATAAATCTTATCTACGGCAGGACTTAATGATAATACTGTAATCATTTCTACTCCCTGATTGTTTTTTGTACTGATTTTCGAGCATGTACTATAGCCAATTATATCATCAAAAATCGGTACAAGGAAAGACTTAACAAAATAAAATAAAATGGGAATATGTATTTTTCAATTCCCATTTTAAAATCAGAAAAATTTATTATTCGCTCATCCCTATTTAGTATCAATGCTACTTTGAAGTCTTTCCTTTAGCATTATTTTTATTACTCTGCTTGCCGCCGGTGCTATTTTTATTTTCTCCCAATTGATCATTATCAAATGAAAGCTTTGCATTGTCACTTTTATATTTGTTAGCCATACAAACTCCTTTCTTAGGAACAGATAAGTAATAAAGCCCGATCTTGCATTGAGTTCCTTAGTATATTTTCCAATTTATTATTTACATATTTTTGAAAATTATTCTTTTTCAATAATAAGTTTAAAATTTATATACCTTTTTGTACCGGGTTATGTCAAAATATATTAAGGAACGCAATTTTGGAAATTAGTCACTGCAAAAGTTATTATTTAGCTGTTCCTAATGTATACTATATACGGAGGCTTGATATGGAAAAAGTTATTAAAATGTTTGGACAAATGGTTAAATATGGTTTAGTTGGTGTCATTAATACACTTATTACAGCAATAATTATTTTTTTATTGATGAATGGCTTTGGAGTTTCTTATAAGGCTTCAAATGCAGTAGGATATGTAGCAGGCTTTATTAATAGCTTTATATTAAATAAAAAATGGACCTTCAAAGGAAATTATGATTCCACATTGAGACAATTATTCAAATTTGGAGCTGTTTTTGCGATATGTTATGCGCTTCAACTGGGTCTGGTTGTATTTTTGGTAGAAAACCTCAACATTAACGAAAATATATCCCAGCTTGCAGGAATGGTATTTTACACTTTTGTAGGCTTTGTGTTAAATAAATTGTTTACTTTTAAAAATTAAAACAAAGTTTCTGCTTATTTTCAATATTAATCGCAAATACTAATTTAGGGACAGCTAAATAACAAAACCCGATTATTTCGCTGTTCCTACGTTTAAGAATTAATAATTGGAGGTAGGCAGTCCTATGGAAGAAGAATTAGTAGTTTTATATACAAACCTTGCAGATGCAAAAAATGTAATGAATAATCTAAAGAATAATGGAATCAGTAAAGCTTACCTTAATACAACAGAATTTGGACTTCATATTGGTATCAGTTCAAAGGAGATAATGAGAAAATTTCCCGGCTCATTTCCTTCTACACTGGTAAAACTGGTTGTAACGATAGATCCCGCCAGCAGAGATAATACCTTATTGCTGCTTGAAAACAGTTTCGGTGTTATTGATAAATAGTTAAAGGATTATTATGATAAATATGGAATAATAATATAATATT
>CAYQCA010000090.1:0-14377 GCA_964415835.1 uncultured Clostridium sp. | reverse complement strand
GGATTTATTCTCTAGATCGTTTCTTTTTGGTAAAAATAGTGCAGGATTTGAGCCCTCTCGGGTTCAAATCGTTAAGAAAAAGTGCTGAATTCTAATTTAAATATTTTTATTATTGATTATATTGTTTTATTGGAATCATAGCTATAATTAACAATGATAAAAATGAACCAAAGAATCCTACAAAGAAGGCGGGTACAGTTCTTAACCCTCTCTTATTTGCCATGTTTACGGCTATAACACCAAATATAATATTGAATACTGACAAAAATAATATAGGCATAAAAAAACTAATTAATAAATCCATATATGATTCCCCCCAAAAAATATTCTGTCATTGTTATTGCTACATAAAAATGAAATATCCTTCAATTATTCGTAATATGGATACCGTGAGCCAAGATGTTGCGCTGTGTGAGCTGGCCATAATTGTCAAAGATTATTAAAATTTATATTGACAAGCCATAAATTAATATATTATTATTAGATTCGTTAAGAGGGAGTAGTTTTTTATACAAAGTCAACATACTGGTGCTAATGCGCCTGGCTTTGTAACCAATATGGTAACGAGACTTTTGACATAATCCTTTCTAGAAGGGTTATGTTAAAAGTCTTTTTTTGTATATTTTTTAACTTAAAACCGAAAGGATGAAAAAAAATGTATTCTAATTTAATTGCTTTCCTATTTGCAGCCGGGACGGTTGTACTGGCTGAAATGGGAGACAAAACACAGCTGTTGGCAATGGCATTTGCTACAAAGTACAAAGCATCAAAAGTATTGATAGGTGTATTTATCGCCACAGTTCTCAACCATGCTTTAGCTGTTGTAGTCGGTAATTTTATCACTCGTTTTGAATCAGCCCAAATCTGGATACAGGCAATTGCTTCATTATCCTTCATATTCTTTGGATTATGGACTATTAGGGGTGATAAGCTAGAGGGTGAAGAGAATAGGACAACAAAATTTGGTGCAGTAATTACAGTTGCAATAGCATTTTTTATTGCTGAAATGGGGGATAAAACTCAGTTGGCAACTATTGCTCTTGCTACTAAGTTCCCTTCAGACCCTATAGGGATTTTGGTAGGAACCACCACCGGTATGTTAATCGCAGATGGCATTGGCATTATTATTGGTGTAGTAATGTGCAAAAAAATACCAGATAGAACAATTAAACTAATATCGGCCGGAGCATTCATTTTCTTTGGTCTGATCGGAAGTTATCAAGTAGCGAGTGACATGCTGCATCTTGAACTTTGGGCAATTATGACATCCATGATTGCTATAATTATAATAACCGGGACAGCTGCATATTTCCTAATTAAGAAAAATGGAGCTGTTGAAGGTGAAAATAAAGCTGTCGCTGAGTACTGCAATGTTAGATTTCAACAATCTGACGTACTGAACAAGTAATCTTCCTACAGGTTAAATGTCCTGTCTTCCCTGCCAAACTACTAAAGGCTTAGAAGATCATTTCTTCTAAGCCTTTAGTAGCATGTGAAGAGCTGCTATATAAATAATCTCCTCATATTATCGTTCTTTCGCTAATAGAAATAATACTAAATAGCTATTTTTGAGGAACGAAAATGAAAAGAATAAAATTTATTTATATTAGAAGAAAATATATAAAGCTGGCTATAATGTCAATTATAGCAATATTTTTATCAGGGATTACACTATTCATACATTCAGAATTAAACTCAATCAATACTTTTGTTGATCCTAAAAGCGGTATAGTTGTTGTTGACCCAGGCCATGGAGGCATTGATGGGGGAGCAAATAAAGATGGCATTTTAGAAAAGGAAATCAATCTGGAAATTGGTATAAAATTAAAAAAACAGCTTCAGGAAAAAGGCTATACAGTCATTATGACTAGAGAAGAAGATGTTTCACTGGATAAGCTGGATAACTCCAGCAAAAGCCGGCATCAAAGAGATTTGAATGCAAGAGCTGCAATAATTAATAATAGTAACGCGCAATTATTTATAAGCATTCATGTAAACTGTAACATTAAAAAGCCTTCAACAAGCGGTGCAATTGTTTTTTATAGTAATAAATTCGATCAAAACAAATCACTGGCATATTTTATTCAAAGAGCATTAAACAATATAAATCTTAAGAATAAAAAGAGAACTATACATGATCCTGCTGAAGCAAAATATATGATTTTACGAAATACGAACATTCCTGGAGTTCTAGTAGAAACAGCATTTATTTCAAATGAAGAAGAAAAAAAACAATTGCTAAATGAATCATTCAGGGAGGAAACTGCAAAAGCCATCGTTTTTGGAATTGAACAGTATTTAGAACCAAATGTTTTGACTTCACCTTTATCAAATTATTGGTCAGAATAATTTATGACCAATCGGAGATATCTATAACATAGCAGAGGAAATAAAATTTTTCTACAGCCGAAAAATTTTATCCGAACCTATGCGGTATAATTGATATTTCAATAAAGGAGAGCCTTCAACGTGAAAAAACTAACATATTTTATTCTAATATTATTGTCTTATTTCTTTTCTTGTAATATAGCCTATGCAAAAGAAAAAGCAGTACCTATTCTGACCTATCACTCAATAACATATAATCAGTTTACAAAACATGATAAAATGTATGTAAAACCAGATGTATTTGAGAATCAAATAAAAATGATATTGCAGAATGGATTCACTCCAATATTTGCTTCAGATATGAAATATGCCAGTAGTCATAATAAGCCAGTTGTAATTACTTTTGATGATGGCTATATAGACAATTATGAAGTTGTTTTTCCTATCATAAAAAAATATAATGTCAAAATTACAATTTTTGTAATAACGGATTTTCTTAATAGAGCTTATTATCTTAAACCGGAGTATGTCCGTGAGATGGATGAATCGGGTCTTGTAAGTATTCAAAGCCATACTTTTTCACACAAAAGGTTAACAGAGTTAAATGCCATTCAGCTGGAAGGGCAACTAAGAGATTCAAAAAAAGCTATAATTGACTTGATAAACAAAACTCCTATTGCTATAGCTTACCCGTTTGGAGAAATAAATAATAACCAAATCAGGACAATAAAAAAATATTACGAGTATGGTTTTACCACTTCATCTGGGCTAATGAGCAACGGAGGTAACAAATACGTAATTAAACGATTCCAGGTAAATAATTCAACAAATATCGATACTCTCTTAGATTTTCTTAACTCTTTTTAAATAATTAAAGCTCCGCTTAATGCGGAGCTTCTAAAAAGGTTTTATAAAAAATAGGAGAAACAAAAATGAAAAAGTTTATGTTTTTATATTAGCATCACAATATTAATAAAAATCATATAAAATATTAATTTTCTGTAAACATCATAGAAAAATATATTCACTTCCACATTTCTTTTACATAAAAAGCAACATATAACCGGGCAGTATAAAAGCTATCATGCTAAGCAATATAACCATTAATCCGCCAAACCAGTTTCTTTTTCGCCAGGTCCAAACTCCGAAACTAAATGAATAAATACAAATCCATAAAATAATTATTAATATTAATATATTTATTATCATATTGTTAATCCTTCTTAATTATTTCAAAGTCAATGTTTAAGTTGTAATCTGATTGCGGGAAAATTTTAGGCCAGCCCACATTATTCCATTCATCAATAGTTTTATAGTTGCGTTTTGCAAGCTCATTAAAGCTAAAGATATCAGACTTATATTGCTTTGTTACTTTTGTTAAAAGCTTGGTAATATCATTTTTCAAATATGTTTCATAAGCTTCTTTCAGTATGGGAGCTTTATTGGGCTCATCGTAATCATTATCACTCTGTACTGCTATTATTTCAGCCGTAAGTTTCAAATATATATTAATCCTGGGTTTATTATCTTCAATGTAGATCTTTGTATAAGAAGATTTCTCTTTAGCGACCCGACATAGAACTTTAAATCTCTTGTCGAGAGGATCTGTTACCTCAATCCGCATATTTTTATTAGCACCATTCATCAAAGCATATAGTGTGGCTTCATTTGGTTCAAGCTTTCCTACCATCTTATCCGCATTAAAAACAGTCAAGCCTTTTATTGACATACTTTTCTTTGGCTCTTCACCTGCAGCTTCGCCTCCACCACCAGCACCGGATTTACTCCCTGAACCCTCCTTTTTTTTACCTTCTTCTGCACTTGGTTTTTTACTCTCAATTATATCTGTGTTAACACCTGTAAATACAGTTATGGGCTGTAAACTGTTACTTTTTGACCTGTACATGAAATCTTCTAACTGTGTATAAGGGACCCTGAATTCTGTTTCATAGGAATTAAAAAGTAACTCATAATATTTTGCAGGATTCGCCGAAAGCTTTGGCTGAACAGATTCAATATACTTTTTTGCCCCATCTTCACTAACGACAATATTCACATTGGGGCGAAGCTCCAGTATTTCCTGCAGTCCATTGAGGAATCCCAGAACACCTTTTTTTGCAATTGCTTCGGAGACAACTATTATTTTTGTATGGGACATATTAATCTTCCGGCTCAAATACTCGCTGGTTTTCTTTAATCCGGTTAAAAAATTATCCGTCTTAAAAGATGTTATATCTGTTCCTTCCCCACCACCACCGGCAATTGACTGGGGTACTGCAGTTTGGAATGTCAGAATAAAATTGTTGGCTTCTGCCTCATCTATACCTATTGCCACTACATAAGCCAGATCCTCAATTTCAATATTATCATAACAGCCCGAAAGAATAATCACGGAAAATAATAAGCAAAGTAATAAACATAAAACTCTAATATATTTATCCATTTTGTCTACCAACCTTTTTTATAGCTCCCCATACAATAATCAACAGGGGCAAAATCATTCCGGTAAGCCAAAATATATTTATGATTCCGTTTCCTATAAATTCCATATTCAACCTCTTGACTATTGTTCCCAGTGTAAAGACTAATATAGCCATTGGAAGAATTATTGGTTTTGAATGCTTCAGATTCAATGACTTTGTAGTTATAAAAATCATGAACGTAAAGCTGACACCCAGAAACAAAGCAGCACTTAATGAGCTTATCAGTACAATTAGCGACTCAATCCTTTGAATATAGTTGCCAAATTCAATATGCCTGGCCATCTGAAATATGGGAATTTTTTTTATAGTAGCCATTTCATAAGGAAAAACCAAAATGTAGCTCAAAGTTGACCACGTGAGAAGTAGCCCGGATACCAATATTGCAGGATAACCTATTTTCTTCAATTGTTCTTTCCTGAAAAACGGTACCATAAAAAACAGTATTAAAAGTGGCGAAAACACAGAGAGCCTATATATACTTCCTTTTGCCAGAGCCTGATAACCTTCTCCAAACACCGGAAATAAGTGATCAAAATCAAATTCCGGGATTACTCCAAGTGTAATTAACAAAAAAACTGCAATGATTACAGGTACAAGTATAGAATGTATTCTGGCAACTGCTTCTACACCATAATATGCAGATACAACCATTCCAAACAGGAATATCAGCTCTACATATTGAAGCGGAGATTTATCCAAAGAGATTAATTTAATTGTTTGGGCAAATCCTCCCAAATATACAGAAATAAACATAAACAGAAAAATTGTAATAACAAGACCAAATAAAGCTTTTAATGCTCTTCCACCGATTCTCTGCGAAATATCCAAAAGATCCAGACTGCCAATATGTCTATATAAGCCAGAAAGGATCATAAAATAAAACAAGGCCAATATAGTTATTATAATTGGGATCATCCAGCTTGCACTGCCGCCTAAAATAGCCATATCACGGGGAAAAATAATCATAGCCTGGGCAAATATCAAATTAATTATTAATGTAGCAGCTTCCCATGACCCAAACTGTATTTTATTCTTCATTATCATCACCTTCTGTATTTGATTCTTTTACAGTCCAGCCTCTGCTTACTTTGGGCTGGTTTTTAATATCCTTTGGATTTAGAAAATCAGGTCTTTTTTCCTGTTTCCATATGGGCGGCCGGGAAAGCATATTGGCATATGTTCCGTTTGTAACCGGGCCAAATGGTGCCATAAATGGTACACCAAAAGATTTTGAGGATGCCAGCAGCAGCATATTCACAACAAGTCCAACTGCTATCCCAAGAAAACCGGCTACTGCTCCCAGAATTATATATGCAAACCGAATTATTCTTATGGTAAAAGACATTGAAAAGCTAGGAATCGAAAAAGACCCAAGTGCTGTTATCGCAACTATAATTATTAGAATAGGACTTACTAAATTAGCAGAAACGGCTGCCTGACCTAATATAAGACCACCGACTATACCAATTGTTGATCCTATAGCACCCGGCACTCTGATTCCAGCTTCCCTTATCAGTTCAAAGGAAAGCTCCATAATCAATATTTCAATAACAGAAGGAAAAGGCACATTTTCTCTCGACGCTTCAATTGCAAATAACAAATTGGTAGGAATCATCTCCTGGTGGAAATTTGTTATAGCAATATACAAACCGGGCAGCAAAAGACCGATTGAAATTCCCAAGACCCTAATGAAGCGGATAAAATTCACATATGGGAACCTGAGATTTGTATCTTCAGGAGTATGCAAAAACTCAGTTATTGTAGCCGGCATAACAAGTACAAACGGGCTTCCATCCAACATGACGGCAATATTACCTCTTGATAGCATCATTGCAACATTATCAGGCCGTTCGGTAGCAAATATCTGTGGTGCAGCCAAGAAAGTACTATCCTCCAGGAGCTGTTCCAATTCACCCGAATCAAATATATAATCAACCTTTATGCTTTTCATTCTCTTTAATACTTCTTTAACCAATGATTCATTGGCAATGTCTTTGATATACAAAACTGCTGCCGGTGTATTGCTTCTTTTTCCTATAGAGATGTTTTCGATTATTAGATTTTTATCTTTTAATATTTTTCTCAGCAGTGCTGTATTGGCTCTAAACTGCTCATTGAAAGCTTCCTGTGGTCCGCGGATAACTGTTTCAGATTTTGGGGAGCCTACCGACCTGTGCTCCCAGAATTTAGTATCTGCCAAAAATACATATTCCAAACCATCAACAAATATTGCACAACCGCCAAAATTGACATCAGCTATGATTTCCTTGAACTTTTGCGCTTTTTTTATTTGATTATATGGAATTAACCTGTCAAATATATATTCACCCTCATCCCTGGTTTTATCCGAAATTATTTCTATATTTGACAGCAGCATAAGTGGTTGAAGAATATAATTTGATATTACGTTTCTGTCAGTCATTCCGTCTATAAAAATTATAAAAGCTTTCAAAGCCTTATCTTTTACTGTTATATTGAACTCTCTTAAAAGAACGTCCCCATTTTTAGGAATATCATAGGCTCTTATCATTAGTTTTTTATTTACTTCAATATGGTCAGAAACTTTATTTTTTAAAATGTCATCAGTTAATTCACAGCCAATAAATTCTCCTTCAAGCTCAAGCTTGTTGAATACATCCAAAGATGAAACATTTTGGGCTTTTTCACAACTAATAGATTTATTTTCTTTAAGTGTAAACTCATGCTTCTTGTTTTTATCACTAAACAAAAAATATTTTTCAAATGATTTTAAGAATCCCAATGTGTTACTCCTTTGTTTCTGTAGTGATAAACAATATTATGGTAAATATTGAGTAATAATATACGTTTACAATTAAATAGAAAATTATGTAATTTATTTTTAACAAAGAAGTAACGTTTAAACCCTTGTTATATGTTAAAAATTAAACTATTATTAATATAAGAATATTTTTAGTCAATTATGTTTATTTAGCGAGCTTTTAGGAGATTCAATGAACACGAAACGGCAAAAATTGAGCTTAATCATACTAATTTTAATATTATTGTTGAATTCCACTAAAGTATATGCCTTTTCACCCGAGGATGGACTTACGGCAAGCTCTGCCATTTTAATGGATACCGTCAGAGGGCAGGTCTTGTATGAAAAAAATGCAAACAGTCTTTTTTCGCCTTCAATAATGTGTAAAATGATGACTGCTTTAATAACCATAGAAAATACTGATTTGGTTTCAAAGGTAACTATAAGTAAAAATGCTGCCAGCATTAACGGTGCATCCTTAAACCTCATTATTGGAAATAAATACACAGTTGAGGATTTATTATATGCTGTAATGCTTTCTGCTGGTAATGACGCTGCAATAGCTCTAGCTGAACATGTGGGTGGCGGTGATGTTAATAAATTTGTCGAAATGATGAATGCAAAGGCTAAAGAGCTTAGCCTCAAGGATACCTTTTTTGTAAACCCAACAGGTCTATATGACGAGCAGCAGTATACTTCCACAACTGATATTGCTAAACTTGTGAAGACGGCAATTTCAAACCGTACATTCAATATTATCTTTGGTGCCAGAGGTATCGGCTGGGTAAATGGAAAAGATTCATTTGTCCTTACAAACCAAAATAAACTTTTTTGGAGCTATGAAGGTGTTGATGGCGGCAAACTTGGTACAATTCCTCAGAATACTGCCGCTGTTACTACTGCAACCAGAAATGGCAGAAGACTTATATCTGTTGTTATAAACGACAATGAAGAAAAGACACTTAGTGAAACTAGAATGCTTTTTGATTATGGTTTTGAGCATTTTGATACGGGTATTTTATTTCCTAAAAATACTACCTTACGGAGTATTAAAATTGAAGATGTCAACGTGGATTTAATAAGTAAAATGGATGTTTATTATACTTATCCTTTAGGTGAAAGTTATATTAAAAGCATCAGTTTCACACCGAACGATAAATTGGTGCTCCCGGTAAGTACCGATACAATTGCAGGCGTTCTACATTGCAAACTGAAAGATGATACGGAAATCGAGGTAAATCTATATCCAAATAAAGAAATTGTAGCACCTGAAGATTATAAGACGAAGGTTAGAGCTATATTCACAGAAAACAAAGATCTGGTGACATTGGTTATAATTCTGATTATTGTAGAATGTATTCTTATTCTCTATAATTTGACCAAACTTATTTTAAAATTATTCAAAAAAGTTACTCGCAAAAATAAGAACACAACCTAAATTGTGTTCTTATTTTTTACATCATTAGACAGATGCCGATTTATTATTTTGGTTTTTAATGTAGCGTCTATGCCTGTTATTATTTTCTAGATAAGTAGTTAGGACCTTGTCTAAGTCCAGTACATCCTTCATTTCATAATAACCAGATTTTTTAAAGATAAATTTCGCTGCATTTACGGCTCCTTGTGCAAATGCCTTTCTCGAGAATGATTCATGGCTTATTTCAATTTTGTCCTCATCACCTACAATCATTACTTCATGCTTTCCAATTACTCCACCTGCACGCACCGAGTTTATTGGTATGTCAGAGCCGGAAATAGTTATTCCTTTATTTTTAAGTCCCATTTGTATTTCATTTGCGATTTTTGTCGCTGTACCTGATGGTGAGTCCAGCTTTTTTTTGTGATGTACTTCTGTTATCTGGAAGTCATAGTTACTTAGCAGACTTGCTGTAAGATTTGATAAAAGCATAAGTACATTTACACCCAACGTAATATTTGGAGCATACACAATTCCATTTTTATATTTTCTAGATATTACAAAAAGCTTTTTAAGCTGATAAGGTGTAAAGCCTGTTGTACCAACAACGATGTTAACCTTATACTTAGAAAATACCATTGCGTTTTTTAATGCCGCTTGCGGGTTGGAAAAGTCAATAACTACATCCGGCTTGTTCCTGAATATTACTTCTTCAAGATTATCGGAACCATGTACATAAGCTCCGATGTTCTCAACTCCTAAAATACTACCCAAGTCCCTGTTAAGTGATTTACTATTTGGACTGCATATAGCTGAAACAAGCTGAAGCTCCTTCTGATCCAGAATTGTTCTTGCTATCTCCTTTCCAGTGCGGCCTAGCCCCGAGATGCAAACTTTAATCATAGAAAATCCCCTCCTCAAATTTAATCTTTATCCGGCATCTCTGTTTACTCTTTTTTACAACATTACAAAAAGAGCGCAGCTAAGCAGACACCAGATTTGACCTGATGAATAAATAAAATTAAAAGTTGAAGAAAATGAATATAAAAAGTTGTAAATTAAAATCGGTTTCATCGATGGTTTAAAGTCGAATTCGCCAATTGACTAAAAATGCCACAGTACAAAACTGTAGCATTGGACAGAAACTTTAGTAAAAAATATGATTCACTTTCTCCCCAACGCTTACGAAGTTAGCTGCCGGATTCGGGTTGTAGAGACTAACCCTACCTGAATGATTCAGGATTCACCCCATTAAAATGGTTCCCCCGTTTATAGCTTTGGATGCTATAATTAAGCGATTAAACTATTAAGTTTATAAAGGTATTGTATACCATTTCTTTAAAAAAGTCAATATTTCCTCAAATTTATCAATCAAAACATAATAGATTCATCAATCTTTCCGTTTCCCATTTTTACGAGGTAAACGTCATAATATTGCAATCCAAGTTCATTAGCAAAATCTTTATCGAATACTGCAAAATCAAATCTCTTTTTACCCTTTATTGCACTTCCGGTATCCATTGCTACTGTATATCCAAGTCCTTTAATGTAAAATACAGTCCCGTATGGCCAATGAGCTTTGTCTACTGCAACGGAAATTCCTGGAATTATAGGTTCCCCTGAGCTGGTTATTCCCTTATCATTACCGCACTCCTCGCTGGAGGGTGTGTAAGCAGTCCCTAAAAACTTACCCAGATACTTCCCTTTACTGCTAGTTCTTTCAATAGAATCAATATCATATATTTTGTATGATTGTGGTGTCACTCCCACAGATGCTGCCTTTTTTAGTGACTTCTGAAGCTCGATATTGTCAGCTTCGAGTTCATTTTTACTCCTCTCCAATTCTTTTTGTTGCTTCTTTAATTCATCTATTTGTTTTTTTAACTTGCTGTTTTCATCCTGTAGCTTTTGGCTTTGAGTTTTATAAGTAACGCTGCTTGAAGAGAGTGTTTGGTTGGACTTAAGAATATACATAGTCTGGACATACTTATTATTATATTTCATTTTATATTGGTTAACTTTATTGCTCGCCTGAAAGCAATAGACTATAAGTACCGCAATTGTACAAGCAAGAGCAATTATCAGTAGCTTAAATATATAGTTTTTATTTTTCATAAATGCAAAACTCCTTAATAATAATCAATATTATCAGCTATTAGCAATTATTTTCCAAAACAGATGAGTTTTATACATCAAAGAATAACAATACTTCATTTAGAGATACTATAAAATAGGTGATGTTAGATAATGTTTAATTTTAAAAAATCAAAGCAGGAGAGTTTGAAGACAGGTCGGGATACAAACCAGAATGATAATACAAAAATACCAAACGCTCTTACTGCTATAAAGGATAAGCTCAATCAGGAATTTGCAAACTGCAGCGATTTTGTAATGCGTGAGATTTTACTTGGTTCTATAAACAGGGGTATGATCATTGCTTCTATAGATGGTTTTGTCGATAAAAAGATTTTGTCCGAGAATATTATAGAACCTATATTGCAATACTATGGCAAAAAAACTGCACCTTCAGTTTTAAATCTATTAAAAGAAAGCGTTATAAGCTCCGGCGATTTAAAAGATCTTAATACATTTTCGGAATCAGTTGATGCAATATTATCCGGCGATGCTGTCTTATATATTGACGGTGAGGAGACCGCAATAAAGGTTGGCTTGACTGCACCTGAGAAAAGACCGGTTGGCGAACCCAACACCGAAATAAGTATAAAGGGCTCAAGAGAAGGGTTTACTGAAAATCTGCGAACAAATACAATATTATTAAGAAGAAGAATTAGAAATACAAATTTCAAAATAGAAACTCTTACATTAGGCGAAGAAACTAATACAAGTATTGCTATCTGCTATATCCAGGGAATTGCCAGACAAGAAATAATTGATGAAGTAAAAAAACGTTTAAATAATATTAAAACCGATTCCATTTTAGCTTCAGGAATGGTTGAGCAGTATATTCAAGATAGTAGACTTTCACTTTTCCCTATGGTAGGAAACAGTGAAAAACCCGATAAAGTTGCAGCAAAGCTTTTAGAAGGCAGAGTTGCAATTATTTCTGATGGAACTCCAATTATATTAACAGTTCCATATTTAATGATTGAAAGCTTGCAAGCTGTTGAGGATTATACAGGTGAATACTTCTTTGCTTCCTTAATGAGAATCCTAAGGTTTTCAGCTGTTATATTATCTGTTTATTTACCGGCACTTTATGTCGCATTAACCTCCTTCCATCAATCTGTTATCCCCTTTAAACTAATGCTTACAATGGCTGCTTCCAGAGAGGGAATACCCTTCTCTTCTTTGATTGAAACTTTAATTATGATTTTGGTATTCGAGATTCTAAGAGAAACAGGTCTTCGTATGCCCAGAGCCATTGGACAGGCAGTGAGTATTGTAGGAGCAATTGTACTTGGTGATGCAGCAGTAAGCGCAGGTATTGCTTCTGCACCGGTTGTTATTGTAACCGGACTTTCCGGTATTTGTAGTTTTATTGTACCGCCTCTAATGAAAGCCGGTACTATTTTTAGGATTTTTATGCTAATTGCTGCAAATATTCTTGGTTTCCTTGGGATTGGCATATTGTCCTTTATTGTTCTTACCTATTTATGCAGAACAAAATCCTTTGGTGTCCCGTACCTATCCCCTTTTACAGGTTTACAAACCCATGATTTAAAAGATTCTCTCATTGTTGTACCTATTTGGACTATGTTTGGCAGACCGCGTTCTTTGGCACAAGCTCAAAGTACCAAGCGCACTAATAGTAAAGGGGGAAGAAAACATAGCTAGACGACTATCAGCGTGTATCATATGCATCTTTTTTCTTAGTACCCTTACCGGTTGTTGGAATAACCAAGATTTGAGTGATCTTTCTCTTTTATCTGCTTACGGAATTGATAGGACAGAAGATGGCAGGGTTATGGTTTCAGTCCAGATTATAAAGCCATCTTCGATTAAAGGCGGAGGAAGCTCAGGTGGCGGAGGAGGAAGTAGTGGCGGTGGTGGTAATAAAAGTTTTGCAGTTGAATCTGATACTTCTGATACCGTTATTGGTGCTTTAAGAGGTCTGTTGTCTAAAGTAGGTAAACGGGTATATTTGGGCTCAGCTCAAGTTATTATATTTGGTGAAGGCATTGTAAAGACCGGTATTGGTGAATATTTGGATTTTATATTAAGGGATCATAGAACTCAGTATAAAACACAGGTAATAGTTGCAAAGGATTCAACAGCAAAAGAAATATTGGAACAGGAATATGAATTATCAAATTTATCAGGAGTTTTTATTCTTGATACTTTGCAAAACGCCGGAATTACTTCTTTCAGCAAAAAAATGATGCTAATTGAAATGGCAAGGGAATTGGTAACAGAAGGAAAATCTCTTTCAGTCGGGACTATTGAAAAATCCGGAAAAACAACCGCTGTAGAAGGTCTTGCCGTGTTTAAAAAGGATAAATTGTTTGGATGGCTTGATAAATATGAAACTCGTGGCTATATGTTTATTACCAATAAAGCTAAGAAAGGAATTATAGAAGTAGAAGATCCTAATGATTCAAATAAAAAAGTTTCAATTGAATTAACAGATTTATCCTCTAAATATATAGTGAAACTGGATAAAAATAATATGCCCGAAGCAACTGTAAAAATAAAGGCAAAAGGCAAAATTGCCGAAATGGCTAACTCCAAAGTAGACCACGAATATATGAATGCGGTTAATGAATACTTTAAAGCAAAAATAAGAGAAGATGCACAAAATGCTATTAAGAAATGTCAGCAAGAATATAAGAGTGACATTTTTGGATTCGGCATGCGTATGTTTCAAAATCACCCTGAGTATTGGAGTAAAGCTAAGGATAAATGGCATAATGAAATATTTCCTAATATTAAAGTGAATGTAGAGGTTGATGGAAAAATAACAAATTCGGGAATGTTGTTTCAATCTATGGAACTAAAATGAGGAGAGTGATTTACTTGATAAAAATAATATTTGCCTTGTTGTTTATTTCCTTAATTAATTTCAAGGAGTTACTTAATTCTAAACAAAGAGGAAAAGTAATGACTATTTATTTCACAATTATTGGGATCAGTATGATTTTGGGTATACTCATAAGTGTTGATAAACAGCCCGAAAGCCCTACCGTTATTATTATGGATATGCTACAGAAAGCAGGGTTAGGAGAAAAGTGATATGAAAGAAGTAAAATTATCAAACTTACAACTTGGACTGCTTATTTTTCTTACCTTCTATGGAACAACAGCCATTTACAATCCGGCTATATCCTCTCGTAGGGATGCTTGGATAGCTATTATTTTTTCACTGATTGGTGGACTTATCCCTGTTACGATATGTCTTTATATTTCCAAATG
>CAYQCA010000089.1:0-14453 GCA_964415835.1 uncultured Clostridium sp. | reverse complement strand
ATGTAAGGAAATTTTCCTACAATCGGAAAATTTCCTTTGAATTAAGGCGTTATAAATATTAATTAATTGGAGATGATTTTAATGAAATTGAGAAACAGAGGTGCTGAATTTTTTATACCAGATAATAAGCCTGTGGAAGAGGGCGTCAAACGTACTACACATATGGCGATTTCTGCACATCAGGACGATATCGAATTCATGGCAACTGATGGAATACTCAAATGTTTTGGCAGTAACGACAATTGGTTTTATGCAGTAGTAGTAACTAACGGAGCAGGCAGCCCAAGAAGCGGATTATATGCTGACTATACAGATGAGCAGATGCAGACAATCAGAAAAGTAGAACAAAAGAAAGCAGCATTTGTCGGTGAGTATGGAGCACTATCACTGCTGGACTATCCAAGCAGTGCTGTTAAAGATAAGAATAACAGGGATGTTGTTGAAGAGTTAAAGGAATTAATAGCAGCAGCCGGACCGAAGGTTATTTACACACACAACCTGGCTGACAAACATGATACACATGTTGCCGTTGTAGCAAAGGTTATCCAGGCAATTAGAGAGCTGCCTGTAGAACAACGTCCTGAAGTAGTATATGGATGTGAAGTGTGGAGAAATCTTGATTGGGTTAATGATGATGAGAAAGTAGTGTTTGATGTAAGTGGGCACCCAAATATCAGTGCTGCATTAAGTGAAGTTTTTGACTCTCAGATAACAGGCGGAAAGAGATACGATCTCGCTGTTGCCGGCAGAAGACTTGCAAATGCAACCTTCTCAGAATCCCATGGAGTTGATACTGCAACAGGAGTCCTGTTTGGTATGGATTTAACTCCACTAATTAATGATATAAACCTCGACGTAAATAAATACGTTCAGGAATATATAAATAGATTTGGTAAGAACGTGGAAAGCAGATTGAACAAGTTCTTCTAAAAAAATGTACAAAAATGTTGCGAAAAAGCCTGACAGATGCAGTCAGGCTTTTTTGTGTGAAAATGGGGACTGTTCTTCAATCTGGAAATTTCCGAATCGAAGAACCGTCCCCATTTCTATTTTCGCTTTATCTTATCTTCCTGCACTCCAGGTAAAATCTTTTTTCCTCGGCTTCACCCATGGAAAAAGTCTTTCTTGGCAGTGCTCCGTCTAAAATTACTGTTTTAAATAGATCGGTTTTATTCATGGAAGGCAGGTATAGGCCCATATTGCCAGGTTGGGAGCCCAGCTTTGTAACAACATCCTCGCCATGAATATAGTCTATTTTAACTTCCGGATGGTTCTTTATGTAGCTGTCCAGAAATACCTGCAATGTACCGACTTCCAAGTTGCTTACAGGATTATTGATTGTTACAGTACCTTCGCCTGATGAAGTAATATATATAAACGAGTGTGAAGTAGTTCCATTATCGCAAGCCTTGGAACTATCGCCATAAAAAGCCTTAAATTCATTTATCATATGATCTGCGTCAACATTAAATAATACTCTGTGGATAGGTTCAAAAACCAATCCGTCATCATGAACGTTCACCAGTTCAACTAAAGCATATCGTGCCGGGTGATTTTGCTGTTCCTCGGCTGATAGAGTTGATTTAACGTTTTCCCAATGGCCTTTTGCAGAAGCCAGTGAATGGTTTCCGTCACCAACTGCAAAAAGTAGAACATCCTTATCTGACCCAATATTATATTTAGCGGAGAAAGTATCCTTCTGAGCCAATTTGGACAGTGCATTTGCCACATCGGATATGTCATTTTCGTCCGAAAGCTTGTAGCCTTTTATATGGCCACCGTCCATCATCAGATCAAAATCATAGAGCGTTTGGAGACTTGATGCCTTTTGAGCCAGAGGTTCAATTACTGTTTTATCAGCGTCATCAATCAAAACCATAATATGGGGTAATTCAATTGAAGCATTCTGACGGATCTTGATTCTGGGCGGAAGTCTATCTATAACTGTTCCTTCAGTTGCACGAATTAAAGCACAAGAACCTTTGGTATAGTCATAGCATTCAAGATCCAATGCCAGGATAAGACCTTTTCGGGATTCCGCATGGGAGGTTTTTCGGTCTACCAGAATAAAGCAATTTTCAAGCTCATTTAGAACATTTTCATCTAAATATTTTTTCATTGTCGAGTTGATTTCGTTAATTCTCTTCTCGCTGTCTCCATCCTCCAAATATACCTCCGGATATATTATGTTCAGAGTGGAAGGTTTTTCAGCTACAATATCCTCTACTCTTTTCCAGTAGTCCCTCTCGGAAGTATATTGATCACAAGCTACAACTGCCCAACTGCTTAAATCTATATTTTCATTCGGAAGCAATACTTTAGGAATCTGTACACCTAAATCTGATAAAATTTTCTTTGATTTTTCCATTTTGCACCCCTTAAAAATAAAACTCAATTTTTATATTTATTTGTAAATTGTACATTAATCCATAGCTATAGTCAATTTTGTGCTATCAAATTATAACCCGCAAGTTGATATAAAATTTTATTGAATTTTTTAAGTGACAATTACAAATAATAAATATCAAGTGAAAAGTGAAAATTAATAGTGAAAAGTTATAGTAAGCCGACTTCGCCGGCTAAAATTAAAAAATCGCATTTTGGGGGTGTGCAATGTGTTAAAAAAATACAGCGAAGTATTGGGCCTGCCTGTTATTTCCGCAAATGATGGGATGAAAATTGGAACCCTTAAGGATATAGTCTTTCGCCGGGATAATAAGGCAGTGGTTGCATTGATAATTGATAAAAGTATGCGTTCAATCAAAGGTAATGTAATACTACTCAGGGATGTTTTGAGTCTTGGGAATGATGCAATTATTATAAATAGTCCGGATTGTCTTTTGGAGATGAAAAACTTTAAGAAATCATATGAAATGAGAGAACGTATCGAGCTCAGAGGCTTAAGAATATTTACCCAGTCTGGCGATGATCTGGGAATTGTGCAGGACATACTGTTTGACTATCGTTCAGGAAGAGTTGAGGGTGTTCAGGTATCAGACGGATGGATACAGGATATTATACAGGGAAGAAATATACTCCCATTTTTAGGAAAAATCGAAATAGGAGAAGAAAATATTTTGGTAAATAATGAGGCTGTAGAGGAAATGATAAGTTCCAGAGGTGGTTTAAGAAACCGACTTTAAAATATTAAACAATTTTCATAAGGAGGAAAATTATGCTTAAAAATTTCACAAAAGGATTAGTTATTGGAGGAATAATCGGTGCGTCTATTGGTGTAATCACAAACTCGGATATAATGGACCCGCACATGAGAAAGAAAATGGTTAAGTCAGGCAGAAAACTTATGAGAAGATCGAACCATGTTATAGGAGACATGATTGATCTTTTCAGATAAGTAAAAGTGTAGCTCAAGGAACAGCTAAATAATAAAACCTGATTTTGGAATTAGCCACTGCAAAAATGGGAAATTATTATTTAGCTGTTCCTCAAAGGCTGAAGATCATTTGTTTGGTTTTTTAGGCTATATATAACGACTATTGGAGAAGAGTATGAGTAATATTAAAAAACCATTATTTTACATAATAATAGCTGTATTGTTAGTTGGAGTTATTGTATTTGCCTATTTCTTTTGGGATGAAATTATTAAAATACTGTCTCCTTTTTTTATGGCTGTACTGATTTCCTATATTATTTACCCTTTAGTAATAAGGTTTGAAAGAAAAGGTCTGAAAAGAAGCGTTTCAATTATAATTATATATATTTTCATAACATTAAGCCTTGTGTTTTTTAGCATATACATCATGCCGCACGTTTTAAACAATGCGAAGGAGCTGTTTAGTACATTGCCTGATATAACCGGCAGATACCAGGAATTGTTTAATTCCTATATTTCCAAGATAAAGTCCAGCAAATGGCCGCCTGAACTCAAGAATCTTATTTTCACAGAGATAGATAGCGGTACAGTTTTTGTCCAAAAATATGCATCTCAGTTGATGAAAAAATCACTGTCAGTGATAGCATCCTCATTAGTAATAATATTAAATATAGTTCTCTCAATGATTATTGCGTATTATTTTATAAAAGATACGGAAGGAATGAAAAGAGGTGCTCTGATGCTTGTACCAAAGAGAATGAGGAATGGACTTATTAATTTGGGAAGAGAATTAAACTCAATTATAACCCATTTTATTCAAGGACAGCTTTTAACTGCATTAATTGTAGGATTGCTGGAGACAATTGGGCTATATATTGTTGGAGTTAAATATCCATTTGTTTTAGGAGTAATAGGAGGAGTAGCAAATATGATCCCTTATTTTGGCCCATTACTTGGTGCTATACCGGCTTTGGCAGTTGCAATACTGCAATCTCCGTTCAAAGCTCTTTTGACAGCGTTGGTATTTATAATAGTGCAGCAAATAGACAATGCATTTATATCACCTAAAATTATTGAAGGGAAGCTTGGGTTACATCCGGTTACTACTATCATTGCAGTACTTATCGGTGGTGAATTCTTTGGAATAATAGGTATGCTGGTTGGGGTTCCAGTTGCAGCAATGCTTAAGGTAATAATTAAAAGAATGATTGATTTAGTGGTTTAATTAAAATATACTAGATGAAAATAAAAAGAAAATTAAGTACCACTTGACAGCAACAAACATATTATATATCATTAATTTTAAGAATTAAAAATAGTTATAAAAGCAATGAACAAGAGGAGTAAGCAGCTGAAGTTTCATCAGAGAGGAGCCATATGGTGAAAGGTTCTGAAATGGATACTGTTGAAGGTAGCTTGGGAGCTCTGTATTCGAAAAAACAATTGTTAAGCAATTGTGAGGTCAATAAATTTAATAAATGACCTGAAAGTAGATTGCAGCGGAGTTACGAACGTTATTCGTCGTGAGATTCATCAATGAATTTCCAGTTGGCCATAGTTGCCCTTTGAAATTTATTCGTGAAATTTTGGTGGTACCGCGAAATTATGCTTCGTCCAAATATTTTGGACGGGGCTTTTTTATTATTTACACAATGTCAGCAGTCCCAAAGCCGAATTCACTTCGGTGTAGGCGATATATTAAATTGAAAGGAACGATTAATATGAAACCACTTGAAATTGTAGCCTTGGTAATAATTGCTATTGGATTTGGAGTAGTACTGGCAGCCAGAACCATAGTGAAAAAATATAATTTAGCCGAAAAACAGTCCTGCGATTACTCGGTCGAAATGTCGGAGGAAGAGGTAAATGATTACAAATTCAATAAAGCCTCTGTCCGTATTAAAATGTACGGACTGTTAATATCAGTACCAGGAATTGTTTTATTATTATTGTTTAAATAAGAATGGAGGGCATTAAAATGGATGAACAGAAAAATATAGCAAAGCAATATGATCCGGGTCAGGTAGAGGACAGACTCTATGCTGAGTGGATGGAAAAAGGATATTTTCATGCAGTTGCAGACAAAAATAAGAAACCATATACAATAGTTATTCCACCGCCAAATATCACAGGTCAGCTTCATATGGGTCATGCACTTGATAATACACTGCAGGACATTCTCATCAGAACAAAGAGAATGCAGGGCTTCAGTGCATTGTGGCTTCCGGGTACAGACCATGCCAGTATTGCGACAGAGGCAAAAATAGTTGACGCAATGGCAAAAGAAGGTCTGACCAAGGATATGCTGGGCCGTGAAAAATTCCTTGAAAAAGCATGGGAATGGAAGAAAATATACGGAGGAAGAATAGTTAATCAGCTTAAAAAACTGGGAAGCTCCTGTGACTGGGAACGTGAGAGATTTACAATGGACGAGGGACTGTCAAAAGCCGTACAGGAAGTATTCCTGAGACTTTATGATAAGGGTCTTATTTACAAGGGTGAGAGAATTACAAACTGGTGCCCAAAGTGTAATACTTCTATTTCAGATATTGAGGTTGAATACGAGGAACAAGCAGGACATTTCTGGCACATTAAATACCCTGTAAAGGGCAGTGATGAGTTTGTAGTAATAGCTACAACACGTCCAGAGACACTTTTGGGTGATACAGCTGTTGCGGTAAATCCTGAAGATGAAAGATATACACATTTAGTTGGAAAAACACTGATTCTACCATTGGTAAACAAAGAAATTCCTGTGATTGCAGATTCATATGTTGATAAAGAATTCGGTACCGGTTGCGTTAAGATAACACCTGCTCATGACCCCAACGATTTTGAAGTTGGCTTGAGACATAATCTGCCGCAGGTAAGAATTATGGATGACAATGCCATAATGAACCACAATGCAGTACAGTACAAGGGTCTTGACAGATATGAAGCTAGAAAGAAAATTATAGCGGACCTGGAGAAGCTGGGTTTGCTGGTTAAAGTTGAAGACCATAGCCACAATGTTGGAACCTGTCAGAGATGCAGAACAGTTGTTGAGCCACTTATTTCAAAGCAGTGGTATGTTCGCATGAAGCCGCTGGCAGAGCCTGCAATTGATGTAGTTAGAGATGGAACTATCAAGTTTGTTCCTGAAAGATTCTCGAAGATTTACTTCAACTGGATGGAGAACATTCAAGACTGGTGTATTTCAAGACAGCTCTGGTGGGGACACAGAATTCCTGCATATTATTGTCAGGAATGCGGTCGCATGATGGTTCAGGCTGATGAGCCTGATGTATGCCCTGATTGCGGAAGCACCAGGATCGAGCAGGATCCTGATACATTGGATACCTGGTTCAGCTCCGCACTATGGCCGTTTTCAACGCTGGGTTGGCCTGACAAAACTGAGGATCTGGAGTACTTCTATCCGACTGATGTTCTGGTAACCGGCTACGATATTATATTCTTCTGGGTTGCCCGAATGATTTTCTCAGGAATGGAGCACATGAAGCAGGAACCATTCAAGTATGTATTCATACATGGTATTGTGAGAGACGCACAGGGGAGAAAAATGAGCAAGTCCCTTGGAAACGGAATCGATCCGCTGGAGGTTATTGCTCAGTACGGAACTGATGCACTCAGGTTTGCACTGACCATAGGTAATTCACCCGGAAATGACCTGAGATTCTCAACTGAGAAGGTTGAATCCTCCAGAAATTTTGCCAACAAGGTATGGAATGCTTCAAGATTTGTATTGATGAATTTCGATGAAAACCTTGATTTCAGTAACGTTGACAAGAGTAAATTTACTGTTGCCGACAAGTGGATTATGAGTAGAATAAACACAGTAACAAAAGAAGTAACTGACAATATAGATAAGTTTGAACTTGGCTTGGGTTTGCAGAAGGTATATGACTTCATTTGGGAAGAATTCTGTGACTGGTATATAGAAATGGTGAAGCCAAGACTATATGACAGAGAAAGCGAAGGAAGGCTTGAAGCCCAGTATGTTCTGAACTTTGTTCTTGGAAATGCAATGAAGCTGCTCCACCCATATATGCCGTTCATAACAGAGGAGATATACACTCACCTGATTAACGATGCCAGAAGCATTATGGTTTCTGAATGGCCTGAGTATAGCGAGGAACTAAACTTTGCCGATGATGAAGCTAAAATGAGAATGATTATGGATGCAATCAGGAGTATCAGAAATATCCGCGCTGAAATGAATGTTCCACCGGCAAGACGTGCAAAAATGATATTTGTAGCTGCAGGAGAAAGTGAAAAGGCCACATTACTGGAGGGTATATCATTTTTCCAGAGACTGGCAGGAGCATCTGAGGTTACAGTACAATCGGATAAAGAAGGCATTCCTGCAGATGCAGTAGGAACAGTAATAGCAGGAGCTGAAATATTTATACCTCTTGATGAGCTGATTGATAAGGAAAAGGAAATCGAGAGATTGAACAAGGAAAAGGCTAACCTTGAGGGTGAGCTGAAGAGAGTAGAAGGAAAGCTCAACAATGAAGACTTTGTAGCCAAGGCTCCTGCCAAGGTAATTGAAGAGGAAAAGGCAAAGCGCGAGAAATATCAGGATATGTACAACAAGGTAGTTGAGAGATTGGAAAGCCTGAAATAAGTGAAAAGTAAAAAATTAAAAGTGAAAAGCCTGAAAACAAGTGAAGAGTGAAAAATTAAGAGTGAATAGTTATGGGAACCTCGGCTTTGCCGAGCTAAATTAAGTCCGCAAAGCGGACTTTCCGTAACTATTCATTTTTCATTATTCACTATTCACTGATTAACACCTTTTGGCACTCCATAAATATACTATTAATATATTGTTAATTGATGGAGTTTTGCTATGAACAATTTCAGCAGAAACACAAGTGAAACCAGCTACAGAAACATGGTAGTGGGTGTAAACACCAAAGTGCCGATTGATAACGGAACATATACCAATGCAATCAACTTCGACAATGCAGCAACAACTCCACCTTTTTATTCAGTAGTAAATGAAGTTAATGCTTTTATGCCATGGTACTCGTCCATCCACAGAGGCAAGGGTTACAAATCAGCCTTGTCTACTGAAGTCTATGAAAATGGCAGGAAAGCTGTTCAAGACTTTGTAAAAGCCGACAGCGATAACGATGTGGTTATATATACTAAAAATACAACTGATTCAATTAACATGCTTTCATGTACCCTTAGTCAGCAAGAGGACGGGAAGGACCTGATTTTGTCTACCTGGATGGAGCATGCAGCAAACGACTTGCCCTGGCGAAGCAAATTTAATGTTGAATATGTAGAAATAGATCAATACGGCAGGCTGTCCTTGAATAATCTTGAAGATAAACTGAAAAAGCACAGGGGACATGTCAGACTGGTTACTGTTACAGGAGCATCAAATGTAACAGGGTATTTGAACGACATACATAAAATTGCAGAATTAGCTCATAGCTACGGGACGGAGCTTCATGTGGACGGTGCCCAGCTGGTGCCACATGTTGCCGTAGAGATGAAGCCCTTTGGAACCCCGGGACATATTGACTATCTGACATTCTCCGCTCATAAAATGTACGCACCCTATGGTGGTGGAGTACTGATTGGACCTAAATCAACTTTTGAGAACGGATCGCCCTATTGTGAGGGCGGCAGCGCAATTAAACTTGTAACGCATAAGAAAATTTGGTGGGAGGAACCGCCGCACAAGAATGAAGCAGGAACACCGAATCTGGTCGGAATAGTGGCATTGCTGGCGAGTATAAAAACGCTGCAAGCCATAGGAATGGATAATGCCTTTAGACATGAAAAAATGCTGCTTGATTACGCTATGGGTAAAATGAAGGAAATCCAGGGGATTTTATTTTACAGCTTCCCCGAAAAACAGGAAACTATAGGAGTAATACCTTACAATATGGAAGGAGTTCATCATTCTCTTATGTCTGCCATACTGTCCTATGAAGCAGGTATTGCAGTCAGAAACGGATATTTTTGCTCACATCCATACTGCCAACGCCTGCTGGGTTATTCACCGGAAGATATGGAAGCTTTAATGAATGACCGGAGCACCCTGTTTCCGGGTATTGTAAGGGCGAGTTTCGGACTCTATAATACAAGAGCTGAAATTGATAAGTTTGTATATTTTTTAAATCAGATAGCTGAAAACAAATCATTTTTTGTAAACAAGTATCAAAACTCCAGAGGTAAGTATAATATAACAAATGAAGTTTAACGACCGCCCCTTTTTACACATTTATGCTACAAAAAAAAAGACAAATATGGTACACTGATTTTAAACAAGATAAATATAGAAAAATACAACAGAGGTTAATATGAGTTATGGATTTGTTAGAGTTGCAGCTGCCGTACCAAAATTGAAAGTTGCAAACTGTGATTATAATACCTGGGAAATAATTAAACTTGCAAAAAAAGCTGAAACCGAGGGTGCACAATTTGTTGCATTCCCCGAACTAGCTATTACATCATATACTTGCGGGGATCTTTTCCTGCAAAGAACACTGCAAAATGAGGCATTAAAAGGACTGGAATTGATTATTTCAGAAACAAAGTCTCTGGAATGTGTTATAATAATAGGGTTGCCGCTTATTAAGGATAGCAGGCTGTATAATTGTGCCGTAGCAATAAAAGGCGGTAGAATTCTGGGAGTTGTACCAAAAAGTTATATTCCCAACTACAGCGAATTTTATGAGCTTAGATGGTTCTGTTCGGGACTTGATAAGAGGACAACAACAATAAACTTACTGGGACAAAGTGTACCTTTTGGAACAGATATTTTATTTGAAGCTGAAAACATTAATGGCTTGTGTTTTGGTTTAGAAATATGCGAGGACTTGTGGGTAACAATACCCCCAAGCAGCTATCAGGCATTGAACGGTGCAACGTTGCTGTTCAATCTGTCTGCCAGCAACGAAATAGTCGGCAAGCATGAGTACAGAGAAGAAATAGTCAGAATTCAGTCGGCCAAATGTGCAGCAGCATACGTATATACATCATCTGGACCAAATGAATCTACCACTGACCTGGTTTTTGGCGGACATGCCCTTATATGTGAGTATGGGTCCTTGCTAGTTGAGAGTGAGAGATATTCATTTGAAGAGCAGCTCATAACTTGTGATATTGATATAGAGCGACTGGTACATGAGAAATTTAAAAACTCAAGTTTTACTCAGAATACAACTAATACAGAGTTTTTAAAGGTTCCGTTTAGTATCAGGGAACTGGAAACTAATAGAATTCAGAGGCGAATTGACCCTCAGCCCTTTGTTCCTGCCGATCCAAAGGTTAGAAACAAGCGTTGTGAGGAGATATTCAATATTCAGACCTCAGGGCTTGGTAAACGCTTAAAGCATACCAATATTGACAAATGCGTTATTGGAATTTCAGGCGGACTGGATTCAACGCTTGCGCTTTTAGTAATTGCCAAGGCTTATGACAGGCTTGGGCTGGACAGAAAAAACATACATGCAATAACAATGCCGGGCTTCGGGACATCGGACAATACGCTCTACAATTCGCTGGAACTGATGAGACTTATGAATGTTACAACGTACCAGATAGATATTAAGGAAGCATGTTTAAAGCATTTTAAGGATATTGGACATGACCCGCAAACCTACGATGTAACTTATGAAAATGTCCAGGCCAGAGAGAGAACGCAGATACTAATGGACATTGCAAACAAAATAGGCGGACTTGTGGTGGGTACAGGAGACCTCTCAGAGGTTGCTCTGGGATGGAGTACCTACAACGGCGACCATATGTCCATGTATGCTGTAAATTCAGGAGTTCCGAAAACTCTTGTAAAATATTTGGTTCAATGGGCTGCTGATTACGTATTCGAAAATGAAACCAGAGATGTATTGCTTCGCGTTTTGGATACACCAATAAGCCCTGAACTGTTGCCAACTGATGAGACAGGCCAAATACAACAAAAAACAGAGGATATTGTCGGGCCTTATGAGCTCCATGATTTCTTCCTGTATCATTTAGTGAGGTACGGTGCGCAGCCACCAAAGATATTTATAATGGCAAAGCAGGCTTTTGAAGGAAAATATGATGACGAGACTATAAAAAAGTGGCTGAAATCCTTTTTAAAGAGATTTTTCAGTCAGCAGTTCAAGCGTTCATGTATACCGGATGGGCCAAAGGTCGGTTCCATAAGCCTGTCACCCAGAGGAGACTGGAGAATGCCAACCGATGGTGATGTAAGTATTTGGTTGAAAAATATATAACGAGGCAATGGATAAATTAGGTTTTGGAGGTTTTTATGCAAAAGAAATGGGTAAAAATGGTGGCGCTGATTTTGGCCATAATATTTTTAATAACATCAGTAGGACTTGTAGGATTATCAATATTTACAAATTAAAAAAATTTATAAAAAAATAACATTAAAAGGTAAAAAGTTAGTAATTATTACCCATTTAATGTATATAGATTTTATATTAGAATTAATGTGAATATTTATAGCCAAATTTAATGAGGGTGTGGATTATTTGTTGGAAGGGTTAACTCAAAACTTAAGTAACATAATTGATTTTTTATCAATATATCTTCCTTTTAAGGAGCCATTTGAAATACTTAGATCATTAATTGACATAAGTGTTGTTTCTTATCTTATTTACAAGCTTATACAGCTGGTAAAAGAGACGAGAGCGTGGCAGCTTGTAAAGGGTATTGTTGTTATACTCATTCTGACATTTCTCAGTGAAGCTTTTAAATTCAGAACGCTGGCATATATACTGAACTGGACTATTGAACTGGCAGGTTTTGCGCTGGTAGTAGTATTCCAGCCTGAGCTCAGACGCGGCCTTGAACAAATAGGAAGAAGCAATTTTAAAGATTTCTTTAGCTTTGAAGAAAAAGATGATACGATTCAAACTACATTTACAATAGAGGAAATTGTAAAAGCATGTACAGAGCTATCTAAAACCAAAACAGGTGCACTGATTGTTGTTGAACGTAAGACAAAGCTGGGAGAGATAATAAATACGGGTACTCGTCTGGATTCAAATGTCAGTGCCGAATTAATTTTAAATATATTTACACCAAATACTCCGCTTCATGATGGAGCTTTAATATTAAGGGATAACAAGATAAAATCTGCTGCCTGCTTTTTACCGCTGACTGATAACCCGAATTTGAGCAAGGAATTGGGAACCAGACATAGAGCAGCTTTAGGTATCACTGAAGTATCGGATTGTTTATCTGTGGTTGTATCAGAGGAAACAGGAAAAATCTCCTATGCTTTAAATGGGGGTTTATCCAGAAATCTGACACCGGATATTCTAAGAAAGGCATTAAATAAAAATTTACTTGAAAAGAAATCAGGAAATAAGAAATTAACGCTTTGGAAGGGGAAATCGAAGTGAAAGAATTCCTCAAAAAGGATTTAACATTAAAAATATTTTCAATAGTTTTCGCTGTATTTCTTTGGTTTTCAATTAATCCTGTGAAAACCGAGTACTATACAGTGCCTATTACTGTGATTAATCAAGAAAGCCTTAAATCATATGGTTTAGTTTTGAACAACAGTTCATACCAAAAGTATGCTGTTGTTTCCGTGCGTGATAGAGGAGATGTGCTAAATAACTTAAAGAACACCGATTTTGAAGTTATCCTTGATTTATCGAAGGTAAAGTCTGTGAATGACAAGGTTATTGAACTTGAGCCGCCGGTTTATATTGGAAGAGAGAAAATTGATGTAAAAAATATTGGATTGAAACCTCAGACTGTAAAGCTGGATCTAGGTAAAATAGAGGAAAACCCATTTGTAGTGCAAATAGAAACTTACGGCAATTTGCCGGAGGGCTATGAAATAATTTCGAAAACAGCGCAACCTGACACAGTGTCACTCAAGGCAGTAGATACTGTGCTTAAAACAGTAGGTTCGGTAAAAGCTTATGTTGATGTGACAGATTTAGCAAGAAGCCTTGATATCAGGAAAGAATGTAAAGTTTATGACAAGAATGGTGAAGAATTACCTGAATTGAGTAAGCAGCTTTCAGTGGATATTAAAATAGTCATTGGAAAGAGAGTACCTGTAATACCGATAACTGAAGGCAAACCTGCCACGGATTATGTCGAAGGTCTCTCAACTGCCAAGCCGGATAAAGTGTTGATTACCGGCGAGGCAGATATAATGACAAAAACAAACGAAATAAAAACAGAGCCTATAAATCTTGATAATGCAACCAGCTCTATAAATGCTCCTATTTTAGTGCAATTACCGGAAGGTATAAAATTAGTAAGCTCAACCCGGGAGGTAATTGTGAGTGTTGAAATTATCCCGCTGGCGCAGCAGACCTTTAATATTGAACAGGATAACCTGACTATAAACGGTAAAAAAGATGATAATACACTTGTATATGAGGTAACATATCCGCTGGCTATTACATTAAAAGGACGGATAGAGGATTTAAATAAAGTAACTGTTGCGAATTTACTGGCAAGTATCGATGTACTTAATCTCGATGAAGGAGAACACGAGGTGCCTTTAGTTGTAACGTTACCGAATAATATAATCCAGGTTGAAGAAACTAAAGTTAAGGTAAAGGTTACAAAAGCCGAGTAATGCGAGATGGAGGATAGCTTGAAATTATTAGTATCAAATATAATTATCGGTCTGGACGATGGGCAGGAAGAGCTTGAGCATCAGATTTCAAAAAAGCTCAAACTTAAGAGAAATGATATTAAAAACATTAAAATAGTTAAGCAATCAGTGGATGCCAGGAAAAAACCTGGCATACTTCTTGTTTACTCTGTTTCCTGTGAGGTTAGCGACAGGTTTAGGTTGCCTGCAGGCGGAGATATTAAAATTCTGGATCAAATTAAGGATGAACAGCTTATTTCAGGGGAAAAAGATATGGCTGGCAGGCCATTAGTAGTCGGTACAGGCCCTGCCGGTATTTTTTGTGCGCTGGTACTTGCTCAGAATGGATATAAGCCAATTGTTATTGAAAGAGGCGGAAACGTTCAGGAGCGGACGGATAAGGTGGAGCGCTACTGGAAACAAGGAGAGCTGGATCTTGAGACAAATGTCCAGTTTGGAGAGGGCGGAGCCGGAACCTTTTCTGACGGCAAGCTTACAACCAGAATAAATGATTCGAGATGT
>CAYQCA010000088.1:5996-14541 GCA_964415835.1 uncultured Clostridium sp. | reverse complement strand
TCCGGCAACTTTTTTAATTCTTCCTGTATATCAAACAAACTATCCTCCCACGAATGTGCACATTCAAAAATTGCTGTGGCTAGAAATAAGCCACAGCAATTTTAATAGCAACTAAGCCAATCAATTTATTTCTATTAAAATCCTGTTGCAAAGTATTCGGAAATCTCTCTTGCTGCTTTTTCTTCATCCTCACCATCTGCAATAATGGTTATAGTAGCTTGACGTTCAACACCTAATGAAAGCAAGCCTAAAAGGCTTTTAGCATTTGCTCTTCTTTCTCCTTTTTCAAGCCAAATACTTGAACTATACTTCGATACCTTCTGAACAAGCAAAGCTGCGGCTTTAGAATCTAAACCTGCAGGACAGTTAATTGCAACTTTATTTGAAATCATTTTCTGCTCCCCTTTTTTATAAACTTCCTGTTACATATGAATTATTATACAAAAAAAAAACCAACAAATCAAATATTGAAAATAATATATAAATATTATCTAACATTATCTATTGAAGTATTAGCTTTTTCAGTAAATATTATGACTTTTTACCATATGAGGTATCAATTGCAGTTCCAATCCCAAAGGAAGCCATTGCCAATTCAAACAATATATAGCATATTCCGTAAATCAGCAAAGCTGTGTACGATCCAACCGGCAGAAAAATAAGCGGTACTATTTTCAGAATACTTATAAGGATATGTCCCACAAAAAACTGCAGATATATGGTGGAACGCTCTGTGTTTTCTTTAATTATAAAAGCACCCGCGTAGATACTGGAAATAATATTGGCAAGCATTAAAAATAATAAATATAATATTGGAGCCACAAAGAAAAATATAAAAAATGCTAATAGTATAGTAATACTTAATACTCCCAGACCACCTAATATCATTCGTCTGGAGAGATTCTTTCTCATGGAATAGGACATTACTCTATATCTGTCAGTAAAGACCGTAATCAATATAAGCCCTGCGGTTAATACTATCAGTGCATATAGGATCGAAATATTAATCAGGATTCCATTAGATTTAAAAAGAGAAATAATATCTGCATTAAAAACGAACTTGCTGCCATATATCTCAGTACCATCAGATTGGCTAAGCTTTCCAACGGATACCAGATTACCTGTAATTTGAGAGTCATTTAAAATATCAACATCACCGAAAACTGAAACTACATCCCCACTTACATTCGCATTAATTGCAGCTTTACCTAATACAACTACCACACTGCCATTTACATCGGAATTTATATCTGCACTGCCCAGCACAATAGATATATTTCCTTCCGATACTTCTTCTATTTCTCTTTCCTCTAGAAATACAAGGTATTTTATCAAAAAATCCTTTTGAGCGGCTGAAGCCAATTGCGGCACAAACAATAAGAATATTAGACATATTGTGACAATCCTTATCCTCTTATTCATTGTGCCCCTCCCCTATTATCTTTTAGCATTGTAATAAAAATCTTCTGAATTACAAGCAATAGTATTCCAAGTAAAATATATGCATAGTAATAGGTCTTGTACAATGATGTAGCCACTCCGACTACAGTTATTGCGATTCCCTTAAAGGTGCTGATTGCAGCAGAATAGAACTGCTTTAGCAGATCCGTAATCAACCACGCCTCCTTAAACATATCCAGCGGATGAATCAATGTGTCCCAGACAATACTTCCAAGCAAAGTTACAAACGACAACGACAGTACTATCAACAGGATGTTATAGACATATGCAGTTTCAGTTGTAGGCTTCTTATACATTTTGGTTTCATTTTGAATCCTGTTCATTACTTGAAGCTCAAAATCTTCAGGAGGTTCTATTCCCGGGAGTTGTTCAACTTGGGTAAAAATATCTTTTAAACCGGTAAACTCTTCGGAACAGTTGCTGCAGGTTTTTAAGTGTTGTTTCAGCTGAGCCTCTTCAATATCATTTATTTCCTTATCAAAATACTTCATCATATATGCTTGTGATTGGCTACAATTCATAATACCTCCTCCTTTCTTGCACTCTCAAGTTTTTCCTTTAACATGAGTCTGGCTCTGTAAAGCCTGTTTTTTATAATTGACATGGGCTCGTTTAAAATCTTTGTCATTTCCTCATATGACATTCCATTATTATGAAAAAGTATAATTAAAACTTTATATTTATCAGGCAACTCGTTTATTGCATTTTTAATCAATTGTGTTCTTTGATTTTTTATCAAGGTTTCTTCAGGTGTATCAACGTCGCTCGAGACCCCGATTGCATCATCCAGTGTAACAGTGTCTTGCTTTTTCTTTCTAAGAGTATCCAGGCATAAATTCGATGTTATTTTTACAATCCAGGTGGACATTTTATACTCCGGATTATATTTTTCAAGTGATTTGTATAGCCTTATAAAAACTTCCTGACAAACATCATGAACTTCTTCTTTATCAGGTATCATTTTGTATACTACACTGTAAACTAGTTTCTTGTACCTGGTTACTATTTCTTCAAACGCACTACTATCACCATTTACACACTGTGATACCAGTTCCGCATCCGTAAGCGCCAACGGTTGATTCACCTCCTTTACAACTATTATCTAATAGTACGCGAGGAACCAAAGTTTTGTCTGAAAATCGGGTTTTATTATTTAACTGTCCCTTAGTTTGACTTTTTTCGTTTGGCAGAGCTTGATACAGTAGCAGCGAAACGTTCTAATTTTTGGCTGATTAAATAATTTATTGTTGATTTTTTATATTTACCATCAGCTCCCTTTTCTCCTGCTTCAATGTTTGTTAATAACTCAATTCCTTCGTCAATAGTTTTGACAGGATAAATATGAAAAAGTTTTTTTCGCACCGCATCAACGACCTCATCGTTTAGAACCAAATTTCTTACGTTCTGGTATGGAATTATAACTCCATGCTCTCCATTTAAGCCTCTTAATTTACATAGCTCAAAGAATCCTTCTATTTTATTTGATACTCCACCTACCGGCTGTATCTCACCCTTTTGGTTTACCGAACCGGTAACAGCTATAGACTGCTTTATAGAAACCTCTGACAAGCTTGATAAAATAGCATATAATTCAGCACTTGATGCGCTGTCTCCATCCACACCTCCGTACATTTGTTCAAAGCACAGGCTGGCAGACAGGGACAGTGGAAAATCCTGGGCATATTTCTGTCCAATGTACCCGCTTAATATCAATACACCCTTACTGTGCGATGTACCGCTTAGGTCAACTTCTCTTTCGACATTCACAATTCCGCTTTCACCAATATAGGTAGAGGCAGTAATTCTTGCAGGCTTACCGAAGGAATAGTCTCCCATGTCCATTACAGTTAATCCATTTATTTGTCCAACTTTACGGCCATCTGTATCCACCATTATGGTGCCGTCACCGAGCATCTCGAGTATTTTCTTGTCAAGTCTGTCACATCTGGCTGATTTTTCAGAAATAGCCTGCTGAACATGTTTTGCCTTTACAAATTTTGCGCCATCAATTTCAGCCCACATACAAGCTTCGCATAAGATTTCAACAATATCATTAAATCTTGTTGTCAGCTTATTTTGATCCTCAACCAGCCAGGAAGCATAGTCTACAACCTTTGCAACTCCGGACCTGTCGAAATGCAGCGTATTTTCCTTATTGCAGAAGCCACTGATAAAGGACGAAAGCTTCAATATGTTCTCGTCGGTTCTCTCCATTTCTTCATCAAAATCTGCCTTTACTTTGAACAGTTTTCTGAAATCCTCTTCATATTCATATAAAAGCTGATATATATATGTGCTTCCCACAAGGATTACTTTTAGATCAACAGGTATCGGCTGTGGTTTTATAGCTGTTACGGCTACCACACCCGGTTGATCCTTAATATTTTCAATTGTTATTTTCTTCGTCTTAAGCACTCTGTTTATTGCTTCATATGCCTGCGGATTGCTCAGAACATCCTTAGCCTGAAGTATCAGGTACCCTCCATTAGCTAAATGGAAAAGACCGGGTTTTATTTTAGTGTAGTCTGTTGAAACAGTTCCAAATTCATTTTCGTACTCGATCTTACCAATAAGATTTGAATAAGTAGGGTTTGAATCAACAATAACAGGAGCTCCTTCCAAATTGCTATTGTCTACAAGCACATTAACACGGTACTTGTACACAGGACTTTCTGCCTTCTGCAGCCATGGAATGATGAGCTGCTGCTGTTCCTCCGATATTTCCTCTTCCTTGAATTCGTCCAGATTTTCTAAAATATCCTGCTGTATCTTTTCAAGGTATTTTGTAATAGCCTCAAATTTCTTATACTTTTCCTTTAGGTCGTCTATATGTACACCCAAAGCCAGAAGTGCAATTTTAGTCTCCCATTCCGATACCTTTTGCTGTGTTTCCTTGTCATTGTTTTTCAGCTTACGGATAATCTCCAGCGTATCTTTCTGAAGTATATTTGTCTTTTCGTTTATCTGTTCCTTTATTTCTTCATCCAGGTCATCAAATTCTTCCTCGGTTATTGTCTTGCCCTCTATTATAGGCAAAAAGTAAATTCCGGAACTGCCTGTATTAACTTTGAATCCATGGGCCTCAGCATCTTTGCTCAGCTTTTCAAGAAGCTCATCTTTTCTGTCCTCGTATTCCTCAAGGATTTCAGACTTTTCCTTTTCGTATTGGTCGTTGTCAAAAGCATTTACTATTTCCTGTTTAATTATCTTAATAAAGCTTTCCATATCCTCCTGAAAAACTTTTGCTGTGCCGGCAGGAAGGTTTATAGCCTTTGGCTGGTTTGGCTTTTCAAAATTATAAATATAGCACCAGTCATCAGGCACTTTCTGAGCTGCTGCAACTTCGTTAACTAATTGTCGGGCAAACGTAGTTTTACCTGTTCCTGTTGGCCCGGACATGTATATATTATAACCTCTCATCTTCATTTTAAGGCCGAATTTCATTGCTTTTGCAGCTCTTTCCTGACCTATTATTCCGTCGTAGGGAGCCAATTTTGTTGTATTTTTAAATGGCAACGATGTTTCTGCACACCTCTTTGCCAGTTCCTGATATGAAAGTTCTTTTACTTTTGGCATCTAAACCCTCCATATTAAATTATTTAGCTGTTCCATATCTCCACATAATCAAAGCATCCTCGCCTGTATCCGAGTAGTATCCTTTACGGGTACCTTCAGCCTTAAATCCATATTTTTGATATAGCTTCTGGGCTGCAATATTACTTTTTCTGACCTCCAGCGTAAGATTTGCGATACCGTTGAATTTACAGATATCAAGTATTTTATCCATAATTTTGGATGCAACCCCGCAGAGTCTGAATTCCGGATGTACCGCTATATTGGTAATATGTCCCTCATCGAATATTTTCCACATACCGCCATAGCCCAGAACCTGTCCGTCACTTACTGCAACAAAATATATGGCCATATCATTATTCAGTTCCTCAAGAAATGAATCTCTGGACCAAGGTATCTTAAAACTCAGGTTTTCCACAACCATCACACCGTCTATATGTTCTTGCGACAGTTCTTCAATCTCTATATTATTTATCATTTTGTCTCTCTGCCTGTGACTTTCTTAAATAATAAGGTACCATATCATAGCAACTTTCAGGCTTTTCATCCGAATACAATTCCTTTGCAAGAATCGCCACTGAGGTAGCTCTGGCAAGTGCTGCATCCGGTGCTGCAAAATGCACCCTTTGTCCAAGTTCCTTTTTAAAATATTCCTTATGGGTTTTACAGCCGTCACCCAGAAATACTACTTCATCGCTCATCGTGTTTAGTTGTCTAACCAGTTCGCTTATATGAACACCCATATATTCTGTAAGCCTCTGCAGTTTGCCGTCAACAAATCTGTATATAGCTGTAAACACCTGATCATTTCTGGCATCTATAATCGGGCAAATCAAATCTTTTGATATTGATAAATTATATGCCAGTGCATCTAAAGTGTGAACACTAATAACCGGTTTTGCTGCTGCAAAAGCCATTGCTTTTACTGTAGTTACTCCAATACGCAATCCGGTAAATGACCCCGGCCCGATTGAGGCAGCAAAGGCATCCATGTCTGCAGCCTTTAAACCAACCATTTCCAGCAAATTTTGAATCATTGGCATCAATCTTTGCGAATGGGTTTTTCCTCTGTTACAGCTATATTCACCAATAATTGTATCATCTTCTAAAATTGCTACTGTAGCAACATTTGTAGATGTATCCACAGCAAGTATTCTCATTATTATCCTCTTTTCTGTTTAACTACATTAATTTGTAGTCACAATATCTGCGTCCAACAAGGTCAACAGCAATTTCTCTGACATCAAGACCCTTTTGCAGGTTTTTGGATATTGTAACTTTTATTATTTCTTTTGGAAGTATATCCTTTATCTGCTCTCCCCACTCAATAATAGTTATTCCATCGCCGTTTATATATTCATCAAATCCAATATCAAACATCTCATCGGGGTCAGCTATTCTATATACATCAAAATGGTAAAGCGGATATTTTCCTTGATACTCGTTTACCAGAGTAAATGTAGGGCTGGTTATATAGGAATCTATCCCCAGCGCTTTGGCAATACCATTGGTTAATGCTGTCTTCCCTGTTCCCAGGTCACCTGACAGACATACTACATCACCAGGTTTTAAAATAGCCCCCAGCTTTTTTCCGAAATCAACTGTTTCCTCAAAAGAATGTGTTTCAATTTTGATTATCATTTTTCGTATACCACAACTCCGTTAATAATTGTTTTTAGTACTTGCGATTTCAGCTCCAGCGGGTTCCCATCCATTATAACAATATCTGCATCCTTGCCTTTTTCTATAGAACCCACTCTATCACTTATACCTGTAATTTCAGCCGCATTAATTGTAATGGCCTTTAATGCTTCCTTTTCATCCATACCCTCGCGTGCGGCAATAGCTGCACATAATAATAAATGCTGCTGTGGAACACAGGGATGGTCTGTCATAATAGCCACCTTCATACCGGCCTTTGACAATACAGCAGGAGTCTTTAAGTTCTGATTCCTGAGTTCTATTTTGGATCTGTCCGTCAGCATTGGACCGATAATGGCAGGGAGACCGGTTTCTGATAAGATATCCTTTATCAAAACTCCTTCAGTACAATGATCCAGTGTAATGTTCAAGTCAAATTCCTTAGCAATCCTGATTGCTGTCATAATATCGTCTGCCCTGTGTGCATGAGCCTTTAGTGGTATTTTTTTATCTAATACCTGTAGAAGTGCTTCCAGCTTGAAATCAAATTCGGGCTTATCATACTCCTCAGGATCCTTTTTGTAGTTTTCCCATTGTTCTCTGTATTCTCTGGCTTTAAACAAGCTTTCTCTCAAAATGGCGGCTGTGGACATTCTTGTCATGGGGGCCTGATGTTTTTCGTTATAGACTGTCTTTGGATTCTCTCCAAAAGCAACCTTCATAGCTACAGGCTCTTTTATAATCATTTCATCGACGCATCTTCCATAGGTTTTTAACGCAGCAAACTGCCCACCTATGACATTCGCGCTTCCGGGACCTGTTATAACCGTTGTTACCCCACTTTCGTAAGCCTCGACAAAAGCTCTGTCGGCATGATAAATTGCGTCAATTGCCCGCAAATGAGGTGTTACGGGATCAGTAGATTCGTTTCCGTCATCTCCCTCAAACCCTACCGCATCCTCCCACATTCCAATATGGCTGTGAGCATCGACGAATCCAGGCAGAACATATGCTCCATCAGCGTCAATCCGTGTCACTTCTTCTTCTGAGAGCATTTCCTTAAGTTCATTTTCATCTTCACCTACAGCTATTATTTTATCTTTATCAATAAGTATGTATCCCTTATTGTAGTCTTTTTGTGCCATAGTGATTATTTTTGAATTATATATTAAAATCATTATACCCTCCACGTGAACTTCAAAGTTTTAATCTAATTAATTTTATTATATAATTACGGCAAAAACAATATGAACATAAATGTGAAGCATTTAGTTCCAGCGGAATCATTGGACTACCCGGTGAATATAATTAACAGAGCAGGTATTTTGCAACTTATAGAAGGATAGTGATCAACGTGGAGGAAATATCGAAGTTTCATACGGTCCGGGGTTATCAGCTCCTTTCTCAGAACAAAAAGCTTCTGACGTCCAGTATGGAGGATTATCTGGAAATGATATACCGCAACAGTCTTAAAGAAGGTTATATGCGCATAAATACCATTTCTGAGCTTTTGAATGTTGCTGCTCCTTCTGCTACAAAAATGATTCAGAAATTAACAAAATTAGGGTTGATTGACTATAAAAGGTACGGGATTATTTTTTTAACTGAAAATGGCAGAGAAATCGGCAAATTTCTATTGGAAAGACATAATATTATAGAAAACTTTTTAAGAAATCTGGGTGTAGAGGATGACATCCTGAACCAGACAGAACTGATTGAACATAATTTATCTGAAACAACGCTTTTAAAAGTAAGCCTCTTTAATAAGTTTTTGGCTCAGAACCCCGGGCTGGTCAAGAAATTCAGGGAATTTACGAAGGAGAGTAGTTCATAACTCATAAAAACCGTATTAATAATATCAAAAACAATT
>CAYQCA010000088.1:2537-5896 GCA_964415835.1 uncultured Clostridium sp. | reverse complement strand
GATAGCAAACAGGCATTTTTTATCTGTAACACTTTTTCATATTGATACATATTTTAGATTAGGTAAACGAAATTAGACTAAGCTAAAGTTATTAGCTATCAGTAAAACTTACAAAGAGGTGTTATTCTTGCTGGAAGAAAGCTATATTCCAACAATAGGTTCACAAGCGAAACCATTAGTTGTTGAAAGCATTTTATCTCATAATGGCAAACCATTTGGAAGGCTTAAAACAATATTAAGATTTTTAGGTCCGGCGTTCATTGTTAGTGTTGCATATATAGATCCGGGAAATTTTGCAACGAACATCAGTGGCGGATCAAAATTCAATTACAATCTTGTCTGGGTTATTCTTTGGAGTAATCTGATGGCAATTTTTCTTCAAACCCTGTCAGCAAAACTGGGTATCGCAACAGGCTACAATCTGCCCCAAATGTGCGGAAAAGTATTCTCCCGTAAAACAAACTGGTGCTTCTGGATTTTTGCAGAGCTGGCAGCGATGGCTACAAACCTGGCGGAATTCCTTGGGTGTACACTGGGACTATATTTGCTGTTTCACATTCCAATGGTTATATCTGGTCTGATTACCGCCTTTCTCACTTTTTTTATAGTATATATGGGCAGATACGGCCAACGAGTGCTGGAAGGAATTATTACTGTTTTAGTAGCTATTATCGGTGTATCATACACTCTTGAGCTATTTCTGGCAAAACCCGACTGGGCTGCAGCGGGACTCCATGTGCTGATGCCTTCCATTCCAAATGGTGAGGCTGTTATGATAGCAGTGGGTATGCTGGGTGCCACTGTAATGCCCCATGTAATTTTCCTGCATTCTCAATTGGTTCAGCAAAGAAATACACATTCTACTGAGGAAGAGAAGAAAAAGCATTTAAAGCTGGAAAGGCTCGATATAACAATTGCAATGAATGTGGCCTTCATTATAAATGCTGCCATGGTTATTGTTTCGGCTGCGGTTTTTTACAGGAATGGTCTGGCTGTTGAGACAATAGAACAGGCTCACCAGTCTTTATCGCCGTTACTGGGCGCTGCATCCAGCGGAGCTTTCGGCCTGGCTTTGATTGCTTCTGGACTATCCTCTTCGGTTGTCGGCACTATGGCTGGTACAACAATCATGCAAGGCTTTGTTGGGCTGAAAATCAATGATAATATTACAAGACTGGTTACAATGCTTCCGGCAATGATCATAATAGTCTCGGGAGTTAACCCAATGCAGGCTCTGGTATTCAGTCAGGTTATACTTAGCTTTATACTTCCGATAGCCATTATACCTATGCTGCTGATTACTCGACGCAAAGATTTGATGGGTTCACTTGTTAACAGACCGGCAACCAATATAGTCGGGTGGATTATTGCCAGTGTGATTCTTGTGGCAAATGCGGTACTTCTGTTTCTAACTTTTACGGGTGGAGTCTAAAATAAATTAGGGGACACTTCTCTTTTTTTCCCAAAATAAGAAATGTGTCCCCTTTGCTTATTAAACCGTATTCAAATAATGGCTTTCATTAGAAAATTTTATGCATTCTTTCACAGTAGTACTGTACGTTTTCCCACTTTGCATCAGGTGGAATTCTGTGATCAGGGCAAGGTATAAAGCCCCCAAGCTCTATTAAAGGTTTTAGGCGCTCTATCTCAGCATCAATAGCAGCATAATCATATGCAAATACTTTTTTATCCATTCCCCCTACTCCACGCAGCTGCTTTCCATACTTTTCGCGCCAAGGCTTGATATTTGCATTCCAGGTACCTACTTCAATTGGAAACATTGTATTTATGCCGTTATTTATCCAAGTAGGTATAAGTGAATCTATCAATCCATCACAGTCAAGTGAAACTATATTAATTCCGTTACGTTGGAGCAGCTGTGCAATTTTTCTGTAGTGAGGGCCTACTTTTTCATTATAGACTGAGGGTTTTACCAGAGGACCGTTTTTAAAACAGATATCCTCCCAAAAATGACCGAAGTCGAATTTGACACCGGATGAAAGCACCCATTCAGTGACCCTGTAGCAAAGGTCCGCTACTGTATTAATAATTTCATCATACAATTCCTCATCGTCTGCATAAAGATAGCTGATTCCCTCTACACCAAACCAGTTTCTTATCTCTCCAAATAAACTGCCGCAGAAAATTCCAAGAGGCAAATCCCTGTCCGGTTGCTCTATAATTTTCTGAAGTGCATTAAGGTCTACTCTGTCAGCTGAGAATTGAAGCTTGGGAAGGTAGTACTTCTCCCAGCTCTCTCTGTCCTTTAATATATGATCCACCTCTGCAGGTATTGAACCGGCTCCGTCCTTTTGGATTACAATTGCACCGGAACCGTTTAAAACTTTACGACTTCCATCCGGGAGTTCTTCGATAATCTTTGATTCAAATGCAGGAAAAAGCCCAGTAATGCCGCTAAAGCATGTAAGCCAGTTGAAATCAAATCCAAGCTTTTCAGCTATGGCTTTATCAGCCTCGTTGCCATCAGTCCAGTTTGTGGCCTCTTTCTTTAATAAATGCCCTTCCATATACCACTTTTCCAAGGTTTCGTCCCAAAATCCAAAGTGAACTATTGGTATTCTGTCATAATTTTTGTAATTCAAAATTGCTAATGTTCTTTCCCTGTTATTCATTTATCCCACCCTTTATTGAAATTTTGCTATTTTAATAATACAATAGTATTACATTATAAATCCCGTATCACGCACATATATTGCTAAAAAATATATAAAAATTGCTATTAGTAATCGCGGAGGTAATTATGAAATTTAATTATATAATGGATATACGTGAAATATCTCAAGCAGTCTCACATACACCAAGCCTTCTTTCCAAACAATTGCCCTTTTATATTCATGACTGCGGGCACTTTTTTGCCGGTACAGATTATTATACTGAAAGAGAAGGTCTTGATAACTATCTTTTAATGTTCACATGTTCAGGCTATGGCAAGCTGCAATACAGACAACGTGAAATTGTTTTGCGACCACTTGAAGCTGTAATTATTCATTGTCTCGATTATCAATTTTATAAAACCGAGTCACTGGAAGACTGGGAATTCTATTGGGTACATTTTAACGGGACAGCCAGTAAAAGTTATTTTGAAATTATAAACGACAGTTCCATATATTCGGTTGGTATATTGGAAGCCACCAGTATAACTGAGTCTTTTGAAAGTATACTAAAACTATGTAGTGCCAATAACAGCATATCAAATGATATAGAGTGCTCCCTATACTTAACTAATATCATCTCAAAAATTGTTCTTAACAAATTAAGCCCTGAAAGAGGTAATATCTCTATTCAACATAAAAATATGATTGAAAGCGTAATGTACTTTATTGAAATGAACTATAAAA
>CAYQCA010000088.1:261-2437 GCA_964415835.1 uncultured Clostridium sp. | reverse complement strand
AAACCGCTCTCTCTATAACCGAAATTTCATATGAAGTCGGCTTTAGCAATGTTAACAACTATATCCGTAGTTTTAAAAAGCTCGTTGGTACAACGCCTCATAGCTATAGGAATTATTGGATTATTTAATAATATTATACTATCCGCAGTAGTTCTCCATCCCCCGGTGCTAGCTGTATGAAATAACCGTTTTTATGTTTGGGAATGGTAATTTCATTTCCGCTCTTTTTATCAATTCTGGTAAGTCTTAATCCTTCCGTAATTTCCAATTCAACAGCTCCAGGATTACTGTAATCTTTGTTTGTCAGCATTATATAACCATCGCCAAATATACCTATTGTTAATTTTTCACCTCTTACCTGCTTAATATCTTTATGCTCTGTGAAATAGGTTACTTTTTCATTTTCCTTGCCAATATGATATACAGCCTCTGATTTTCGCCCCAGCAGCTTTGAGCCCAGTACTGTCAGCTCTCGGTTGATTCTTTTTACCTCCTCATAATGACCGGTCCGTGTACCATCTGAGTTTATTATTGCATTGTGGAAGTGCCAGACAGGTTCATCCTGAGGACACCAATAAGTAAAATAACTTATACAGTAAGCACCATAAGCCAGGCTCTGAAAAACTTCCCAACGGATTTCCGACTCAGTGAGATCACGATAGGGACCATGCGTAACAAGCAGCACGATTACCATAAAAGGTATATTATTTTTTATAGACTGCTTGCGAACAATTTCAATATTTTCAAAAAAGCCCGGTCTTTCCGATTTATTTAAAGCAGCTTCATATATTTGTCTGTCTCTGTCATTTATGAATCCATCTTTCACAACCTCATTATTTCCTTTTAGAAAATGATAGTGATCATAGCTGATTATAGAAGGGCGGACTTCTTTAATATATCTATCCAAATGCTCATTATAGTCATGGGTCTGAAGCTGTTCTGGTGTTGCATAATTTGGGAAAAGATTGATATATGCCGGATGCACAGGATCAATTATTTTAAGATATTCGGATATCTCACCTAAAAGCGGAAACAAATCAGCTCCCGGCTCATCAATAATATAATAGGAATGGAGTGCAGGATGATTTTTGTAATCAGCTACAACTTCGTCCAATGCTTTCCGCCAGTCAAGCTGACCCTTCAAAGCAAGATTGATTCTCCTATCCATAATTACAGCTTTAAGACCAAACCTATAGCATAAATCAAGTATCTTCAAATTTAGTTCTGTATCAGGTCCTTCATTCCTGTCAGACTCATCCTCACAAGGTGGACACACCAGCGTAAAGCCTGCTTCCGCAATTTCTAGATACCTTTCTTCATCGGTAAAGCCCTTTGGAGGTGCACACCAAAAGGTTATAGGGAACTTATTCATAATTAATCTCCTTTTTTAATAAATAATTTACGAGGGAGGCAAATCCCTCCCTCATATTGTGCATTTGTCAAATATAACCTAATATCCGGACGGCAAAATATAGAGTCTTCCCTCTCCTGCTGCGAAACTTGATGAAAGTATTCCAGTGCTTGAATTATAGTTAGTATTTACTTCAGATCCTGTTGTCTTGGATATTTCATTAACATTTGCGGGCTTAGTTGGTATAGAGAAAGAAATGGTTCTTGAATTCTCAAAATCTCTATTTACCGAAAAAATATATTTTCTTCCTGAGCTATTCTGAAAATAGCCAATAATAACCGGTTGGTTTTCATCTGTTGGCTTCCAGAAGAAATTGGATGGCAATGCAGTAGTTGATGCCGGAATACTTCCTGTATGATACACACCCATTGAAGTCAGTGAATTCAAAGTTGGACCTAATTTTAATACTTCTGCATTAATTTCTGTTGCTCCGTTATAAAGAATAGAATTCTTGCTGCCATTGGGTAGGATAATTCCATCATGAAACCCATCCCCATCAGGAGTTGAATATAGAAAATAGGAATACCCTTTAGCACCATATACCAGGCTGGTGTAAATCTGATATCTCATTTCAGCAACAGTCGGAGTTCTCATAAACCCGGTAATTCCGCATGATTGTATATAAGTCCAGAAAGGAATCGATTGTGCTAGGGACTGTTTTCTGATTATTTCCAAGTCAGAATAATATGACGAACGGAATTGATTGTTTTCTAAAAATGGATAATGATCGTACATCAAAAAATCCGGCTTAAGACTGGCCCATTT
>CAYQCA010000088.1:0-251 GCA_964415835.1 uncultured Clostridium sp. | reverse complement strand
TTCATATGAAAAAGCAGTAATATTCTGGTTTATTGTGAACCATAAATCTGCATTGTATGAATTACCATTTATGTAAGCCGTACCATAAGGTACCCAATCAATACCATCAGATGAACGAATAACCCAGCCAACAGAATTGTCACCGCCGCCCCCATGGGTTAATTCAAAATAATAAGCCGTGTTGGCAGATACATTCGCGTTTAATGTAAATACCGGATAATATGTGTTTGAGCCGTATAACGTATTTTGTG
>CAYQCA010000087.1:8197-14664 GCA_964415835.1 uncultured Clostridium sp. | reverse complement strand
CTTGATATCAACTTTAACCCCATACTTTGGTGCAATGTACTCGTTGATTTTTGCTACACCTTCAGCAAGATTCTGAGGTTGAGTACCTATTTGCCACCAAACAATTGTAGGTGCATTTTCGGCAGTTGTGGGCTTAGCTGTGCTTGTAGCGGCACTGGTATTTGTAGAAGGTGCCTGACCCTTTGTTCCACAACCTGCAAATGCGAATAACATAATGCTTACTGCACATACAATAGAAAGAACTTTAAACATTTTTTTCATTACTAATTCCTCCATCTTAATTTTTATATAGTTAAATTTAAGTTTTCCTTAAATCTAATCTCCTAAAATTGATAATTTATTCCTTAACTGCACCAATTGTTAAGCCTGATGCAAAATATCTCTGGAAAAACGGGTAAGCGCATGCAATAGGGAGTACAATCAAAACCGCTATTGCCATACGGGCAGATTCCTTAGGCATTTTTGCAGACATTTCCGCTGCGCTAATTCCAATATTTGCGGCGTTCTTAGACAAGTAGTCCACCTGACTCATAATTTTATTCAAGAGAGCCTGCAGCGAATACATATCCTGATTATCAATGTACAGCATGGACTGGAACCAGTCGTTCCAGTAAGCAAAGCAAAGGAAAAGTCCTATTGTTGCCAGCACCGGAAGAGAAATGGGAAGTACAATACTGAAAAATATTCTCAACTGTGATGCTCCGTCTATTTTCGCCGATTCAATAAGTGCATCCGGAATAGTACTGCGGAAAAAAGTTTTGCAGATGATTACATTAAAAGAACTGACTGCCAGCGGCAGAATCAATGCCCATATAGAATCCTTCAGTTGCAGCTGACTTACATTTATATAGTAGGAGGATACCAAGCCCCCATTAAAAATCATCGGTATGAATACCAACCAGGTCATGAACTTCTTCAACCGGTACTGAGGACGGGATAAAACATACCCCATGCTTGTAGTAAGCAGTACTCCTATAATGGTTCCGACAACAGTTACAAATACCGATATCCAAAGTGCCTTTAATATCATATTGGACTGTTGGAGAAGGAATGTATATCCATCCATTGAAATAATCTTTGGAATCAGCTGATAACCAAATTGTTCTATAGCAGATTCCTTTGTCAGAGAAATCGATACTACAAACAAAACCGGAATAACAGCTATCAAAGCCAGGCAGATAAATATTAAACTAAAAACAACATTCGTAACCGATGTAATCCGATTGATTTTTTGCATATTATCTATATCTTTATTCGACATCTTTGCCTCCTCCTATATCATCGCACTGTCGGAATCAATTTTTCTGACAACAGCATTAGCAAGCAGGATGGTAATGCAGCCTACTACTGACTGAATAAGTGCAGCAGCCGATGCCATACCTGTAGTTCCCGATTTCATCATTGAGTATACATAGACATCAATTGTATAGGTCACATCGAACAGTGAATTTGATGCTCTCGGAACCTGATAGAACAAACCAAAATCCGAGTAGAATATCCTTCCTACGCTGAGAATAAACATTATTATGATTACCGTTTTCATTAACGGCAACGTTATAAACCTTACCTGCTGCCATTTTGATGCCCCGTCAATAACTGCCGCTTCATAAAGGCTGCCGTCAATTCCTGTAATAGCTGCCAGGTATACTACCATTCCATACCCTACACTCTTCCAAAGATTCATGAATATCAAGAAATAAGGCCAATATTTAGGGCTCATGTACCATTGCACAGGCTGTGCTCCCATGCCCTCAATTACTCTGTTTGCCAAACCCTTGTCGTAGCTTAGAAATCCAAAAACAACTGCCGAAACCACTACCCAAGATAAAAAGTACGGCATAAACATTGCCGTCTGGTAAAATTTTGCTGCCAGTTTGCTATGAAGCTGATTAATCATTAAAGCAAGCACAACAGGTATCACAATTCCTAAAATAATAAAAATGGCGTTGTACCCGATTGTATTTCTGATAATAGTCCATATATCTCCAAATTTGAAAAGGGATTCGAAATTCTTAAGACCATTTCCGCCCGCCCAGGAGCTATTAAAAACACTGGTAATAAAGTTACCTGAAATTCTGAAATCTTTAAATGCAATAATGATACCGAACATCGGAAGAAAGCAAAACAGAATATACCATATTGTGGTCGGTGCTGCCAGAAGTGTCAACTCAGTGTCATCCTTCGTCCAATAGCGGCGATCCTTTTTCGCAGACTTTAATTCGTTACCCATATAAAATCCTTTCTATTTCAACATATTTTTGTATAAAAACTTTACAATTAACTCATTGACATCTTGATTATATAGCTGATTCAAAACCTGCTTCCAGTCAATAAACCATATAAAATAATATAAAAACGTTAGATTTATATAAATATTAACTAAATGCCGGTTGAAAAATATCAACGCAGTATACATTATTACCAACAAATTGAATTTCATGATATAAAAAATCCTTCGACCATTACTCCATTATGATCGAAGGATTTTGACTTTTATTACTGGTATTTTTATACCACTTGTTTTTTAGGCATCATTGGACTATATTTTCATCATCTATTTTACGCAGGCTGGAGGGGGAAAAACCAAAATAATCTCGAAATTGTATATAAAAGTAATTTAGGTTAAGGAACCCTGTACTATAGGCAATAGAAGCTATTTTCTCTGACGTAGCTTCGATCTTTTCTTTTGCAACATTAAGCCTATATCTCATCAGATAATCGGAAAATTTCATTCCGGTTTCTTTAATAAAAATCTGCCCCAGATAGGTGCTGTTCATTTTAAACTTGTCGGCCACTACCTTAAGGTTTATATTTTTATTATATTCTCCTTTAACTATCAGAAGCACCTTGTTGGTAAGGTTCGAGAACTCGGAATACCCAATCTTCAATATGGGATCTAAATTAACATCCTTTTTAAAATTCTCTGACAACGAACCTTTCAAATCCTCTACAATTATCCTTTCAACTATCTGCTTTAGCTTTACCTGATCAATGGGCTTTAAAAGGTAATCCTTTACTCCCCTCAAAAAAGACTTACGGACAAATTCAAATTCATCGAAGCCGCTCATCATTATATAATTTGTAGGGAGCCCGAGCTCATTTAGTTTCTCAATAATATCATACCCGCGTGCATCATCAATACAAACATCAAATAATGCTATATTTGGTTTCAACTCTACCGCTTTTTCCACTGCCTCATGATAATTCAAAGCAGATTCTATCCTAGAAAAACCGTAGCTGTTCCAATCAATAAGACGTTTTACCCCATCGATAATATAGGGCTCGTCATCAACTATCAGCAACCGATACATTTGCATCCTCCCTCGTTATTGATATAGTAATGGTAATCCCAGCTTCTTCGTTATTACTCAGCTCCATTTCGACCCCTTCGCCATAAAAAAATCTGAGTCTAGTATATACATTACTTAAGCCAATACTCTTTTTATCAGAGTTCTCCTCTTCTGCGCCGGAAAGCCACCCATTAATCTTTTCAAGTCTTTTCGTGTCAATATTTTCACCGTTGTTTATTATCTTAAAAACTGCTCTATCCTTATGCATTTTACCGTTTATTATAAGCAAATTGTAGTCACTCGTACTATCAAAGCCATGGACAAAGAAATTTTCCACCAATGGCTGCATCCAGAATTTAACCGTTTCCATAGAACGTACTTCATCATCAACATCAATTTGATAAAAGAAATTTCCCCTGAATTTAAATTCCATTATTTTTAGATATTTAATGAGCATATTCAATTCGTTTTCAATTGTTATTATATCCTTGTTTTTCACGACTGAACGGAGCAGCCCGCCTAAATTAAAAACTACCTCAGCGACACTTTCATCATTGTTTACCAATGCATGTGACCTGATAACCTCAAGTGTATTATATAAAAAATGAGGATTTATCTGTTGTTGAAGTGCTTTCATTTCCGCTTCCTTTTGTTTTAGCTTCAAAATGTATTCTTTTTGTATATATTCCTCTAGCTGTTCAGACATATCGTTTAGCTTTCCTGCAATAATGCCGTATTCATCATGACGTCTTTTAATATCTATCTTAACGAATTTTCCGGATTTAGCCCTATCTATTGCTCTTGTAATAAGGCTAAGATATCTTGCATCATAGGACATACGCATTGCTATAAGTACGGTTATCGAAACATAAATAAATAACATTCCAAAAGCGACAAATAAAAACACCGAACCATTTTGATAAATAATATCACTGTTTTTAACCATCGACAGCATTGTATATCCATACTGTTCTGAAGTATAGGCGTTGTAATGCATTCCGTCTAAGAAACCGGAGCCAAGTTCGCCGCTATTTTTTTGGCTGTCGTAAATATAACGAAACTTCTGTTTGAGATTATCATCTGCCCCAAAAAACAGTTCTCCATCCTTGCTCATCACTGCGAAATTTACTATTGGGTTCTTATTTAAATTGCCAAAAATAGACTGGGCGCGGATAATAAAACTTACTTCACCTAAAGTTACTGACATATCCCCGGGCTGTGAGATTTTCTTTGTATAATTATATCCAACAGCAATATCATTTTTTATAACCGGCTGGTTAGGTATACGGAATTTTACCTGTGAAATTCCATTAAAAGCATAATTAATAACATTGGAGTTTTTCGATGTCAGAAATAGTATTTGGGAAATAGCATTCTGGTTAGAGTTGACAAAGTACTTTATATCTTCAATAAAATTATTCTCAATGTTCTCTGCAGGTACCTCCTTCAACCGTTTCATCATATAAGTCTCGGCATCGTTTCCAAAAAATCTTAAGAAATCCTGTAAAATAGGACGGTTATACTCTGAGTACAAGCCTAGAAAATAGTTATCAATTTTTTGTATGTTAACCCCAATACTATTCTGAGCGCTTTCAAACTCATTACGTGCTTCCTGTTCAATTTGCTCTACATAGCTATTTAAAATCAACTGGAACAGCACCGCACAGACCAGTGTACAAACCAAAAACAATGAGACTGTATATACAATAAAAGGCTTACGGTAAACCTGTTTTTTTAAAAATTCCAGCATAGCTTTGGCCTTTCATTTCATCATATACTTATATTATATTTATAGAATTTACTTATTCCCAGTATATATATGTTATATTACAGTATACAAACGTTAGGTTCAAGTACATTTTATTTCCATTTCTTCTTTGTAATCTCATTTAACACGGGATCAACACACAAGCAAATAAATAGCGTATTAAAAACAAATCAAGTATAATAGAATTAAATAACTAGCATTTTCCGGGGGCTTATTTATGGAGATATTGGCAAAATATCAAACGGGCATTAAAAAAATTTTCCTAATTATCTTTATCTTTGCTTTCATATATTTATCAATAAAATATCTGCTGCCATTTTTTGCCCCGTTCGTTATCGCAATAATCGTTTCCTATATAAATGAACCTGTTATCCGAATACTTCTCAGGCTTAAAATGCCAAGAAAATACGCCGCACTTGTATCACTTTTAGTGACCATGTCTGCTCTTGGACTTGCCATTACTGCAGGAATTATAAAATTGATTGATGAACTCAATATTCTCCAAATGAATATAAACACATATTCTTCTGACATATCGGAACAGGCTAACGAGCTGATTAATAAGTTTACTAATTTTTATAATGCATTACCATTGGAAGTAACCGATACTATATCGAGTAACCTTAAGACCCTATCTTCAAAGCTTACAACTATAATTACTGCCATAATACAATATGCAATTAATATGGCTTCTTCCATACCCACCATTACATTATTTATCATAGTAACCTTTTTAGCTACTTATTTTATCAGCAGCGATAAGGAGAAAATCGGTAATTTCTTCCTCAAGCAGCTTCCTATAAGATGGAGAAAAGACTTGATTGGATTGAAAGAAGGTACTTTTAAGGCACTAGTCGGGTATTTCAAGGCTATTTTAATATTAATGGGCTTTACATTTATAGAAGTTAGTGTTGGTCTTTTTGTCCTTAATGTTAAATATGCTTTTCTAATGGGCATTATAGTGGGAATTGCAGAAGTGGTTCCTATAGTCGGTACAGGTATTGTTATGGTTCCATGGATCCTCTGGCAGGTATTTACCGGCGATATGGCTATGGCCTTTGGTTTGGCAATAATATATATTTTGGGAATATTAATCAGGCAAATAATGGAGCCCAAAATAGTCGGCAGCCAGATAGGTCTTCACCCTCTGGCAACATTGCTGGCCATGTATATTGGTTTGGAATTTTTCGGCTTTCTGGGAATGTTTATCGGTCCGATCAGTATTATTATAGTTAAGAATTTTCAGGATGCAGGATTTTTGCGTCTATGGAATGATTAAATCTGAATTTTTATAAACAATTATAGAACTTTGATTGTTTTAAATAAATCACAGGAATGATTCTATTGATAGAAACTATCCCTGTGATTATTTTTTCTATTATGCATTTTATTTATAAAATACATTCATA
>CAYQCA010000087.1:0-8097 GCA_964415835.1 uncultured Clostridium sp. | reverse complement strand
CTATCGAATTGAAAGTCACCGTTCCATTTTGTGCGAAGAAGAAGAGCCTGTCACCGTTAAGTTGATCAATCCTGTTAATCAGTGTCCTTTTGTTATCAATACATATATCAAGTAAATCATCTTTGATAATAATATCAATAAAGAAAGGTTTGTCGATACCATCAACGTTGTATATGCTATTAATCTCGTTTTCCTGTACAGAGTTACTATTTGTTTTGTGTAATCCAACTTTCTTCCGGAATGGTTCAAATCTTATTTCGCTTCCATTTTCGTATTTGCCAATACCCCTCACACAAAGTCCGAAAAAAGAAGATCCAGTTTCAGGTTCTATATTTAGACTTATACGTACGTTATTGGGAATGCCACTTAGCATTGCAGCTCCAAAACCTTCAGGTGAACTTATATGAATACTCGTATTATTTCCCGAAGCACTTTCTGTAAGTATTTCAAAAGAATAATTAACTGCTTCACCACAAACAGGCATCAATTCGACCGGAAATTTTGTGCCAAGACTTCCATCTTCATGCTGTATTAATTCTCTGAAAATCAAATTACCCGAATAACCCTTATCATTTACAAAAGCGGCACCTATCCTTCGATTACCTGTAAATGCAGCTGTTTTAAGCACCTTTGCCTCAGGGCCATCAAAAACGTCTACCATTGGTCTCAACCATGGCCCAAGTGGATTACGTGACATTCTATATCTTGCAACACCTGCGCTGCTAATTACCAGATAATACCATCCGTTCCACTCAAAGTAGTCCGGACATTCAGGTTGGTCTGTATAGCCGGGTAAAAAAGGTTCTCCCAACTCCCATGTCTTGAGGTCTTTTGATACCAGATGCGCAAGGCAACCACCGTGCCATGCAACAGGGGGATTTCTAAGTTCGGCAGTTATGAGCATATGGAATAGCCTGGTTTTTTCCTCCATGAATATTACAGGGTCACGGAAAGGCGCTAAATGATAGATTTCTTCCGGAAACGAAAATATTTGTATTTCGGTCTTATCAAAATTTATTCCATTAGAACTTACAGCAACATGAAGCTGTCCAAGTCCCCCATCAGCTCTGCGGTTGGCATAATAAGCATAATATATTTTCTCATGGTAAAAAACAGATCCTGTACATATAGAGCCTTCAATTTCCTGGGTTATGGGTATAGCCATAGGGTGATGCTTCCAGTGAACAAGATCTGTCGTTGATGCATGGGCCCATTGGTGAGCGCCATAACCCCATTTGCTGCCATGCTTATGCCTGTCAAAAAGATAGAAGAGGTGGAACCTTCCCTCATGATAAAATGGCATACAGTCACCTACACCAGTATTTAGTCCTTTAGGTTTCCAGTATTGCATATATTCATTTTCTTCCCCTAAAATCTCAGATTCTCGTTTTCTCACCGAGTCTATACCGCCACATAACTCAACAATTTCATCTTCATTTAAAACACTATTCCAAACTGCAATACAATTTATTATTATGGAAGAGTTATTTGTGACAAATATTTCTTCGCCAGCATCTTTTCTAATCGTACCTATAGGCCATTCCTCATCAACTAATACGCCGTCAATAAAGTATTCGAGCTTTGGACCTGAATATCGGATAATAGCAGTATGCCAGTCTGTAGACTGGAGCCTATCAATTGGAACACTCAATTCTAAAGGCTCATTCCTATGGGTGAAAAACAGTTTAAATACAAGTAACTGATTTTCATCCCGTTCTCTTAATTCTATTTCGTAAATAGCGTGACCATCTTGGCTATATTTTCCTGTAAGCAATAAATCAGTTGCGTTTTCAGCTACTTTAAAATGCAAATAAAACGTTATTTGCTTGAGTTCGGCACCTTTATTTAACCCCACACAAGGCACCTTACTTCCGCACATTTTCCTTATGTCATTTGTCTGTAAAATAAAATCAGCTTTATCCATTAATGCTTTCATTTTCTCATTTAGAAAACCTTCAGTCATAGCTTTCACCACCTATACAGTATTATCTTCCCTTGGAACTATCCAAACTTTGTAAATATATTTTTATTTGCTACATACAAATCTTTAAAAATGTTATAGTATTGCCTGTACTTTTCGGCATTATTACCGTTGGGAACGACAGGTTTGTTGTTCAATTTCACAACTCTTCTGCACGCATCCTCTATTCCTGAATATATACCACATCCTACACCTGCAGCAATCGCTGCCCCAGTACATGCTTGCTCCAACGTATTTGTGATATATATATCCTTTTCCAGCACATCAGCTAGGATCTGCATCCAAAGCTTGCTCCTTGCTCCTCCACCGGATGCTATAATTGTGTCCACTTTTACATTGAGGCTTTTAAACAGCTCAATAGAATCTTTTAAAGCAAAGGCAACTCCTTCCATAACTGCCTTGGCTAAATGTGAGTAGTTATGCTTCAAGGTAAGTCCAAAAAATGTCCCTCTTGCATTCGGATCTATATGAGGTGTCCTTTCGCCGACAAGATACGGGAGAAAAATAAGACCTTCGGACCCGGGGGGAATTTTTTCAGCCTCTTCATCAATTACGCTGAAGTCTTTAATATTAAAAATATTATCTTTCAACCATCTTAAAGATAATCCTGCACACAATGTCGCTCCCATCATATACCAACTATCACAGAAAACGTTACAGAAGGTGTGTGTTCTGAAAGCCGGATCATACACAGGCTTGCTCAAAGGAGTAAAAACCTGTCCTCCTGTTCCTATAGTTACCGACACAGTCCCCGGTGATATTATCCCGTTTCCAAGGGCTTGCATCGGCTGGTCCCCTCCACCATAAACAACAGGGGTACCTTCCTTCAATCCGGTTTCCCCAGCAGCTTTTGAAGTTACATAGCCGGCGATTTCTAAAGGATATCCTATATCTACAAACATGCTTCCATCCAACCCAAGTGCTTCAAAAATACTTTCAGACCATTTTTGCTTAATAACATCAAAAGCAAGAGAACCTGCTGCATCAGTAACTTCCGATGCCACATTTCCAGACAATCTATATCTTATGTAGTCTTTAGGCAGTATCACTTTATAGATTTTACTGTAAACATCAGGTTCATTGTCCCTTACCCATAATAGAGAGGACAGCAGGAATCCGGTAAATACTTGATTAAGCGTAATCTTACCAAGTTCATCTTTTGAAATCTTGGAATAGACATGGTTAACCTGTGATTTGGAGCGCTGGTCACACCAAATAATTGCAGGACGGACACAATTATAATCCCTGTCAAGCAGCACTGTTCCATGCATCTGTCCTGATAATCCTATACACTTTATATCTGTAGCACTTATATGAGCCTTTAACAATGAATTCCTTATAACAGCAGACGTTTCCTTCCACCATGTCTCAGGATCCTGCTCGGCATAGCCTTCCTTAGGTATGCTTATCGGATAATCCTTTATGTCCGAGGAAATAATATTGCCATCTGCGCCCATTATTGCAGCTTTTACACTTGATGTCCCCACATCTATTCCCATTAAATATGACATATGCAACCTCCCACTGTTCTTGAAATCTTTAGAGGGGCATGATGCATCATGTCCCTACATACGAAAAAACTATAACGCCACTTGATTACATTTCTCCAAGCGTACTTCATCCCACTTAATCCATTGTTTTTCTACATCAGTACCTTCCAGTAATAATTCCATTTTCAGATTTCCCGTTTCGACGTTCACATAGAATTCCTGTATTGTCCAGTCAATTAACCCGCATGCTGGGATTTCCTTATATACTGGAACTCCTGTATTCAAATTGTTTGATGTGATAATACCGGCTTTTCTGGTCCCTCCGCTGTATTTTACAGGAACCGATACTTTATAAACCCCATTTTGAAGTCCCGAATATATTTGCGATATTGTTTGGGCATAAGCATCAACGCGCTCAAATTTTATATCGTCTAAATGTACCCACCCATTAGCCTTTGAATTTATATAGATATCAACATTTGCATTTCCCGACGTTATATTGAATTCAAGCTCAAATTTTTTCCATACATTTTGTGATATATTATTAGGAAGCCATAAATCACTATAAGAATTGGTAGTCCTATCCTTAATCAGCATCCGTATGTCAATTATGTCACTATATTTTACCCAAGCACTGAGTTTGTATCGACCTGGAGTTACAGACAAATCCTGGTATATCGATTGCTGATATGCAGCAGCGGAAGTACTTATGAGGTAGTACATACCTTCATAAGCTCCATCTGATGCAACAGATATTTTGGAGCTTGGATTATACCATTGATCCCATCCGGAATAACTTCCATTTTCAAAACCGCCATTTGAAAGTCTGTCCACACTAAAACTCACATTGCAGTAGCCGCTTCCAGAATACGGGTTATTATTTGCAATTGAGATACCATTGCTTCCGCTGGGCGTCTCAGACCATCCTGTTTTACCTGATTCAAATCCATAGTTCTGTACAATATTAATACCATCAGGTCTCAGTTCGGCAACTCTTTCAAAAGATATGTCATCCCAGCTTACCCATTTACCACCGATGGCATCATCAATGCAAAGATCAATCTGCGCTGTTCCTGTTGTAATAGGTACCATAAGCTCAAATTTTGTCCACTGGGATAGTCCGCTTGATGGCAGCTCACACACAACCTTGTTTTCTACCATATTCTTAAGCTTTGTGTATACACGCACCCCTACATTAGTCAATCCAGGGTCTCTTGCAATAATTCTTGCTACAGCTCCTCCACTATATTTAGCCCATAAGGTAAGTTTGTATATCCCAGGTCTGTAGACAGCTCCATAGGCCGTCCATAATGTTGTGCCAAAGGTTTGGGACATTAACTGTGAATAAGGGTTTGAAGAATAGAATTTAGCACTGTAGGTACCTGAATGCGCATCTCCGCTCTGAATTCCGACTTTTGAGCTATTTCCACCCGGATTGACAGACCAATTGTTTAAAAGTCCTGTCTCAAAACTTGAATTCTTGATATTTCCTTCGAAGCTTTTACCCCAAGCTGCATTTTCAACATAATAAATCTGCTCAAGTTTTATGCTATCCCAGTTGATCCATACACTACCTGTTGGAGCATTAACAGTTAACTCAATTTTCGCCCTTCCTGAAGTAATAAACAAATCTGTTTCCACCTTTTTCCACGCAGGTGATGATGTAAGTATATCATACACTGAATAGTTGTTTTGCCCATCTTCATCAATGAGCTTTATAAATGCCTGATTGGCACCGCCACTGTATAGTACATATGCGCTCAGCCTGTATTTGCCATTTGGTACATGTACTACCTGAGAGAGTGTTTGGGTGTATGCATCGCTACTAGTAAATTTTATACTATATTCTCCCTCATTCCTGTTTGAACTGTCAATAACGGCAAAAGTACCTGACTGTGTCCAGTTATTCAGATTTCCAGTCTCAAACCCGGCATTACTAACAGGGGATGCAATTTTCTGAAGTGAAACATCATCCCAGCATATCCATCTTGTTCCATCATTTAGAGCATTAATAAATAGCTCTGCTTTTATTGAACCGGAATTTATAAATACTTCTGTTTCAAACCTCGTCCATTCACTTACTCCCGAGCTTGGCAGGGTAGCTACTGAGCTTTGACCGCTGGTCTCATCGGTTAGTCCTATAGTAGCTGGTACACCACCACTAAATTTTACCCAGGCACTTAACTTGTACCTTCCTACAGGCATTTTATTGAAACGTTGCACTAAAGCCTGTGCATAAGGAGCTGTTGATTCAAATTTTACATAGCAGGAACCGGAATGTCCTCCATCACTCTTAATTACGGCTTTTGAAGATTGCCCCTCCGGCTTCCACTCCCCCCATCCGCCTAAAGTACCTTCTTCAAAGCTTGCATTTTTAATATCATTACCACTAATACATTCAAGCACCACCTTATCCCATTCAACCCAAATGTTTGATGAATTCAAGGAATCAACAGTCAGCTCAACCAATGCCTTACCGGATGTTATATCTATTTGGGTTTCATATTTCTGCCATGTTTGGACACCCGCATTGTTTATATCAACCCTGGACTTATTCTTAAGCACATTATCCGATATCGCCAATGCTGCTAGATTACCTCCACCGCTGTATCTCACCCATGCACTTAATTTATATTTACCGTTAGGCACATCAAATATTTGACTAAGGGTCTCCGCATATGGTTCAGTTGATGAATATCTTACTAAGTATGCGCCTTCATATGCACTACCATTTTGAACAGTTGCTTTTGACCCTTGCCCGGAAGGATATGATTCACTCCATCCACTTATGCTTCCTGACTCAAAGCCACTGTTTTTAACCGGATTTATAACCCTTTCGAGCTTTATGTCGTCCCAACATATCCATTTTGTCCCATCATTTTGAGCATCCATATGCAACTCTACACTTGCATTGCCGGAGCTGATAAAAAGTTCGGTCTCAAATTTAGTCCACGATGCAACTCCCTGACTCGGCAGGTTTGCTGTTGATATTTGGCCTTTAGTTTCATCAGACAATTTAATATATGCCGAATTAGCTCCACCACTATATTTTATCCAGGCACTCAGTCTATACTTACCCATAGGCAGCTTGTTTATATGCTGTAGTACAGTCTCTGTGTAAGGAGTTGTCGATTCATATTTTAGATAATATGTACCAGTGTGACCTCCATCATTTTTAACCGAGGCCTTTGATGTCTGTCCATCCGGTTTTAACTCTTCCCAAGCAAATGAATTTCCTGTTTCAAATCCTGAATTGGACAATATGTTTGCTTCCGCATCTATAATACGTTCAAATTTCACATCATCAACTGCAACCCAGCACCCTCCGGGTGCATTTACATCAATAATAACCTTAGCATTTCCAGACCTAATATTGACAGTTGTCTCAAAATTAGTCCAATTTGAAATGGCTGTCGTTGGCAGTGAATACCATGTTTCTTCTGAGTTTGATCCATCACCGGGAATAAAATTAATCCAGTTAACTCCACCACTTGACTTAATCATGGCACTCATTTTGTATGTTCCAGCAGGCAGATTAGTAAACCTTTGATCCAAAGCATGTGAATATGCGTTACTTGAAGAAAATTTCGCGTAATAGCTTCCTTCATATGCCCCACTGCTTTCTATTGTAATAGTTGACCCATGACCATCATTGTAGTCTGTCCAGATTTCCTTGCTGCCTGCTTCAAATCCGGAATTTTTTACAACGTTTTCTTCAAACACGGCTTTGTCAGTTACTGGACCAATAAGAGGCTCAAACTTAATATTGTCCAAAGCAACCCAACAACCTCCGGGAGCATTTACATCAATAATGACCTTTGCCTTGCCTGATGTTATATTTACTAGCACTTCAAACCTTGTCCACTCTGATATAGCCGAAGTAGGCAATGAGTGCCATGTTTCCTCTCCACTTACCGCGTCTCCAGGAATAAAGCGTATCCAGTTAACGCCACCACTGGATTTAACCCAGGCACTCATTCTGTATGTTCCTGCTGGAAGGTTTGTAAGCCTTTGGTCCAAAGCATGTGAAAAGCTGTTAGCTGAGGAAACTTTTGCGTAGTAAAATCCTTCATATACCCCATTGCTTTCTATGGTAACAGTTGACCCGTGTCCATCATTATAATCAGTCCAGCTTTCTTTTGTACCAGTCTCAAAACCCGGGTTCAAAAGAGAATTTTCATCTATAGCAATTTCGTCTATTGACACTCTTCCTCCATAACGACTACCCACTATTATTTGATAATCATCAAAATCATCAAGAGTCAGCGAAAAGCTCTTAGCATAAACAGATCCTATATTGCCATTAAACGGTATTTTAGTAATTGCATGCGAGCCGTCTTTCCTTCTTGCATATACGTAAAAATACCCTCCTTCTGCAGGCGCTCTTTGAATCTTATACTTAAAACTTATATTATATGTTCTGCCTCCCTTTAAAGGCATGGTGTCAGGATCTGTATATAACCAGTCACTTTCTTCTATACGGTTGTCATACGCTACATAGTCACTTGATGCAAACCATGAACCAGTACCTGAAATAATTTCATTGGATTTCCTTGATACTATGCAGGATCTTGAATTATCAATCCATATAAGGCCGTCATAATCTATATCATCAAAATCAATGTA
>CAYQCA010000086.1:0-14793 GCA_964415835.1 uncultured Clostridium sp. | reverse complement strand
GGCATTTGCTCCATCATAGGCATAGTACCGGATTTAGGTGTGGACTGCATGTGAATCATATTATGCATATTAGGCATTGCGTTATTAGGCATGCTGCCTTTATTCATATTGTTAGTATCCATATCTATTTCCCCCTCCTAAAAATGGCTTATCAAGGCTTGGGAAGAGGGTTCCTCTGTCAAGTCCTTCTTTAACATCATATGGAGTTTCCCAGGCCTGATCAGGGACATATGCCATGGCAAGTACCATATTTGGCGGAACAATTTGTCTTCTATCAAACCTTTCTCTTTCAGAAAAGCCATACTGTGTAGTTATTTCATTCATATTTCTTCTCCTTCCAAATAAATTGAATATATAGACTTCTATTTACATAATATGATATCGTCTTATGTGAGGTTACATAAATTATAGTATTTATCGTTATTGTAAAGGCACTCCATACAAAAAGGAATTGTGTAGAGAATTTTCTCGGAAGCTAATTATCAGAAGCTAATTTTTAATATATAATGGTATAAAACCATATTATTAAAAGGATGCATATTATGAAAAAAATCAGATGGGGAATTATAGGTTGTGGAAAAGTTACAGAGGTAAAAAGCGGTCCCGGTTTTCAGAAGGCAAATAATTCAGAGCTCGTTGCAGTAATGCGAAGAAATGGTGAGCTGGCAAAAGATTATGCAGCGAGGCACGGAGTCCCCAAATATTATGATCAGGCAAACGATTTAATTTGGGATCCGGATGTAGATGCAGTTTACATAGCAACACCACCGGCAAATCATAAAGAATATACTCTGCTGTGTGCTCAGGCGAAAAAACCTGTGTATGTAGAAAAACCAATGGCAATGGACTTTAATGAGTGCAACGAAATGATTTCTGCATGCAAAAATGCAGGAGTTCCACTTTTTGTAGCATATTATAGAAGGGGACTTCCAAGATTTCATAAGATTAAAGAAATTATTAATAGTGGGGCGATAGGAGAAGTACGGTTCGTTAACATTTTAAATTATCAAAAGTGTACTCAAGATGAAAAAAATAATATTCTTTCCTGGAGAGTTATGCCTGAAATATCAGGTGGCGGCAAGTTTATGGATCTGGGCTGCCATACTCTGGATATTATGGACTTTATTTTCGGACCCGTAGTGAATGTGTCTGGAATTGCTTCGAATCAGGCACAACTATATAAAGCGGATGATATTGTTTCAGCTACATTTAAATTTTCGTCTGGAGTACATGGCACTGGTGTTTGGTGCTTTAATGCATTTGAATATGTAGACAGGAATGAAATCATTGGCAGTAAGGGAAAGCTTTGCTTTTCAACATTTGGTGCAGAGCCTATTCAAATGTTTACTGAAGAAGGTGTTGAGGAATTTTCTGTGCAAAATCCTCCTCATATCCAACAACCATTGATTCAAACTATTGTAGACGAGCTTACCGGATTTGGCGTATGCCCAAGCCACGGAGAAAGTGCATCCAGAACAAGCTGGGTTATGGATCAGATACAAGGAACAGTTAAATAATAACTTCCCATTTTTGCAGTGGCAAATTTCCGAAATTACGTCGTTGTCGTCAGTCGCAATACGACCGGTATTACTCCCTCCTCCGCCTTGTACTTTCGAAAATTCTCTCACTGCAAAATCGGGTTTTATTACTTAACTGTTCCTAAAGGATTTCGGAAACAAAGGGTAAAATAAGGGGGCTTTATGAAAGCATTAATCACCGGAGCCAGTTCCGGTATCGGCAGGGATATGGCGATTATATTGAGTAATATGGGATATGATTTAGTATTGGTGGCTCGCAGAAAAGAAAAATTGGAAGAACTGCAGAGTGGATTACCCACTGATACAAGGATAATTTGTCTGGACCTTTCAAAGGAAGAGTCCTGCTATTCCTTATATGAACAGGTTAAGCAGGAAAATATAGATATATTGATAAACAATGCCGGTTTTGGAATATTCGGAACATTTGATGGAATTGATTTAAATGCCGAAATGAGAATGGTGGATACAAACATAAAAGCTGTACACATATTGACCAAGTTATTTTTAAAGGATTTTAAGCTTAAGAATTCCGGGTATATATTAAATGTAGCATCTTCAGCAGCATTTTTGCCCGGGCCATTGCTTTCAAGCTATTATGCATCAAAAGCATATGTGCTCCGATTAACCCAGGCGATTTACGAAGAGCTCAGGAGAGCAGGAAACAGTGTTTATATTGGCTCCCTGTGCCCAGGACCGGTTGAGACTGAATTTGATAAAACAGCAAATGTTAAATTCAGCGTTAAAGGGTTGTCAAGCCGGTACGTTGCAGATTATGCCATAAAGCAAATGTTTAAACGCAAGCTCACCATTGTACCGGGCACTACTATGAAACTTGCCAGATTTTTTGAGAAATTTGTTCCTGAAAAGCTATTACTAAGAATTACTTATAAAATGCAAAAAAGAAAAGACCAGAATTGAATATTATATATGGGGGTTAATTATAATGAGACTTGGGGATCGGTATGATGGCAGGCTTTTAAAAAGTTTGGATTCGTTTTACAAAATTATTCCTTTTATTATGAAAACAAGGGATGATGCATTGGTTTATTTTGATGATAAGATTGATATAGACCGGACGGAAGCATATATACGATCACAGAAAGCCAGGGAAAATAAAAGTATCAGTTTTCTTCATGTGGTAATTGCTGCAATGGTACGGACAATATCCCAGAAGCCGGGTTTAAATAGATTTATTGCGGGGCAGAGAATATTTGCTCGAAATGAAATACTGATCTCTCTAAGTATTAAAAAGGAATTGAAAGAGGATAGTCCGGAAACAGTAGTTAAAATGAAATTTGACCCCAAAGATACAATATTTGATATAGTCGAAAAGATAAGCGCCGCTGTAAATGAAAACAAAAAACTGGAAGTAAAGAATGATGCCGATAAGACCGCAAGGCTTTTTATGCTCTGCCCAAGATTCTTAATAAACTTTTTAATAGGTTTCGTAAAGCTGCTTGATTATTATGGTATCATGCCAAAAGTAATAAACCGTTTAAGCCCTTTTCATACCAGTATTTTTATTACAGATGTAGGATCTCTTGGCATTCAACCGGTTTATCACCATATTTATAATTTTGGAACAACATCTGTCTTTATTTCATTTGGAAAAAAACAAAAAGCTAAGCATATAAATGAAAAGAATGAAATCGTAGACAATAGATATATTGATTTAAAAGTGGTTGTGGATGAAAGAATAGTAGATGGGCATTATTATGCAAGTTCCTTTAAACTATTTAAAAAGCTCATTCAAAATCCTCAGATACTGGAAAAACCGCCGGAAAATGTAGTGGAGGACGTAGAGTAAAGTGAATAATGAATAGAGAAGAGTGAATAGTTAAAGAAAACTCGGCACACCGAGTTAAATTATAAAGTCGGGTAAACGACTTTTTTCATAACTTTTCACTCTTTGATCTTCACCATTAACTGCTTAAAGATAGTACTCAGTTTTATCCGGTTTTTTCATTTCAAATTCTGTAAATACCTTATCACGTATTTTAATAAAGTCGCTACTTGTTCTGTCACGCTTTCTGGCAATAGGAACATCAATAATACATTTTATTTTTCCGGGATTAGGAGTCATAACCACTATTCTGTCTGCAAGAAAAACAGATTCCTCTATATCATGCGTAACAAATATGATCGTTTTCTTTTGGCTTTCCCATATAGCTGATATCTCTTCCTGCATATTTAGACGTGTCAACGCATCCAGTGCTCCGAAGGGTTCATCCATAAATATAATTTCAGGAACTACAGCGAGTGCACGAGCTATGGCAACTCGTTGCTGCATACCTCCAGAAAGCTGACCTGGATGGCTTTGGCTGAAATCAGTCAATCCTACAAGCTTAATGTATTTATTGGCAATATTCTGACGTTCTTTTTTAGAGAGGTTTTTGCCTTCCAACCCTAGCTCAACATTTTTTTGCACAGTTCTCCAGGGAAGAAGACCATAATTCTGAAATATGGTTACATGCTTTGCTGAGGGTTCTGTAACCACTTTACCATCAATAGCAATTCTACCGCTGTTTACTTTGTCAAAGCCTGCAACAGCATTAAGAAGAGTGGTTTTTCCACAGCCGCTGGGGCCAAGCAGGCATATAAATTCACCTTTTTCAATATTTAATGAAACATGATCGAGCGCTTGGAAGTTAGCCATTTTTTGCACATATTGCTTGGATACATCTTCTATTTGAATATACAAAATTAAGCACCCCTCTCATTGGGAACGAAGCCCCATCTTTCAAGAATTTTTTTTTCAGCAAATCCGATGAGGCTGTCAAGAAATAACCCCACTAACCCAATAGTTATTATGCTGGCCAACAGCATATCCGATCTTAGATTATTTCTTGCATCAATTATCATAAAGCCAAGGCCGGTTTGAGCTCCTACCATTTCGCCGGCAACAAGGAAAACCCATGCAGTACCCAAAGCAATGTGCAAGCTGGTAGCAATTTGCGGGAATGACGCCGGTAGAACTATTTTTGCAATCATATGTGGCTGCCGGATACCAAAATTATTAGCGACTTTTATATAGGTCTGATCAACCTTGCTTACAGTAGTGACAGTTGAGAGCAAAACAGGAAAAAAGGCAGCAATAAATATTATAACAATCGCAGGTAAATCACCGATTCCAAACCACAAAACCACAAAGGGAAGCCAGGCTATAGGTGATATAGGCCTGAGTAATTGAACTATCGGATTAACAAAACTCCATGCTCTTCTGAACCAGCCTAAAACCAGCCCCAATATAATTCCTGAAACTGCTGCGATTAAGTATCCGACGGCAAACCGAAACATACTGTCCTTTATACTAGCGAATAAGATTCCATCTCCGACCAGTTCCGAAAAGCCTTTAGCAACATCCAGCGGAGTGGGGAAAAGAGCTCTGTTCCAGCTTCCAAAAGTGACTGCAGTTTGCCATATAGCGATTAAGACTGTAAAGGATATGCAAATTTGAAAGAGTTTTTTTAGCATTCTAACCTCCAACTTGTTTTACATAATAGCTATTTAGTTAATAATGATGCATCTATAAACTCTTCGTATGTCGGCGGAGTTTTTGAAATATCAAATTCTATCATCTTATTTCTAAGGTCATCATAAGCTTCTTTTGTTATTTTTAAATCATTATAGGAAATCCACTTCATTGAAAGACTGAGAACATTGTCATCCACCTTCAGATATTTTTTAGCGATGGTGTTAGCAGCTTCCTTATTAGTTTCAATATATTTTCCTGCTTCACTGTAATTTGCAACAACTTCTTTTGCCAGTTGCTTATTTCCGTTGATGAATTTATCTGTAAGTACGAGAGAGCAGCAGATAGAGTCCTGCCAGAGATCCCGTGATTCAAATAATACTTTGCCGGTACCCAATGCAACAGATTTAGCACCGAAGGGCTCTGCCACAGAATAACCGTCAATCTGACCCTGGGCGAGTGCGGCAGGCATTTCAGGCGGGGCCAGTTCTACTACCTTTACATCATTATAAGTAAGACCTGAATTCTTAAGCATCTGACCCAACAGTATATTATGTGAGGATTGCCTATGGGGTATTGCAAAAGTTTTTCCTTTTAATTCTTCAGTATTGTTAATTTTATTTGATACTACAACTACATTTCCGTCCTTGTGACCAAGTGCTGCAGCTTTTACTCCAATACCCTGTTCCTTTGCCTTCATGGCAAGCTCAATCAGTACAGATGCGCCATCAACATTTCCGGTATTCAATGCATCCATTAATTCAGGCCAGGAACCATATTTTACAAGCTCAATTTGGAAATTATCTCCGGCTTGCTTCTGCAATTCGTTTTCAACAAAAACAGGCAGTGCGTGTGTAATCGGCAGATAAGCAATTTTAACTATTTTCTTTTCAGTTGTAGTATCAGAGACCGTATCTTTTTTGTCAGCCTTATTTCCGCAGGCTGCAATACCTGCAAGCATTCCAAGCATTAAAGCAATTAATACTATTTTTTTAACAGTTTTCACGTTATTGTCCTCCTATTCCCAGCCAAGGGTCTTTCTTTGAAGTTTAAGGTCGGCAACAATTTGGTTTGCCAGTTCTATATGGTTCACATTTACGATCATTCTTGAACCTAAAATATCCTTCGTACCATCCTGCATAAAATCAGTTACATTTTCTGATCCTTGTGTGGGAGCGTAAACACAGTGATAAGAATCTACGCCCAGTAATCTGAAGCTCAAAGCCGCACAAATACCCTTCTCGTTAGACCATTCAGGACTTGCAAATGCATAAGGCATATCTTTAATGGCTGTATCCGACGCTTCAGCTACGGCTTTAAAGAAGGCTGAAGCTCTGGCATTATCCAGACATTCACCCATGTGCCATACTGGAGGCATATCCTTTAAAAAGCCTTTAAGATTTTCACCTGTTTGCTCCAGAGCCTTGGTTGAGCAGTAACCCAGCTTCAGTAAAGGGAACGATGCACAGCCATTGGTTAGAATTAGAACATTATTCTTGATCAAAATATCAGCCAGCTCAACCACTGCTTTTTCATAAACTATACGGGGATTATTACATCCTACCAGGTTTACAACTCCAAGGATTTGCCCATTTCTAAGCGCCTCCGCTAACGGCTTTACCCCTCCAAAATGCTTGATAATATATTCCACTGAGAAACCAACTTCGGCTTCAACCTCATATTGAGGAATATACACAGGTACGTCTCTTCTGGCTGCAAAACTTTCGACACCTCTCTGTAGAATTTTTTTCGCCAGTGTTGTAGTCTGATCCAGATTTGAATGGTCATGATCAAAACCATAGTGCTCCGCACCGGGCAGTCTTGCAGAGTCGTTTGTAGTAACAACCGTAGTCTTAAAGCACTGTGCAACTTCCATTATTGCAGGGAACACATCCTGAACATCAGCAACCCATAGGTCAATAGCACCTGTACCCAAAACAAGCTCAGCCCCTATTGCATTTGAGAGCGGAATAACTCCACCATAGCGGTACATAGCAGAAAGACCGGAACAGCAAATGCCATAAAACTTTATTCCGTATGCACCTTTTTCTTTTGCTAGGTTTATAAATTCCTCAGTTTTTCCCAATTTCACAATTTCACGTACCAAGACTGGAGAATGACCGTGTACTGCAATATTGACATAACCTTTTTCCAAAGTGCCAAGATTAACCCTGGAGGTATTTCTCTCAGGAAGCCCGAAAAGACTGTCCATTGATATAGATGAACCTAAAACGCATGACCACGCAAAGGCTACAACGCTTCGAAGCATTTGCTTCATTATATTTTTCCAGTCACCATCATTTCCGGTGCTTGTTCTATGAAGGCTTTCAAAAACTTCGTGGTAAGGGCTGACAGGGAGTATATCAAGATCACTCCAAACCTTTATTCTTTCTTTGGCGGCAAAAGCATGTAAAGTTTTATGGGGGGCAGGCATTGTCCTCGACATATCCTCAAGTAGTATATCTGCAATTTGTCCTGCCAGTTCTTTGACTGAATTGTTCTGGGTATCAAGGCCAAAGATCTTTGCCACAGTCAATATCTTGTTTTCACCCTCGATAGGAATATCTATTTTACCCTCTGCAGCGAATTTCAGTGCCAGCATGGATTCCCTTCCACGGGCTCCGTGGGCCGCAATCCCGGCTGCTACACTTCTTAAAAGGTTACGGGCAACTACTACATCCACATCAGCGCCACACACGCCTCTGGGGCTTTTCTTTGTAATTTTGCAAGGCCCCATATTGCAGTTTTTGCAGCAAATACCTGCTAATCCAAAGCTACACTGTGGCTTTTGCGCATCAAATCTGTCAAAAACAGTCTCACAGCCTATATCTTGCATATGGAGAAGCATTTCTCTTACTGCCGGATCAGGTGTTTGCTCAATAACATCTTTTTTTGAGGCGAAAGTCTTCCTATACTCAGCGACAGCGTTGGTATAATCGTTAAAAGTAGTGTGCTCATGGTGTTGTTGATGTTCGAATTTCACGTGATGATATCTGTCAATCAAATTAATTCCACCTTCATTTAATAGTATTCATATAAAAATAATATGAATTGATTATAAAGGGTTCTGAAATAAAAGTCAATAATTATTTTATACTATTCATATAATTTTACTATGAAATAGTGCAAAAGAGGTATTTTATAAAATTTGTTGAATATTTCATATGACAAGGTAAAGAGTACCTCCGCCTCCACAGGTGGCGGGAAATGCATTGTTTTCAGACAATGAGTAATGAAACGGAGGGTTCAGCCATGGAAAGAAAATTTATAGCAAAAGATGGTCATAATCTGAATGTTTATTGCTGGGATGAGGTGGAGAATCCAAAAGCAGTCTTACAAATATTTCATGGAATGGGTGAGCATGCGGGCAGATACGAAAGACTGGCAAATTTTTTAAACTCAAAAGGTATAGCGGTTTATGGCGATGATCATAGAGGACATGGTAAGACCGCTTCTTTTAATGGAAAGCTCGGAGTAATTGGTAAAAACGGTTTTTATAACATTGTAGAAGATGAACATATGATAACCCGTATGCTAAGGGAGAAATATCCGAATGTCCCTCTTTATGTTTTTGCACACAGCTTTGGGTCTTTTATCGGACAGGATTTTATAACCAAGTATAGCAACGAAATTGATGGTATCATTCTTTGCGGAACTGCTGCTCAATTGGGTGCTGAATTCAGGTATGCAAAACATCTGGCATTTGTCCAGATGAATTTATTCGGTGAGGAAAAACCCGCAAGGCTGCTTCATAAATTGGGCTTTGGTAATTACAATAAAAAAATTGACATTTCAGATAAATCAAATTGGCTTAGCAGAGATCCCGAGGAAGTAATGAAATATGACAATGATCCTGCCTGCGGTTTTATTTGTTCATTTGGCTTTTATTATTACTTTATGGATGGTCTGGTTAAACTATATAGAAAAGATAAGCTGGACAACATAAGAAAAAACCTTCCGATATATATTATTGCAGGACAGGAGGACCCAGTAGGACAATACGGCAAAAGGGTAAATAAACTTTTTGATATTTACAGGGAACAAAACATATCCGACCTGAATATAAAATTATATAAGGACTGCAGACATGAATTGCTGAACGAATTAAACAGGGACGAAGTAACTAATGATATTTTAAAATGGATTAACGAGCACCTGGCCAAATCCTGATAAATGGAGAATTAATATGAACTATTTATTTACGAAGAAGAAGTCCGATGTTTCACTGGGACTAGAAAAATCAGATTTGGTTTTTAAAAATGGGTCCGTGATAAATGTATTTTCAAACGAAATTATAAAATGTGATATTGCTGTAAAAGACGGTTTTATTGCAGGACTTGGCAAGTATGAAGGAAAAGCTGAAATTGATGCTGAAGGCTGGTTTATTTGTCCCGGCTTGATAGATGCTCATCTTCATCTGGAATCCACACTTGTAAATCCGGCTCAGTTAATAAATACTGCAGCTTTACACGGTACTACCACTTTTATTGTGGATCCTCATGAAGCGGCCAATGTATCCGGCAAGAAAGGGATAGATTTTATCCTCAATCAAACCGAAGACTCTCAGGCCAATGTTTTTATAATGATGCCTTCCTGCGTTCCTGCCACTGACTTTGAAGATAATGGTGTTACTTTTGCGGCTAAAGACATGGAGGAATACCTCCATAACCCTAGAGTTCTGGGTCTGGGAGAGGTGATGGACTTTAAATCGGTTATAGCCGCAGAGCCTGGGATGATTGAGAAGCTGGAATTATTCCAAAATAAAACTATTGATGGTCATGCAGGATACCTGAGCGATAAGGAGTTAGCCTGCTATAGGTTGGCTGGAATAAAAACCGACCACGAATGCTGTGATTTTAATACAGCCTTGCAGGAAATGAGAAATGGAATGCATATTCTTATTAGAGAAGGTACAGCAGCAAAAAATCTGGAAGCAATAATAAAAGGTGTTGTTGAAAAAAAGATACCGGTTGAAAATCTGTCATTTTGTACTGATGACAAACATATAGAGGATATAAATAAAACAGGGCATATAAGCAACAATGTAAAAAAAGCGATAGCTTTAGGATTAAATCCTGTTGATGCTATAAAGATTGCAACAATCAATACAGCAAGGTGCTATTCCTTAAAAAATATTGGTGCAATTGCACCCGGATATCAGGCTGATATGGTAGTTTTATCAGATTTAAATAAATTTACAGTAGAAAAAGTCTTTTACCATGGACAGGAAATAAAGAAAGATAGTACTATTATTACGAAGCCTATAGATAAAAGCCTGCTGAAGACAGTAAATATAGGCAAGATCAGCCAAGATACGCTTAATTTAAAATTGGAGTCGGATGAAGCCGCTGTTATAAAAATTGTGGGAGGGCAGATATTAACTGAAAAAATCTTGGAAAAAGTCAATGTACAGGACGGATTATTTGTTGCAGACAATATTTATAACAAAGTTGCTGTCTTCGAAAGGCATCATGCCACAGGAAAAAGGGGAATAGGAATTGTAAAAGGTTTCTCAATTAAAAACGGTGCAATTGCATCAACTGTATGCCATGATTCGCATAATTTAATTGTTATAGGTGATAACGATCTGGATATGCTGCTGGCTGTTCAGCAATTAATAGATTGCGGTGGGGGTTATTCTATTATAAGTAATGGCAAAAAGAGTGCTACGCTGCAGTTGGAAATTATGGGACTCATAAGCTCGGAATCACATAAAACAGTTAATGAAAAATTAGAGACAATGATTCGTATTGCTCATGAAATGGGGGTCAGCAAGGACATTGACCCGTTCATAGTGCTGTCTTTTCTTGCTCTGCCGGTTATACCTGAGGTCAGAATTACCGCCAGAGGTGTATTTGATGTGCTTAAAGGAAAATTCATATAAGAACCTGTCTAGTATCTCATTGCACTCGTCATTTTGGCGGATTTTGCGCCATGCTACGTTAAATTTTCTGGGAATAAACAAATTATTCCTGCGAAAATTTGCCTTGCCTGACACAAAATCCGCTTAAAATGCCAAGCACAAGCAGATACTAGACAGGTTCTAAGCATTGTTTTTATAAATTTTTAAAGATATAATGAAGTAAATAGTTTCGAAATGGGGGGTTGATTTGAAGAAAAATATTCTAGACCTGGATTATATTATTAATGCGGACAATTACAGAAATATTCAGGATTCAATTGCTGACGCAACAGATGCAGCAATAATTACTGTTGACTATAAAGGCAAGCCCATAACACATCATAGCAAATGCTCCGAACTGTGTAAAATAATCAGAGCAAATCCAGAGTATTCTCAAATCTGCGAAAAGTGTGATTCCAGGGGCGGTCTGGAAGCAACAAGACTTAGTCAGCCGTATATTTATTTGTGCCATATGGGGATAGTAGACTTCGCAATTCCAATAACCGTTAATGGGCAGTATTTAGGCGCCGTTATGGGTGGACAAGTCCTTCTTGACGATAATGCAGATGAAAAGTATCTTGAGAAAATAACAAGTCAAAAGACAAATGCATTAGAGATTATGGGTAAAGACAAACTTGAACATTTATATGGACAGCTCCCCAAAATGAGCCTCCAGAAAATAAAATCAATCGCAGCTATGATATATAATATCAGCAACTACATTGTAGAGGAAGCCTTATTAAAGATAAGCTTAAGCGATGAAAGCGACATGGATGGTAATAGTCCCGATACAGGTAAGTCTTTTGACAGCTCCATAATAAACCAAAGCGAAATTAACCGTGACAATATTATATTAAGACCTGCACTTGAATATATTCAAAAGAATTATACCAAAAACATCAGCCTGGACAATATGGCAAGCATATGTAACATTAGTTCAAGTTATTTCAGTAAGCTTTTTAACAGAGTGGTAGGCGATAATTTTGCAAATTATGTTAACAAAATAAGAGTTGGCAAAGCTAAAGAACTTCTGAAAACAACTGATTTGCCTATCACCAGTATAGCACTGGACCTGGGGTTTGAGGATAGCGGTTATTTCGTTAAGGTTTTTAAAAAGATAGAGGGAGTAACACCATCCACTTATAGAAATTTTAGAAGTAATTAATTATTGCTGAAAATTACTATTTTAATGCTTAAATTTACAACGGGTTTTTGCAGAAACAATGCTATAAAGTTACAGTGAAAAACCACTCACTAAATTATAATCTAACTATGGATTCTAATTTAAAGGAGTGGTTTATTTTATGAAAAAAGTAATGATTTCGCCAGCAAAGTATATACAGGGTGAAGACGAACTGTATAATCTAGGAACTTACGTAAGTGATTTCTCAAACAAAGCATTGTTAGTAGCATCAAAAGTAGACCAGGCAAGAGTACAGAAATATCTTGATAAAGCTTTAGAAAATTCTTCTATTGAAATTGTGTTTGGAGAATTTAAAGAAGAGTGTACCAGAAATGAAATTAATAGAATGAAGAAACTGGCGGAGGATAATAACTGCGGAGTATTTATCGGTCTTGGCGGCGGTAAAGCTTTAGATACTGCAAAAGCTGCTTCTTTTCTGTCAAAGAAACCTGTTATTATAGTCCCTACCATTGCATCAACTGATGCACCTACAAGTAAACTCGCTATTATTTACACTGAAAAGAGTGAATTTGAAGAATATTTCCACCTTCATAAAAACCCTGATCTTGTATTAGTTGATACAGGAGTAATCGCAAAGGCTCCGGCAAGATTCCTTGTTGCAGGAATGGGTGATGCTCTTTCAACATTTTTTGAAGCAAGAGCCTGCATCAGATCCGGTGCCAACAATATGCCCGGCGGAAAAAGTACAAAAGCCGCTTTTGCCTTAGCAACACTTTGCTTTGAGACTCTGATGGAAGAATCTCTAAAGGCAAAGGCTGCCTGTGAAATGAATGTTGTTACCCAAGCGCTTGAAAATATCGTTGAAGCCAACATTCTGCTTAGCGGATTGGGCTTTGAAAGCAGCGGACTTGCAGCAGCACATGCTGTACACGACGGACTTACTGTTCTTGAAGAAACACATCATTTTATGCATGGTGAGAAAGTATCCTTCGGAACTTTGGTTCATCTTGTTCTTGAAAATGCGCCTGAGGAAGAAATCGAAAATGTTATCGGTTACTGCAAATCAGTTGGATTGCCAACTTGCCTGAAAGATCTTGGAATTACAGAAGTAACAGAAGAAAAAATTATGAAAGTAGCTATAGCGGCAACTGCAGAAGGCGAAACTATTCATAACATGCCATTCCCTGTAACTGCTAAAGCTGTATACTCAGCAATTTTGGTAGCTGACAAGCTTGGACAATAGGAGGACAGTATGAAGAAGATAATCAATAAAGTTGAAGATGTAGTTATTGAGATGTGCGAGGGAATTGTTAAAGCTCATCCAAACCATTTAGCCTTTAGTAAGAAGTATAAAATAATAAAGAGAAAAGAAATTAACAAGCAAAAAGTTACACTGATAAGTGGTGGGGGTAGTGGACATGAGCCTGCACATGCCGGATTTGTGGGCTATGGAATGTTGGATGCTGCAGTTTGCGGGGATGTATTTGCATCTCCATCTACTATCCAGGTATATAACGCTATTGTTGAAACCCAGTCAGATAAGGGCACATTGCTGATAATAAAAAATTACTCGGGAGATTGCATGAACTTTGATGCAGCTGCAGAGATGGCTGAGGACGATGATATATTTGTTGAAAAGGTATATGTTAATGATGACGTTGCTGTAAAGGATAGCTTGTATACAGTGGGTAGAAGAGGTGTGGCAGGTACGGTGCTGGTGCATAAGATTGCCGGTGCAGCTGCCGAAAAGGGCTTGGACCTAAAACAGGTGAAGAATGTAGCGCAAAAGGTAATTAATAATGTGCGTACAATAGGATTTGCATTAACCTCCTGTACAGTTCCGGCAAAAGGTACTCCAACGTTCAAGCTTAACGATGACGAAATTGAATTCGGTGTGGGTATACACGGAGAACCGGGAATTGCACGTGAAAAATTGGTTACAGCTGATGAACTGGCAGAGAGAATGGTTGATTTGATAGCTAAAGATCTTCCGTTTAATTCAGGAGACAAGGTTGCATTGCTTGTAAACGGGCTTGGAGCAACACCGCTGCAGGAGCTTTATTTATTGAACAACTCGGTTTCAAAAGCTTTGGACAAGAGGAATTTATCGGTTTACAAGACCATGGTAGGAAATTATATGACCGCAATTGATATGGCAGGTGCTTCTGTTACATTGCTAAAGCTGGATGACGAGCTTACAGAATATTTGGATGCTGAAGTAGATACTCCGGCAATCAGGATTTAATTTATAGGAGGTATTCAGAAAATGTTGAACACAAATAACATAATAGATTTAGTTGCAAAAATGGCTGACATCATTATTGAAAATGAAGTCTATTTCTGTGAGCTGGATTCTGTTGCAGGTGATGGGGACTTTGGAATGTCGGTTGCAAAAGGCTTCAAACAGTTGAAACAGAACTGGAATGAAATACCGAAAGACGATATTGGTGCGTTTTTAAAAGGCAGTGGAATGATTATTACTGAATATTGCGGAGGCGCATCAGGTCCTATCTGGGGTTCCGCATTTAGAAGCGCAGCCAAGTACGCTGCTGGCAAGACTGAATTAAATTTATCTGAACTTGCAGAGATGATGCAAAGTGCAGTTGACGGTATTCAGAAAAGAGGAGGAGCAAAGCTTGGGGACAAAACCTTACTGGATGCGCTGATTCCTGCTGTTGAATCTCTTAAAGCAAGTGCTGCTGAAAATGAAGATATGCTGGCTGCTATGAAAAAAAGT
>CAYQCA010000085.1:0-14899 GCA_964415835.1 uncultured Clostridium sp. | reverse complement strand
TTAATATATCAGTTACTGGAAGGAGACTTTATTGCATGAAACCAGTCTTTCGGGCAGATAGTTCTATTGAAAAAAAGTTCCACTTTGAAAATGACTATTGGGAAAATCCTCATGTGCATGAATCTATTGCTCTTTATCAAGTCGGTGACTTATGCAGTGAAAGAGATTTTATCATTAAGGAACACGAACAAATTTGTTATGAAATAAGTTATATAGTTTCAGGTAAAGGTCTATTCTATTGTGATGGTAATACTTATCCAGTTAAAGAAGGAGATATTATCATAAATCTCCCTAAACAGATACATGGTGGAAAAGCAGATTCTTCCGATCCTTTCCGCTACTTTTATGTGGGATTTAATTTCAATTATGTTGATGACAATCTAAATCCGTTTACTTATATAAAGAAAATGTTTGACAAAATCAAATATCCGGTAGTAGAAGATAAGATGGAAATTCAAATACCTTTTCAAAGTATTTTTAATGAATTGGTTCATGGGAAAGACTACTTGAATTTAATTATCAAAACCTGCCTCCACCAGATTATCGTGTATGCATATCGAGATTTTTTCGATTACTGGGAAAATAAATATATACCAGAAAAGGATGTCGCGGATAAACGCAACATAGTGTATAGGATAATAAATTATATAGATACTCACAGCTATAATATTTCGGATTTGACACAGATCGCCAGTCAGCTCGGATATTCTTATTCATACTTGTCTCACCTTTTTTCAAGTGAAACAGGACTAACCATGCTTGATTATTTTAATAAAAAGAAATTTGAAAAGTCGGTTGAATGGATAAAAAATGATGATTTTTCCATCACAGAAATCGCAGAAAGGCTCGGATACCAATCAATTCACTCTTTCAGCAAAGCCTTTAAAAAAATTTTTGGCGTGTCACCGACACAATATCAGGAATTGATTAATAAAGCAAAAATTGAATAAAAACAGAGCAAATTTTGACAAATACATCTCTTATGTAATTATAGCATAATTATATATGTAAGAATGTTTATCCGGATAATTATCTTTACACAAATTGACAGCTCATAGTAATGCTTTCAGAAAACCAACAATTATTGTAAAATAAAATTGGAGGTATCCGTATGTTAAAAAGTGTAAAAAAAGTACTTATTTCAGTACTTTTAATTTGTGTTGCAACTCTTATCCCTTTCAGTATCAGTAATGCCAGCAGTATAGTCCAGCTTGCCCCATTCAGTACAATCAGTATTTCAGGTTCTAATGCAAATGACAGCAGTAATGCTGCAGCTATGTTGAAAGACATGCAAAGAGGCGACCCTAATAATGTGTGGTCATCAAATTGGGCTCACTTTTACAGTAATAACTCTAGGTCAATTGTATCCGACTTAGGTGTAAGATGCGAGGTTAACAAAATAATGCTTACCTGTATCCAGGACATCTCTAGCGGCATATACTTTCCTAGTCAAGTAACATATTATTTTTCAAACGATAATATCAATTGGACACAGCTTGGCGCAGTTTCTTCTTCAATACCCACTAATCAATCAAGTGTTTGCTCTCAAGATTTCGCCTTGAGCAATATACGGGTTTTCGCAAGATATATTAAACTGGTTGTACCCGTAGACGTTTGGGTGTATGCAGATGAACTGCAGGTATTCGGGTATTCGAAGGATTCTCTTGCTCTCAGCAAAACTGTAACGATAACAGGTGCTGATTCTCAAGACAGCAGCAACGCTGCTTCCATGTTAACCGATGGAATGGCCGGAACTGCTAACCCATTGGAATCAAACTGGGCTCATTTTCTCGGAACTGCCAATCATATATCAAGGTCAGTAGTTGTTGATTTGGGTTCAACGAGCAGAATTACATATATAAACATGGGGTTTTGCCAGTCAGTTGATTATGGAATAAAATTCCCATCAAACGTAACCTATTATTTATCCAACAATGGATCAAACTGGACACAGGCTGGAGTAATAAATACCTCTATACCACGGACTCAAACAGGTAACTTGAGGCAAGACTTTACACTATGGAATGTAGACAAGTATGCAAGATATATTAAAGCTGTAGTACCTACCGAGGTATATACATGGGTATATTCAGATGAGATCGATGTAAAAGGCTATAACAGAATGAATATAGCAAATGGTCTGTCTTATTCTGTCACACAAGGCGTGTCTACAAACTATTCTTTTGCTCCAAATGATGCTTTCATTTCCGGTAAGTTGACGGATGGTATATATGGCGACCCCACAAATCTATGGGATGCACAATGGCAAAAGGCATGCCACGGGGCATCACGTTCGATAATTGTTAACTTAGGTCAACAATCCTCGGTAAACGGTTTTATGGCAAAATTTCTTCAATGCCAGCCACAGTCTGTGTTATTTCCAAGAAATGTAGTGTTTTCGGTATCACAAGATGGCTCAAACTGGTCAGATTTAGGAACAGTAAGTTCATCTGTTTCATTGGCAAATACAACTCAGCAAGCACAAGTTTATTCACTTGATATGGCTGAAATAAGCAAGGCAGTATATGTAAAAATTACCTATAACGTTGATATATGGACCTATTGTGACGAAATCGAGGTTTATGGGTGGTCCGGTGTTACAAATGGTGAAAATACGCCCAGTATCACCGCTCCGCAGGCATATCCAAACGCATATTTGTCACCGGATCAACTTGGTGGTTCTAAAGATATTATATTGATGTATAATGGCTATAATGCATGGAACCCATCAGACACCTCTCTAGGACTAACTTCATCTGATAAATTAATACCCTACGTTGGATATAAGAACACGAACGGTAATATAACTGATTTCATGTTTGACTCATTCTTATGGTTACCTATAGTCTGCCAGGGACCTAATGGCAGTGCATACTATTGTGATCCTGCACATCCTGCACTAAAATCAGATTGGGACTTTTATCTGGACAATTTGTTTCAAGATAACTATAATCTAAAAGCCCTGAACGTTGCTACCTCTAATGTTAAAACTATATTGGGCGATAGTTCAAAGAAAATAAAAATTTATATCGGAATTCCATATCCCACCTCCAACCAGACAAGCTTTGGCGATGTAGATGGAGACGGTATATCAGAAAACTTGGCAACAACCGCCAATAGGCTTAAAGTATGTAAATGGTATATAGATAATGTTATCAGCAGATGGAACAGTGCTAATTTATCATCCAATATGGAACTGGCGGGGTTCTACTGGTTTGAGGAACAGACCCGGATGGGATACGCAGGTACAGATGAGCTTTCTCTGATATCTCAGGTAGGTAACTATGTTAAAGCTGACAAGTCCAAACTGTTTACCTGGATACCCTATTACCAGGCCGAAGGGTTTAGTGAAGCATATTCATCTCTGGGCTTTAACGGGGTTTCCATACAGCCGAATTACTGCTTCAGTGATTGGACCGAAAATGTTATCGCTGAGTGCGCGGATATATGCAAAAAATATGGAATGTCCCCTGAAATTGAAGTACATAATGAAACAATTTGGACTTATGCAAACAAGCAGCGTGTACGCGTGGCTCCAGCCCTCACACAGGATAGGATAACAAAGTATAGGGCATACTTGAATTACGGAGTAGATAAAGGATATATGACAAATACCGTCCATATGTATTATCAACATGCCGGACCCGGTGTATTCTATGACAGCAGTGTTGATCCCGACCCATACATCCGTTCCATATATGATGATACATACAAATTCATAAAAGGTATATACACTAAACATTAAAAACAAGAAAAGCAAAGCTGCTGCACCTTAAATTTATTCACTGTGCAGCAGCTTCCCAGGTTTAAAGCCAAAACGATTTATCAGGGCACAGGCCGTTTAGCTTCTGCTCTGATAAATCGTTTTATGGTTTTATTTCATTTCTTAATTTTAAATTTTTACCTCTTTTTCAATCAGCCTCATCAAGATAGTAGCAAATTCAGCTCTTGATACCTCTTTCTTTGGATTAAAGTTTTTCCAATCCAGCAGCCCTATCTCATATAGCTTTGAGACGCTGGACTTTGCCCAGGAACTTATTTCTGCTCCATCCTTATAGGAAGCTGTCACCACCTTATCAAAATCATAACCCTGACTCTTTAAGTAATTGCATATCATTACTGCCATTTCTTCACGGGTAATATTTTTATCGGGCGTAAATTTGTTGTTGCCTGTACCTGAAGTTATTTTCCGGTCGACCGCCCACTGGACGTAAGGCGCATAATATGCAGTCGGTGAAACATCCATAAACACCTCTTTAGTTGTATTACTCAAAGGTATCTCCGAAAGTTTTCCCAGGACTGTAACTATCATTGCCCTTGACATTGAGCCATTTGGATTAAACTTATTTTTTCCGACACCGCTAAATATATCTCTGGCAGTAATAAATGTTATGGCATTCTTCGCCCAATGTCCTTTAACATCATTGAATACTATTTTGTTAGCCTTAGTACCTACAATATTAAAATTATCTGTCTCAATGAGCATTTCTTTATTTACAGAATCAAATACAGAGAATTTAATATATTTTGCCTTTCCGCTCTGGTCAACAGATACAGCCGCTAACTCCTCCGGGGTGGATACATTTTTAACAGTGCTCTTTATTTTCAGTAAAATGCTATTTCCTTTCAAATCTGCTATAACTCTCTTCCCGATTTTCAATTCCACTTTATAGCAATCCAAGATACTCTTATCCTTTGCAATATATGGTGTAACTGTCAATGACACTGTATCGCTATCTGTCAGGCCCAAATTCTGTAAAGCCTTTTTTAATATACTGACTGATACATTTCCAATAGTAATGTTAAGCCTTCCATCTTTGGCAAACTGCTTCTGTACCTCACTGCTGCTAAGAGTTTTGGTGAAAGGATCCGCAGCAGCTACCATATCGATACTTCCGGGACGTGGGTCATCTTCATCCTCTTTGGGAGAATCAGCTTTTACATTCACAACAACGGCATCGCTATATGAACCGCTTTGGGCAACCCTTAAGGAGCCGACAACAAAGTTGTTTCCATTTGAAACCGGCATCACAAGTCCATCTCCGTTCACTTTGACAGAACTGTCAACTCCTCCTGTCTTCCACTGGACTAAGCTGTTATCATTCAGCAAAATTCTGTCGCCGCCATTAGTCTCTACAACCAGCTGCAGCTGTACCGGCGCATCACCAGTCTTCAATTCAATTTTGCCATCCTTGATATCCCCTGTCTGCTTCACAATAAATACTCTTTTTATATTTGAAAGTTCCCTGTTATTAATGGTCACTGTGGTGGAACAACTATTGCCTGCCACATCCTGTGCAGTAATGGTCAGCTTTTTGACTGCCGTATCAATGCCAATCTTGGTCAAGGTATACTGCAAATAACCATCTTTAATATTACTGTCCAGGTTTACCTTATCATCTATTACCTTTCCGTCAACAGAAAATGTGTACATTGCTCCTTCCTCAGCCTGCCCGGAAATGTTAATACTTCCACCGTCGTTACTGCTGAAGGTTGAACCATTTAAGGGTGCTTGCAGCATAACTCTTGGGGCGGTGGTATCCACCAATATACACTGAGAATGTAAAAATCCATCTCCATCTGCCGTTTCCTGTCCACTCCACTCAATCGTATGCATTCCATCCGCTAATTTTGCATTTATAGTGCTGGACTTAACATTGATCATATCACTGACTTTTTTGCCATCTATTGCAAAAATTCCAGTTACAGCAGTTTGGGAATCAAGCTTCAGGCTGACATTGTTTATATTAAAAATCAAAATATTATCCTTACCTGCCGGCTTATCAGGATACATTAATTTCGCCTGATTGAGCGCATCAGCAACGGTTATGACCGGAGCTGTGTATTCCTTCAGAAGTGTTTCTCCGCTTGAAACACCGGCGCTTCTGTAGGTTTTGTTATTGGTCGTCTTATAGGCCGTAACTACAGCTTTGTATGTGTTCCCGGGGTTAAAGCCATAGTTTACCGTACCGGATGCCGAAGGGGATGCATTATCCGGAACAGCCATTTGGAATTGTCCCCCTACCAGGATTTCCTGGCCCTTAGTGAATTGCTGATTTGATACACCTGTAAGGTTCCATGCATTACCTTGCTTTTCATATATATCCACCAGGTATCCGTCGTAGTTGCCATCGGGTGCCGAAACATTCACCTTCAGCATATTATTTCCCGCATTGGTTACTGTTGCACTCTTTGGCTCATTGGGCGCATTGGCGTCCCTATAGTCAATAACGAAATCCTTCCCCGATTTCTGTGCAAAATAAGACTGATAAACCTCTCCTTCCTTCTGAAGAACAAGTCTGACATAATATTTACCGGTCTGTAGCTCTTCAGAAATCTGACCTTTTACCTGCTTCAGCGCAGCATCTACAGCACTGTCCGTGAGCTTCAGACCAGTCTGCTGTTTGTCTGTTGTCAGATACATATCTACCTTGGCACCTGTTAATGTGGTTCCGTCCCAATTTGCAGTAACCTCTTTGCCGGAAACACTGGCTGTACAGCTTGTTATTTCAGCAATTGGTGTTACTGAAGCCATTGCTACCTTGGCAGGAAAATCAGTAACGATATTCCACATGCCGATTGTACATTGACTTTTTAGGATTGTAAAGGCAATTGTCGTATTGCCCGAAGCATTTGTTGCAAGATTTGCATTTGCGTCAGTATTATATGCATCGTCCCTTGTCTTGTCATAAAACTTCAACGGGAAGGTTCTTCCGTCAGGTGATTTTACTGATATACTATTTGCTGCAGCTCCAATGTCTGTTGGAACCCCATTCTCCGTACTTTCAATGCTGATCAGCGTATCATTCGCTGTACCGACATTCACAAAATGATTATTCATTGTTTTATTGGAATTAATAGTATCCGCCAAATAGAAGGATCGTATTATATCCAAATCCATAGATGGATCCACATTACTCACGGCAACATTTTTTATGTTATTACCCACTCGCATAAACAAGGTTTGATCACGCTCGGCATCATATGCTACAGCAATATCCTTGTTCAAGCTATCAAGAGATGCTATGGAGCTGGATGAACCCACGCCAAATTCAACTCTTCCACTTGACCAGTAATACGTAATGCCTAGCGGTATACCCAGCACACGTATTTTACCCCACATTTTTACTGTACCCCCACCAATTTCAGCACTTGCAACTTCTATTCCTCCCAATAACGGTATTGCATCCGGAACAAACACACCCACTCTGAGCAGCATTTCAAAGAAATCAGAATACGCAGTAACGGATATTGTTCCCTTCAGGACTGCCCCGTAGGCAACTGTGGCATTCATATTAAATGCAAAATCGGGATACCAGGTAACTCCAATTCCTCCGCCATCAATAAACTTAACGTCTTGCAGCTTCTTGAGTGTCAAATCTGAGAAGTTTAGTTTGAAGTGTCTGGCACTTACCTCTAAATCAGCACGACCCGTCATTACCTTGAATACGTCAAACTGTACTGACAGCAGCACTGTAAGCGGCGGCAAAGCTGATCTGGAATAAATGGTTTCGTAGAGCTTATCAATTCCGCCGCCACCGCCGGTAATCCAAAGCGCTCCGGGAGGAGCCACCATTAGCCCCGGTTCAAAGCCTGCTATGAAAAAATATAGCTTATCAGGTACCGGAATATTGCTATTTGGGGCGCTTCTTATCCTCAGAGCAAATTCCACCTCAATATTACCAAGCTTGGTAGCACCTTCGAACCCAACATTATAGCCATTTATAGTGTTTATATCCAATGTTCCTGCCATATAATTCGGAAGAGCATCCACTATTTTGGGAACTACAATCTGCAGATTAGCATTTACCCCGATTAGTCCGCTCTTTCCATCATGCTGTCCATATAATACGTCCTTTACTTCACCAACTATTTTGCCCTTTACCGCATTTTTGTCATCTTCGGCAGTAGCTTCGTCAGAAGGCTTAAACGCAGTAGTATTGTTATACTTTACTCCGCCTCCTGACAGACTCTGTGCTACCTTCATATCCTGATCAAACTTTTCATAATTTTTTCGTTCTTCTTCCTCTGCCTGCCTTACTCCGCCCGGCATGAGGAAAGAAAGGTTCAGCTTACCACCGAAAGACATTACATAGCTACCGTTTTTAATTGGTCTGGTGGGTTTTTCGGGTACGCTGGGATTCTCTTTTCCCATGATTCCTAAATCACCATATTTAAAATCGATAGCAAAACCTGCTACTGTTTGAAGCAAGCCAATAACGCCCGGCCATGCAAGTTTTATACCCTTTTCTCCATTTTCTGAAATTGCCTTTCTTAATTCTTCCCCGTTTTCATTGTAAAAGGTCATTACATAGTTATTGTTTGCCAACAGCTCAATATAAGACTCTCCCTCTGTAATGGTTGTACCGGAGCCGGAGGTTTTGAGCGTACCATTGTTATTTATTTTTACTGTTCCGTTTTTATCATCTACGATGGTTATACTTCCGTCTTTAAAATCCAGCGCCCCGTTGATAACAACGGTTTCGCTGCCCTTGACATTGCCCACATAGGTGTTGCTGCCGGTAGTTCCAACCTCCTTCAAATCACCGCTGATAGTAAGAGGTATTTCTCCCTTGTCAAATTTCTCTATATTTGCAGTCAGGTATGTGTCATATTCGGACTGACTGTCAAAGGTTTTAACACTGTACTTCCACAGTCCGCCAACCTGGTTTTTCTCTATTGCCAGCACTCCGTAGGCTGCATTTTTATATTGCTCATCTTCCGCCATCATCACTTGCAATGCCGGAGCTGTCAGTTCAGCGTCAATCCCCTCCGGATTAGTTCCATTCTGCCATTGAAATACAAGTTTATACTGTCCTGCATCCATTTTCTGATCAAAAAGGATATCCATAACCCCAGTTTCCGGGAAGGCTATATTATCAAATGGTATAGTGTAGGTTTTATTGCCTGTAACGGACTTTGCCAACAGCGTAACATTTTGCTTGTTCAGTATGCCGAACCCCTTGCCTGTCACAGTAAAATGCCTTTTACCATCGTTGTACAGGACCTTGGGATTTGCACCTGAAAATGTTATTTGTGGAAGCTGACCATTCCCACCCGGGAACAAAATATATGTTTCTGCAGAGCCAATGATATTTTCTTTGAGCAAAAGACCTTGTGAAGAATCGGGCATATCGTATACTCTGAATACGACCTTTTGATATGTGGCCTCATTGGTAACCTTCCCCTTGAATTTCCAGGTTACAGGCTTTACCTGCCCTATATCAAAATCGGTGACCTCCAGCTGGAAGGGCATTTGATTAGTGTAATTATTGTCTGCACCGTTCTCATTTAACGAGGTAATGGAATCATCTACAAAGGCAGCAATTCTTACCTTAGCATATTTGCGAGCTCCGGCACGCTGGAAGTTTTCCATTTTGGTGGATATTTCAAACAGTCCTGTGCCATTCCCTGCCCTGTCTAAATATGCATTCATATCATTATTCAGCTCTAATTTAGCCGGAGCTGTGACATTAATCGCAATGCTGTCACTGTTTTTTACCTTAACATTTGAGTTAACTCCGTAGTAGGTTGAGAAGGTGCGTTTTGCTCCGGGAGCAATGCTTCCCAAATCATAATAAAGCCCAACTGCGCTGTCTGCAGTCTCATACTTTTTGTTGATATCGTTTGAAAAATACATTGTTGGGTCGGCATTATAGTCAAAAGAAGTCGCTGCTATATTATTCCAATGGGCAAAGGTCATCTTATATGGCTTTTGTACATCAGGCAGCACCTCATTTACCGAATAAACCTCGGCAGTGGGTACATCCTTATTGTCCACTGCCGAATAGTTCACAGGAACATCAGCATTACTGAAGGTAGTTTCTTTTTCTATAGTTTCAAACCCGCCTGCCTGATTTGGCCTTGGCACCTCATAGTAGCCATAGTCCTGGTTTCCAAGCAGGGTGTCCAGTAGAACCCTGGATTCAAGGTCCAATGCTGCCTTTCCCAGGTTCTCAATTTCATATCCTATTCTCACTGTTCCATGCTCATTTGACTGTTCATTGACAACCAGCTCAAGTCTTTGAGTAATTTTCATGTCCCCCACTGTCCACACAGCATTTATGCCTGTGAAATCACTCGTAACTTCAACCTTGTCACTGAGTAAAAACCCAAGAAATCCATATTTATTTCCAAATATGTAGTCCTTTGAACCACTGCTTTCCTTCACTCTGAAGGTTGTAAAGGAAGTGTCGAATTCATCATTCCTGAATAAAAGATTTTTATTTTCATCCCCTTTTAGCAAGCGATTTCCTTCAACGGTCTTAATGGTGAACCCACCGTTTTTCTTATTCACAATTAATTGTATGTAATCGTTTGATATGCTTATTGTATCGCCCTGAGCCTCCTGAGCTGCAAATACCTGTACCGGAATACAGGACAGTAACACAGCAAGAACTAATATAATTGATAAAAGCCTCTTCATTATTGTTCCCCCCCTCATTATTCCGTTACATATATATATGCCATGTAATTTACTCTGTCCTGCGTTTGAAGATATATGGTATAGTAGCTTCCCTTTGTCACGTTGAAGCCTCCTGTAAATGCAGTTGCTCCGGTCTTCATTGTGCCCTCTGTCTGAATTCCCTTTTTGTAGTACATCTTTACCGGCAGCTTACTGTTAAGCGTAGTTGAAATGTCAAGCCTATCCCCCGTTGCAGTTGAATTTGCAGTTACCATAATTAAATTGTTTTTTTCTGTTAATTTACCATTCACAAATACAGTAAAGCCCTCATCTGTAAACACTTTCACACATCTTGCAACCACTGCGGTATTCCCTGCCGAATCGGTAACGGAATAAGTGAAGTAAAAGCTTCCCGGAGTCTTCAAATCATTTTGTGTCACATTGGTCAACGCAACCTTTGCCGTCACATCTCCGTCGCAGTTATCTAGAGCAGTGACACCGTTTAAGGCATTGACTGTAAAGCCGGCTAGTGTGGTATCCTTCTTAACTTCAATCGTCTGGAGCGAAGGCACTGTTATTTTCGGCAGCACCTTGTCAATACAGTCAATTTCAACTATCGAAGTGGTGTTATACCCCACCTCGTCTTCTGCCACAATGCTGTAAATACCATTATAGGGCGCAACTACCTGGATTTTCTCATTTGCATTTACTTTATAATCAGTAGAATTTACTGACAATGTACCTTTTTTGCTCATGGAAACCTCAAAGATTACGCTTTGATTAGTCAACGTATGAATAGCAGGAGTGCTGGCAGTTTTATTGTAATCATCAACCATTTTCTTTGTTGCAGGTACATCGAAAAGCATAATACTCGGAGGCGTTTTATCTATTCTGTTCTGAACCGAAAGGATATAATAGGTAATATTTCCGGCTTCATCTGTAAAGCTGAGATTATACTGCCCATTTTCAGTAATTTTCTTTGTAAACGTATTTTTTAGCTGCGGCATTTCTCCTGGTAATGCCGGCACAAAGGTTTCCGATGTAAAATATGCATTTTCATTTAAATTGAAGGTATATTCCACCTCTTTATATTGTGCCGAAGTATCTGAAGGATTGGAGGTTACACTCAGCACCACCGGTCCCTCTTTATCAATAATATCAATGGTCGGAAGCTCAACTGTCTTTACATTATCACTGTAATCGGTCACCTTAATTTGTATTGTTGTTGGGGCAGTGTTTTCCTTGATGGTCACGAGCAGTGACATCGTCGAAACAGCCAGGTCTATTTTGGCTTGCTCGGACACAGTAATAAGCTCGGCACTTTTTATAGGTTTTGAGAACAACAGAAACGCTGTAACATTCCCATTGAATTTTTTGTCAGACAGCTGATCCTTCAAGGGCTTATTGTCCTGAGTATATTTGAAGGGTACCCATTCAACTGTTTTTATATTTGGCGGATTTTTATCAATGAAGGCAACCGCTGCAGGTATGAAGGAAGCATTTCCAGCCTCATCCGAAATGATAAAGCTGCTGCTGCCATTATCGATAAACGAAATATAGTAGCCCTTTTGGGCATCATATTCTACACCGCTTGTATTTAATATGCTCAGCTTATTTATCGGCGAGATATCATCTGTCATGGTCAGATATGCCCGGACCGATTTGTTTGATACAGCCTCATATTTTACTGTACCGGTTGGAGCCTGATTATCTATGGTATTAATATTGAATTCAACCTGGGTTACATTATTATTTGCGTCAGTCAAAAGCACGGTAAACTGCGTATTATCGCTGACAATAACCTTGTTTCCAACCACAGCGACCCTGGTGTTTGGCTCTTTCAGAGAGAGTGTAACCTTGTTTATATCGTTTATATCGAACTCGACAAGCAATCTGCCTGATAGGTAGGGCAGCCTGAAATTTGGGTCTGCAATACTCTGTTCATACTCGGTTCTGGAGAGTTCGTCGAACTTGTTGATTCCCTTTTCGTTCATTGAGGACAGTTTGATGCTGTATTCAGGTGGAGTTGTATCATTTGTATAGTATATTTTATTAATAATGGCATCAACCTGCGCCACCAGTCTGCTCTTATTCCCGGCTAAATCCTCAAATTCAAAGGTATAGCTCTCCCCATTTCCAACGGTAAACAAATGACTCATACCGGTTCCATTTGATACCACTATTTCTTCATTGTCACTTACTAAAAATGCGGTAACATAGCCCTCTGTCTTACCATTTTCTATATGTGCTTCATAATTATATACAATATGAGCTGCAGGAGCTGTCTTATCAATATTCAGGACAGGTATTACACAGGTTTTGGTTGTTCCCGTCTGAGAGTTTTTCAGCGTGTAGGTTATCATTGCATTGCTTTTCAGAATAATTTTCACCCCTGTGTAAACTATTCCCGCGACAGCATCAACTGAAGTAGTCTTGACTACATTGGCATCTGAAATATCAGCACCTGAGACATCCTTGATTGTCATATTATCTAAAATGTACAGTCCATCAGTGATTAAAGTGTTGAGCTCTACAGTAACATCATTCCTGGTAGGCAATGTTTCTGAAACTACGATACCATGCTCAAATGCCTTCTCAAAGATGTCAGCCGTAATAGTCTCCTCATATTTATTACCGAATAAATCACTAAAGGCAAATTTATGAGTGCCATTCTCATAAATCGCTATATTTGTATGCTTTCGTGCTAATTGAGCCGGATTTGCGCACACTGAATCCAGCTTTACGGCAGTGTTGAAGGAAACTGCATATGTGCCTTGCTCCAAGCCATGCTGAACAATTGCAGGCTTCGCATTTGTTTTGTTAATAGTCACTTCCTTTATGTCGCTCTCATTACCCGCTGCATCAACAGCTTTAAACCTTATCGTTGTGTCAATTGCAGTTCCCTCAGCAACATTTGAATCAAATGCAAATTCTCCACTTAAATTATATGTTGCGGTGCCATCCGGGTTGACAGATGAGTTTATTGCCAGCTTTCCGGGGAACGAGGCTTTTGCTGTATCTGTGATGTCAAACCATTGTGCTTCACCGCTCCCTGAAATGGCATTAACGCCGGGCAAAGCAGAGTATGCATTGTCGAACTGCATCAGGATAGTAAATTTACTTTTCCAATCGGCATTTACAGGGTCATTGCTTCCGTCAGATATGTTTATCCGGAAGCCAAAATCAGTGTCAACGGCAGAATTTGAAACCTGTAGAGCAGGTTTTTCTGTATCAATCCAGTCAATTATCATCTTCTTTTCAGTTACATTACCGCTTTGATCAGTGACAGAAACCTCATACATGCCATTCTTTGTAAATTTGTATACCGAGAAGCCCTTGTCATCAAGTACTGTGTCTCCTCCTGAAGTTTCGGGCAACAGCTCCTCATAGTCACCGTTACCATCCTCTGTTGAAGCACTAATCCTTACTTTCAGCTTCTCATTTGGTGTCAGATTATCATATAAAGCCTCTATGTGAGGAACTACCACTTGATTAGTTCTATAATACTTTCCGTCAGCAGAAGCATTGTCACAGCCAAGTGTTACCTCAGGACTGACCGAATCCATATAAACTTTCAAATCTTTGATTTCGGACTTTTCACCATTACCGAACATAAATTGATATTTCAAATGATTTTCGCCTGTCTTTAGTTGGAGATCGGTATCAGGGAGCAAATATCTGACACTATAGGTGGAATATAAGTTTTGGTCAATTGCATCAGAGTCACTACTTAATATCATGCACCAGATAGTCTCCTCAGCTTTTTTATCCTCCAACCACAGCTTAAAAAATGCCTTTCCAAACAGCTCATTTTTTGGAGCTGCACAAGTAAATTCCACATTTGAACCATTAGCACCTATATATATTGCATCCGTTTCCTGACCCGGTTCAATACTGTATTTTGCAATGGGAGTTTCTTCACTACTACCGTTTCTGACAGCAGTAGGACCACAAGCCACAATTTTTCTCTTGTCTATAGTTATGTCATTTATATATTTTTCTGTAAAATTTCCATTTTTATCAACCAGTGTGACCTTAACGGTATAGTCTTTGCTGCTGGGCAGCAATTCATCCAGAATAGTCATATATTGGGTCTTTGTGGCATCCAGTTTCTTTTCATATATAGGGGTAAAAACCTTATTCCAATTCTCGTCGTAAGAAACCTTAAATACTTCATATTTACTTTTTTCAAAGTCAATATAGTCTATCCCGATATCCTCTACATAGGGACTTGTTGTAAAAATATCAAGTTTAATTTTCACACCCTCTGCAGAGCTCAGGTTTGTTGTTACTGCATCATCGCTGGCTGAGCCGGTATAATTGTATTCGTAGTTATTGTCATAAATCAATGAAGCATTTGGTGGTGCCCCATCCGGCAATACCGGTGTCAGGTTTACGTCACGCTGCAGAACAGTATCCTTACCAACAATTTTCAAAGTATATGCCGATTCCGTCTTATTACCGATGGTATCTTTGCCATCTGCATCCTTTATA
>CAYQCA010000084.1:0-15078 GCA_964415835.1 uncultured Clostridium sp. | reverse complement strand
AAACATAGAGAGCTGGTCCCATTTTTATTTCCTATATAGAGGATTATAATTACTTATATAGAAATAATTAACAAACATCAGGGGAGGCAAAAGAAAATGAGAAAACCTTCGAAATTTATTCTGGTATTAAAACGACTCACTAGAAATCATAAGATTGGAGGTATTGTTTCATGTTTATTCAAGCTGCTGAAATCCTCATATCTTCGTATATTTGTAAACTTCCTTTTTACTATTGTATTTGCGTTTCAAATGAGACTTGCAGATTTTGACTCATATAAATTCAATCAGTTGGAATTTTATCAGGATAAGGTTCATATACTAATAACATGTGTATTTATTGTGATATATAATTGGATTACTATTTTAATTGATAGTTACCAAAAATATCAAGAACAAACTATTAAATGCGTAAAAGAAATTGTAAACAGAGAAACAGTTATTAATGACACAATAGGTAGAAAGATTTATGATATAACCAAAAGTATTTCATCAAAAGCAAACTTTATTCCTATTAAATCAGACTTCAATAATCTTAGTTATCAGGACATAGCTGCTCTTGTCTGTCATAATATATATGATGCAATCAAAATTTCTACAAATAAAGATACACATCAGGTCTCCCTAATGCAAAGGTTTAAGGAGAAAAAAACAGGGGTACAATATATAAAGATGATAAGTTATGGTAATGCAAACCAAATCTCTCCAAGTGTATTTGATAAACATTTCTATCTTGCGAGTGATTATAGTTACTACCATGTTAAAATTTTTAAAGATAATCAGAATGGTATTTTTATATTAAAGGATGCAAAGGAAATTAAAAAGGAGTTTGCGGCATATAAAAAATGTAATGAAAATAATGTAGTTCAGTATATTGCAATACCTGTTCTTTGCGAAAGTGAAGGAATTGTTTCGCTGCTACAAATTGAGATAACTGAAGAAGCGCTTATCGGAAGGTCAAAAGAAGAAATAATGGAATTTATTAAGCCATTTATGGCGTATATACATATACTAACAGTAAGCTATTATCAGGATGAATTATTTAAGTTAATAATAAAGAAATTTGAGATACTAAAGAAAAATATAGAAAAAAGAAAAGGATTCATGGAGGGGATGAGTAAATATGAACAACGCTATGGGGAAACTAATACAATTATTGCCCCAAAAGACTAACGACGCTGAATGTACGGAAATAAACTTCATTCCTGAAGATACTGACTTTATTCAAGACCACAAGGATTTTGAGTACAGAAGACAACAGCTGATCAGTGAATATGAAAAAGAACTTATGATTTTTAAAAATAATTCTATGCAGATGATATGAAAAAACAACTAATTAAAAAGCTCTCAGTAAATTAACCGAGAGCTTCTTTGTTTTAATGAACTGCCCCTATTAATTTATTTAACATACTTTAGTCTTAGCAATTCGATATATTCTTGAATTTTCTTTATTGCTTCTTCCGGGAGACCATCAATGTCAAGGTTATAAGGTATATTTGATTCCGCTACAAATTCACTTAATGGCTTGCGCAGGTTTGTACGTCCAATAAGATAATCTGCAGAGACATTAAAATAATCAGATATTAGTTTTAAAATAGTTTCATCTTTGGGAAAACGATCATTTGCCTCATAGTATCCAATAACCCTCTCGGATATATTAAGCATCTTTCCCAGTTCTTTTTGAGTTATACCTTTTTCTTCTCTCAATAATTTTAAACGATCACCAAATCCCATATTTTATCTCCCCTAGAAATACTATAACACCTAGTCAAAAATACTTTTTAAAATCGAACGAAATATTCCGATATTTTGTTGAATTAGAACGAAACATGCGGTAAAATAATAGTGTTATTAAAATGAGAGAAAAATATACATAGAGGAAATGTAAGTGAAAAAAGATAATAAAAAGCTGATTGAAGAAATAAATGTGATAAGAGAACAGCTATATGATTGTATTAACAAAAGCGGTATAAATGAAGAGTCTACCCTGATTGATATCAATAATAGGCTGGATGAACTGATTCTCCAATGGATGAAAAATAGTAAATAATTATTGTTTGTAAACTTTTTCAAAAGGGTATACTTATAACTATATTGTATGTAATTTTTCAGATTACATATAATAGGTAATGGTATAAAATAAGAAACAAAGCAAAGGGAAATATTTACAAGAATATTAATGCAATGATATTCTAAATACGATAATTACCTTGAAGGGAGAATTTTTATGAAACAATATATACCGATTGAAAGTGTTTTTGCAAGAGAGATTCTGGATTCAAGAGGGAATCCTACTGTTGAAGTTGAGGTTATAGCAGAGGGTGGCTTTGTTGGACGAGCATCAGTGCCATCCGGAGCATCTACAGGAGCATTTGAAGCAATTGAATTGAGAGATGAAAGTAATGACAGGTACATGGGCAAGGGTGTTGAGACAGCTGTAGACAACGTAAATAACATTATTGCGCAAGAAGTTGAAGGCATGAATGTGTTTGATCAGGTTGCAATAGATAGACTTATGATAGAGCTGGACGGTACACCCAATAAGGAAAGGCTTGGAGCAAATGCGATTCTGGGAGTGTCTCTGGCAGTTGCAAAAGCTGCTGCAGAAGCTCTGGGTTTAGGCTTATACCAGTATATTGGGGGTGTTAATGCCAAGACATTGCCCGTTCCTATGATGAATATAATTAATGGTGGTAAGCACGCTGACAACAGTGTCAACATACAGGAATTTATGATTATGCCTGTTGGTGCAGAGAGCTTTAAAGAAGCCCTAAGAATGTGTGCTGAAGTATTCCACAATTTGAAAAAAGTTTTAAAGAATAAAGGATTAAGTACCGCCGTAGGCGATGAAGGAGGATTTGCTCCTAATCTGGAAACCGATGAGCAGGCAATACAGGTTATTTTAGAGGCTGTGGAAAAAGCCGGCTATAAAGCAGGTGATGATTTCAGAATAGCGATTGATGCCGCTGCAACTGAAATGTATCAGGAAGATGGAACATACTTCTTCTGGAAAACCAATATTAGAAAAAGTAGAGAAGAAATGGTTCAATATTGGGCTGATTTAGCAAGTAAATACCCGATTATTTCACTTGAAGACGGTGTATCTGAAGAAGACTGGGAAGGTTGGAAACTCCTTACTGAGAAGCTTGGAAAGAAAATTCAGCTTGTAGGGGACGATTTGTTTGTAACCAATACCAAGAGACTGGAAAAAGGTATAAAAATGGGAGTGGCAAATTCAATTCTCATAAAGGTAAATCAAATAGGCACGCTGACTGAAACTTTAGATGCTATACAGATGGCTAACCGTGCAGGTTATACCGCTGTTACTTCCCACAGATCGGGTGAAACAGAGGATGCTACTATCGCTGATATTGCTGTGGCTACAAATTCCGGACAAATCAAGACCGGTGCACCTTCAAGAACAGATAGAGTTGCAAAGTACAACCAACTTCTCAGAATAGAAGAAGAGTTGGGAGATGTAGCTGAATATCCGGGTTTAAAGGCTTGGTTTAACCTGTAAAAAGTTTTGAAGTTTTCTGATAAAAATAAATAAAAAGCAAGTCTTCGGACTTGTTTTTTGTTTGTTTATATGCTAGAATGTTACTTGTCTATTTTAGGAGGTGTTATAATTGGTAGTTGCAAAGTGGATTGTTAATATATTACACATTATTTTTGCTATTTCAATTATCGTAATCGTATTACTTCAATCAGGAAAACAGGCAGGTTTATCAGGCTCAATAGCTGGAGGAGCTGAGACTTTCTTTGGAAAGAACAAAGGACGTACTCTTGATGCGATGTTAAGCAAATACACAGCATTTGCTGCAATTGCATTCTTAGTTACTTCAATAGTATTGTACTTATTAATTGATCGTGTTTAGTAACGGAAATAAAGAAATGTGAACCCAGGTGTGTTTTGAATGACTAAATAATAAACCACATTTAGTATGTGATTTTTATTATTTAGTTTTTTCACTAATATGCTTGGGTTTTTTGTTTTAAAAATTACTATTTTGTAACTTTTTATTTGCCCTTTTGTAACCAATTTAATCTTATAAATTATTACAATGACATTGCAGTTAAACATCAAAAAATTGGTTATAGGGTGAAAAGTGTGAAAAAAGTAATTATACTTGCAGTAATGGTGTCTGTAATAATGTTTGGTATTGTGGCATTTGGGTCCAATAAGGCTCAAAGTTCAGTTGAGACTAGTAAACCTATTGAGTCTGTCAGTAATAGCACTACGATTTTACCGGATGATGAGAATATAAATTTCACTGAAGAAAGTATGCCTAACGAAGAGCCTAAGAGAAAAACAAATAGAGTAATAGATCCGAAAAGACCAATGGTTGCGTTGACATTTGATGATGGACCTCATCCGGTATATACAGTAAATATATTGGATGTGCTTGAAAAGCATAACGCATCAGCTACATTTTTTATTGTTGGAAACAGGGCCGAAAAATACAGCAGTGTTGTAGAGAAAATAGCCCAGGGTGGCAACCAGATCGGGAATCATACATATGATCATAAAGAATTGACAAAATTAACTGAAGATGAGATTATGAATGAACTTGCCAAAGCTTCAGAAATATTAGAGCGTATTTCCAATATTAAGCCGGATGTTGTAAGGCCTACATATGGAAGCATAAATGGTAAAGTAAAATTATCTGCACAATCTCCGCTGATACTATGGTCAATTGATACCCTTGATTGGAAGACCAGGAATAAAGATAAAATCTTGAATACGGTTATAGGAAAGGTAAAAGATGGAGATATAATATTGATGCACGATATATACAAGCCAACAGCGGAAGCTGCAGAGGTAATTATTGATAAACTGTCTGAACAGGGTTATCAGCTGGTAACCATAGAAGAACTATATACAGCCAAAGGTGTAGAAATGGAAAAGGGCAAAGTATATACAAGTGCCAATGTTTTTCAGTAAGCTTGAAAGGGAAATATAAATGGAAAAAAAAGTATTAATTATAGAAGACGAGGAGAGCATCAGAGGTTTTTTAAAAATTAACTTTAGAAAACACAATTTTATTGTTATTGAGGCCGGTACAGGGGAAGAAGGTCTTACTAAAGCCAGGTTTGAAAATCCTGATATTGTATTGCTTGATATTATGCTTCCTGGAATAGATGGATTTCAGGTATGCGAGATTCTTAGAAAAGAGTTTTCCGATATTGGGATTATCATGCTAACTGCCAAAGGCCTAGACTTAGACAAGATAAAAGGTCTGGAATTTGGTGCGGATGATTATGTTGTTAAACCATTTAACACTACAGAGCTAATTTTGCGGGCAAAGTCTTTACTCAGAAGGCTGGGGGAGAAGAAGTCTGACGTTAACAAGGATTTGCTAAATAGCGGCTCTTTTGTACTTGATTTGTATTCTCAGAGGGTATTTAAGGATAGTCAGGAGATTTTGCTTACTCCAAAGGAGTTTTATTTATTAAAATTATTTCTGGAAAATAAAAATAAGGCATTTACCCGGGATGAGCTATTGGACAAGATATGGGGCTGTGATTTTTACGGGGATTCCAAGATAGTAGATGTGAATATTAGAAGACTTAGAAGCAAGATTGAAGATAAGGAATCTTCCACAATGTATATAGAGACGGTTTGGGGTAAAGGGTACAGATGGAGGAAGGAATAGAATGCAATCTGTCCGAAATAGTATTAAAGCAAGGTTGGTTGGTAATTTTATTATTATAATACTTGTCAGCGTAATAGCCTTTGAGGCATTACTTATTTATTTTACCCATTTTTATTTTTACAACAATATCGAAAGTATTTTGACAAACCAAATTAAAACTACTTCTGATTTTTACAATCAATATTTTTCCAGCGTACCTTTGGAAGTGAATGTGATTGATAATGCTGATATATTCTGGAAGCAAACAAATGCAAAGGTTCAGGTTGTACAGCTTTCAGGCCAGGTAATACTTGATTCGGAAGGTGCTGAAGAAAAAGGTATACTTGTAAGCGAAGACTTTAAAAAGGCCTTAAATGGAGAAAAGGGAGTATTGATTAAACAAGGGGATAAAGGAAAGGAGCATGTTATGGCTATATCCTTTCCTTTAAAATCAGATACTGAACAGGTAGGTGTAATAAGATTCATTACATCACTCAATGATATTGATAAGAGCATATTCAACATTACTTTAATTTTTATATGTATTGGAGCCGTTGTAATTTTAATTGCATTTATTATCAGTATAATTCTTGCTCACAGCATAGTGCATCCGATAAAAAACGTAATGGGTGCAGCCAAATTAATGGCAGAAGGAAACTTGAATATAAGAATAAATAAAAACAGAAATGATGAGATAGGTAAGCTTTCCGACACTCTAAATTATATGGCAAAGGAGATACAAACCAGGGACAAGTTAAAAAATGATTTTATTTCACTTGTATCACATGAACTCAGAACCCCGTTAACTTCTATTAAGGGGTGGGCAAATACTATTATTGATGATGATTATAACGACAGAGAAATTTTGAAGGACGGGTTAAATATAATTGTAAAGGAAAGCGACAGATTAGGGAATATGGTTGAAGAGCTACTTGACTTTTCCCGTTTTGTTTCCGGAAAAGTAGAGTTGAAAAAAGAGAAAACAGATATCTGTATGATGACTGAGTATATTCATAAACATATGAGTACCAGAGCTCAAAAGGATGGAATTAACTTTTTGGTCAAATGCGATAATATTCCGGCTGTTACTCTGGACAGTAATAAAGTAAAACAGGTTCTTATTAATCTTCTGGGAAATTCATTCAAGTTTACTCAGCCGGGGGGAGAAGTTTCTCTTTTTGTCTATAGAGAAAAAGATTATGTTGTTTTTGAAGTTAAAGACAATGGCTGTGGTATTAGTCAGGAAGAACTACCTATGGTCAAGGAGAAGTTTTACAAAGGCAAAAACAGTAAGTCACAAACGGGACTGGGACTTTCTATCTGTGAAGAAATTGTAAAAATGCACGGTGGAGACCTGACTATAGAGAGTAAATTGGAAATAGGAACTGTTGTTATTGTAAGGCTTCCAATATATTAAGGAAGATGGGGAAAATATGAAAAGGCTATTTATTGTTGTTTTATTAAATCTAATCATGATATTTTTTTCAGCTTGTGATAATATCGAAATAAATTTCGAAGAGACGATAAAACCACCAGACAGTAATTATGTGGCTTTAGAAGGTACATGGGAAATTGAAAAATATATATCTGTCAAAACTGATGAAGGGGATTCTCAAAATTCAATTTCGGATAGTATAAATAATGTATTGGTTGGAAGTAAAGCAATATTTGACAGTGAAATTAGCGCCATAGGACAGGATGTATGTATTAATCCGCAATATAGAGTAATACGGACAGACTCTGATATATTCTTTCAGAATAAATATAGAATCAGTGACACATCTCTGGGATTTGCAAAGGAAGAGATAGGCGTTATAACTATAACAACAAATAACCGGACTTTTTATGAACTGATTACAACTGACAAAAAGCACGCCTATATATATATGGATAACGGTTTTCTTTTACTCACAAAAGTATCTGAAACAGTAGACACTAAAATAAAAGAAATTGGTTTTGGTAATGTTGGTAAGAATATTCAAAACGGAGAATATACTGAAGACCCGCTTTTAAGATCAGGGGTTTTAATAGGAGTCCGCGCTGCAGATAATAATTACAGGACGATATGGGTATATTCAAAAAACAGAGAGATTAAGAATGTCAGTACGATACAGCAGATAATGGTTCCCAGATCAAAGGGCTTTTGGGAACTGCAACATACAAACAAGGGTGAGGCTGATTTAATTTATTCAGGACCCTATGTAGAACCGAAAAAGGAAATAAAAGGAGCTCAAATAAATAAAAGACAAGAGTTATATTTAGAAAAAGGGAATACCAAAATTATATTTGTTGGAAATGATTATTTTGGTATTGAATACAATTCAAAGTATAAAGTTATATCATTTGACAACCTTAATCAAACAAAAGACGTAGTTTTGTCTGAAGTTATAGGTAATGATTCTGAAACTTTAATACAATCACGGGATGCCTTTATAAACAAACTTCACGCTTCAAAAAGGAATAAAATTATTAAGGTTTTGGATGAAACTAATTTTACGCTAAACAGGCGTAATGGGCGCTGGGTCATGAAGAGTAGATTGTATTTTGAAGAGCCGATTGCAAACAGAATGTATGAGGATTTCGATTTGAATGAAATGGTTCCGGAGAAGCTGATACATTATGATAAAATGGATATTCCCTGGACAGAAATAAAATCTAAGCTGCCTTGGATTAAAGATGCATATATGTCTCCGAATAAAGATATTGCAATACTTGTTTCAGAAGATAGCCTAAATATTTACCCGGTTAAAAACAAGGCATTACTAGGCAAGCAACTTATGAAACTCCCGTTATCAAAAGGGGAATCCATCATTATGACTGAATGGTCTGTAGGAAAGTATGCGGATATATGGGGAGAATTCACCGATGGATTTTTTACACAAACCAGAAACTAATATTGAATTATTGATTGAAATGATTGGCATAATATTATAGTATAAATTTATATTAAAAATTTCCAGGTAGCTTTTAAGCTTGAAAGGTAGCGAATATAATGGTTGAGTTGGAAGAAAGAAAAGAACGTATTGTTGCATTTATGAGAGAGGCCGCTTATAAGCCTCTATTAATTAAAGAATTAGTAATGGTGCTTGATGTACCAAAAAGTGATATTGAACTTTTTAACCAGACAGTGGAGGAGCTGGAGGAAGAAGGCCGGATTTTTAAGACACATGGAAAAAGATATGGAGTGCCTTCCAGGTTGAATTTGGTTACCGGCAGGATTCAAGGCCATGAGAGGGGATATGCTTTCCTTGTTCCTGATGATGAGATGACAGAGGATGTATTTATCCCCGCAGATAGCCTTAATGGAGCTATGCATAATGATAAGGTTGTAGCACGGGTAAATAAAAAAAGTGCTTCTGATAAAAGAATGGAAGGCGAAATAATCAGAATTCTAAAAAGAGCCAATGCAACATTGGTTGGTACGTTTGAAAAAAGTATGAATTTTGGTTTTGTTATTCCCGATAATAAAAGAATTTCCGGTGATATTTTTATCCCCAAAGGTGAATTTAACGGTGCTAAAAAAGGCCAAAAGGTAATAGTTGAAATAATAAAATATCCTGAAGCCAGAAGAAATGCAGAAGGAAAAATAGTTGAAATAATCGGAAATATTAACGAGCCGGGAACGGACATACTGTCCATTATAAAATCCTATAACCTTGAAGAGGATTTTCCTGATGAAGTAATGAATCAGGCTGAAAGTATAGGTGATACGGTAACAGAGGAAATGATACAGGGAAGGCGTGACTTAAGAGGACTTCGCATGGTAACCATTGATGGTGAAGATGCAAAGGACCTGGATGATGCAGTTTCTGTACAAATTCTTGAAAATGGCAACTATAGGCTGGGTGTTCATATTGCTGATGTTACAAATTACGTAACAGAAAATTCTCCGTTGGATATTGAGGCTTTAAACAGGGGAACCAGTGTGTATCTGGTTGACAGGGTAATACCTATGCTGCCAAGAAAGCTTTCAAACGGCATTTGCAGTCTGAACCCGCATGTAGACCGTTTAAGCTTTTCGGTTACGATGGATATTGATAAAAACGGTAAAGTATATAATCATGAAATCTTTGAAAGCGTTATAAATATAGATGAAAGAATGACCTATACCAATGTCTATAAAATACTGGTGGACAAAGATACTGACCTTATGGAAAGGTACAGCCATGTTGTTCCTGATTTTTTAAATATGCATGAACTTGCTTTGATTCTAAGAAAAAAGAGATTTAATAGAGGGGCAATTGACTTTGATTTTGATGAGGCAAAGGTAATACTTGATGAAAAGGGTAAGCCTGTTGAAGTCAAAAGGTATGAGATTACTATTGCTAACCAGATTATAGAAGAATTCATGCTGATATGCAATGAAACGGTTGCCGAACATTTCTTCTGGACAAATACGCCATTTGTATATAGAATCCATGAAGATCCTGATGAAGAGAAAATCAGGTCTTTAAATGAATTTATATATAACTTAGGCTATAGCATAAAAGGAGTTAATAAAATTCACCCAAGAGCTCTGCAGGACTTGCTGGAAAAAGTAAAAGGCAGCCGTCATGAAAGAATTATCAGCACTGTTATGCTAAGATCATTACAAAAAGCAAGGTATAGTGATGAAAGCGTCGGACATTTTGGTCTGGCTGCAAAATATTACTGCCATTTTACCTCTCCAATCAGAAGGTATCCGGATTTAATTATTCACCGGATTATGAAACTCTACCTCAAGGGCGGGATGACAGAGCAGAAGATTAATCATCTAAGCAGTATTCTTCCGGAGATAGCAAAGCAATGTTCAGAGCGGGAGAGAATGGCCGATGAAGCGGAACGTGAAAGTGAAGATCTGAAGAAGGTAGAGTATATGAAAGCTCATGAGGGAGAGGTATTTGAAGGTATTATAGCCAATGTGACCTCCTTCGGCATGTTCATTGAACTTGACAATACAATTGAGGGCCTTGTTAGAATGAGCTCAATGGAAGACGACTATTATATTTACGATGAAAGTCATTTTTGCCTGATAGGTGAGCGTACCAGAAAAGTATACAGAATAGGCGATACTGTTAAAGTTATTTTGGCAAAAGCAGATATAGCTTCCCGAAAAATAGAATTTATTTTGGCTGACTATGAAGAGCCGGATGAGTTAAGTGATTTCGATGTAAAGGCTGAGGATGACTTTATATTCTCAAAGCCAAAGAAAACAAAATCTGCACAAGATAATAGAAAAACAGGGTCAAGAGCCAAAAAGAGTTCATCAAAGAGTACTACTATAGAAGTTTATAATAAGATAAACGGAAAAAGGAAAAGCACAAGGTCAAGAAAGAATGGTTCAACACCTAAGAAATAGAGAAAAATTAAAAAGCGAGGGAAAAATCCCTCGCTTTAATTTAGTCGGCAAAGCCGCCCAATGTTTCAAAAATTACTATTAAACTACAAAACGCTTAACTTCTTCACAGAAATTACCGCAATCTTCAACTTGGAGCTCAACTTTGATAGGCTTGCTTAAATCAAGACTGAAAATGCCCATAATTGATTTTGCATCAACTATGTAACGGCCTGATGACAAATCAACATCAAAGTCGTACCTATTTACAATATTAACAAAGTCTTTTACATCATTAATTGATTTTAAAGAAATTTCAAATGATTTCATATTTTTCATCCTCCTATAAAAGGTTATTATCAAATTACTAATTTTATACTTTAATATTATACGCTTTTTAATTAATAGTCAATCGAGATGTTTTGATATAATAAAAAATTATTTAGGAATAAAATCAGCAAAAGGCTGAAAATAAAGGGCTTGAAGCTTGATTGTGCATATCTAACAAACTTTTTAATCAGTTTTCATTCAATAATTTTCCTTTGAACATTTAACTTACTAATATATAATGAATTAATGGAGAAAATAATAAAAATGGGGAATAAAGATATATATATGAAGAAAGTAGCATTTTACACATTAGGCTGCAAAGTAAATCAATACGAAACAGAAGCTATTTCCTCGCTTTTTGAACAGAACAACTATGAGGTTGTGTCGTTTGACGAGTGCGCAGAAGTATATATTATAAATACATGTACAGTTACAAACCTAAGTGATAGAAAATCACGACAGGCCATCAGAAAAGCTAAAAAGCATAATACTGAATCAATAGTTGTAGTAATGGGATGTTATGCTCAGACCTCTTCTGCAGATGTCCTGAAAATTCCGGGTGTAGACCTGGTAATGGGAACAAAAGACAGAAACAAGGTTCTTGAGTATATTTCAAGAATAGAGTCAGGCGAGTGCAGAATAAATGCGGTTGATAATATCATGTCATCAAGAACCTTTGAGGAACTTAAAGTGAGTACCTATAAAGAAAGAACAAGAGCGTATTTAAAGATTCAGGAAGGTTGCAGCCAGTTCTGCTCGTATTGCATAATACCTTATGCCAGAGGCCCTATCAGAAGCAGAAAACCTGAGGACATAATCAGTGAGGTTGTAGAATTAGCTCAAAACGGATTTTTGGAAATTGTACTAACAGGTATCCACCTGGCTTCTTACGGAAAGGATTTAAAGACCACAAACCTGTTGGATATTATTAAGAAGATACACATGGTGGAAGGTATAAAAAGAATCAGACTTGGTTCAATTGAGCCTACAACCATAACAGAGGAATTTGTAAGGGAAGTAGCACAAATGCCGAAGCTTTGCCCCCATTATCACCTTTCATTGCAAAGCGGTTGTGATAATACTTTAAAGGCGATGAACAGAAAATACACTACGGATGAATACAGGAAAAGTGTAGCTTTGCTAAAAGAATATATTCCGGATGTAGCCATTACTACAGACATAATGGTAGGGTTCCCGGGAGAGACCCAGGAGGATTTTGATATTTCCTTAAAATTTGCCGAAGAAATCGGATTTTCAAAAATACATGTATTTAAATATTCTCCCAGAAAAGGCACCCCTGCAGCTGAAATGGACAATCAGATCAGCCCAGAGGAAAAGGAAAAGAGAAGTGAACTGATGCTTAAATTATCCGATGTACTTGAGGAAAAGTATCACCAAAAATTTATCGGAAGAGAAATGGATGTTCTATATGAACAGGAGATACATGATAAAAAGGGTTATATAGAAGGCTTAACAAATAATTACATCAGGGTTGTTTCAATGAGTAATCTTGATGCTAAAGGTAAGATTTTACCTACAAGACTTGAAAGAGTTACCGGTGTTTTTTTCGAAGGAAATATTTTATAATTAGATGTAAATTTGTTGCAAAATATTGGTGAATGTATTAGTATATATTATATATTGCTTATTAATGTGTAGTAATATAGAAGGATAACAATAGGTCAGTAGTACTAGGAAGGTGATATAAATGGGAATAAATGAGACTATGATGTTCAAAGTGGATAACGAAAAAGAGAATGAGGCAAAAGAAATCTTAGTTTCTGTGTACCAGGCACTGAAAGAAAAAGGATATAATCCGATTAACCAGATGGTTGGATATATTTTATCCGGCGACCCTACTTACATCACGAATTATAAAAATGCAAGAAGCATTATCAGGAGACTTGAGAGAGACGAGTTGCTGGAGGAAGTTCTCAGATTTTATCTTGAAAGTAATAATAAAGTTTCTGAATAAAAGTTTATAAGGAACAGGTAAATAATAAAACCCGATTTTGCAGTGAGAAAATTTTCGAAAGTGATAGGCGGAGGAGGAAGCAATACCGGTCGTATTGTGACCGACGACAACGACGCAATTTCGGAAATTAGCCACTGCAAAAATGGGAAGTTATTATTTATCTGTTCCTAATTATTTAGGCACTCTGTAAAAGGAGTGCCTAAAATATTATGGTACATATTATTCCAGTAATCGGTATGGAGGTTGTTATGAGAATATTAGGAATAGACTTTGGAGAATCTAGAATAGGTATTGCAATTAGTGATCCAATGGGGTGGACAGCTCAGGGACTTGAAACGGTAAAAAGTAAAGAGAGCATTAAAAAAGCCATGGCAAGAATAATGGAAATAATTAATCAGTACCAGGTAAAAGAAATTGTAGTGGGTTACCCTCTCAATATGAATGGTACTAAAGGGCCCAGGACAGAAAGAACAGAGGATTTTATACAAAAGCTTTCTGAGATGGGTGATTTTAGTATAATTAAGTGGGACGAGAGATTAACAACAGTTTCCGCACACAGAACAATGAATGAGCTGGGTGTAAAGGCATCAAATAAGAAAAATATTGTAGATACTATGTCCGCAGTATTTATACTTCAGGGCTATCTGGACAGACAGGCCAATAAAAAATAAATAAAAATTAAATAAAAAAACTTATTATTGGAAATCATCTACATGTGTGGTATAGTGAATTTGTAATAAAAATTCAGGGAGGATTTTATATGAGCGAACAAGAAAGAGATGATATTGTTGTATTACTTGGAGAAGATGGAGAAGAGGTAGAGTTTGAGCACCTTGATACCATTGAGTTGAATGACAGTGAATATGTTGTTTTATTACCGTTGGATGAGCAGGAGAACGAGGAAGTAGATGAAGTAGTTATTCTTAAGATAGAGCGTAATGATGAGGGTGAGGATTCCTTTATAACTGTTGATGACGAAGAAGAGCTAAACGCTGTTTTTGAAGAATTCAAAAGTAGAATGGAAGACGAATACGATTTTGAAGAATAATGTTAAATAAATTAAAAACCTTCAATGGTGCACGAAGCACTATTTGAAGGTTTTTTTGTCTGTTTTGGCAATTATCCACATCGAATTGAAATTATTCCGTATCTACAATAATTAAAAATTTAACGATTTTGTTGAATAGTATATGATATTTTGTTATAATATTAACGGATATTGTGAATATATTAACATTTGGCTATTAACTGAAGCAAATTCGTGAGTTAATATTGCGACAAATATTGTTAAATTTCTAACACGCTTATAAGGGGGTCAAACTAATGAGTGAAAACAAGTGCTGTTGCGGATGCGGTTGCGAAGATGAAAACAGCTTGAAACTCAAACAGATTATTGAAAAGTATAAGGACACGAGAGGCGCATTAATTCCTGTTCTTCACGAAGCTCAGGAAGTTTATGGATATCTGCCTGTGGACGTATTAAAAACGATTTCAGAAGGACTAAATGTATCACTTGCTGAAATCTATGGTGTTGTTACTTTCTATACTCAATTCTCACTAAATCAAAAGGGTCGTTTTAAAATTAATGTTTGCCTTGGTACCGCTTGCTATGTAAAAGGTTCAAAAGCTATTCTTGATAAATTCATAGAATTGCTTGGAATTGAGGTTGGTCAATGTACTGAGGATGGCAAATTTTCACTTGATGCATGCAGATGTATTGGGGCTTGTGGTTTGGCACCGGTAATAATGATAAATGAAGATGTTCATGGAAGGCTAGTACCTGACGATGTAGAAGAGGTTTTAGCCAAATATAAAGACTTATAAAT
>CAYQCA010000083.1:8749-15111 GCA_964415835.1 uncultured Clostridium sp. | reverse complement strand
ATATCAATTACTTAGGCTAGTGAATTTCCAGATTATTGGTATTTCTTGACAAAATATCAAGTTACTCTATAAAATAACTTATACCTATTTGCTGTTCAAATCGGTATAAAATTAATTTTGCCTTTGTTACTTTTGTTATTTTGTAGGTAATGATTATGAATAAGAATTTTTTTAGGTATATATGGCTGATTTTTATTATAGTTGCAGTGATTCCTGTTGCCGGGTGCTCTACAGAATTCCGGAACAGTATTAAGCCTGTCAATGGAACATTAGACTTAAGCCAATGGAAATTATCCGATGGAACTGTAGAACTTAATGGCGAATGGGAGTTTTACTGGAATAAACTTCTTACTAACAGTGAATTCAATGATCAGAAAAACCTGGATGCATATATCGTAACCGTACCCCAACCCTGGTCAAAATATACAAGTATTGTTGACAGCATATCAGACCAGGGTTATGCAACCTATAGGCTTCATGTCAGAACAAGTCTGCCCGCCGGATCATTTCTCAGCCTGAAAATAGGCACTTTCTCAAGTTCATACAAATTATTTATAAATGATAGCGAAATAGCCTCTAGTGGCATCGTTTCCTCTTCGTGTGTGGATTATGTTCCGGGATACAACCCTCAGACCTGTGTATTTTCGACTTCAGGGGGAGATTTTGATATTATAGTTCAAGTTGCAAATTTCCATTTTCATGATGGAGGCTTTTGGAACAGCATTTCGCTCGGAACATATAAAGATATTCAATCCTTAAAAGATATTTCACTAGGTAAGGAATTATTCATTATTGGCGCTCTCGCTTTATCTGCACTATATTACCTTAGCTTTTTTCTTATGAAGAGAGTTGGAATCATAAATCTTTATTTTTCGCTGACCTGTATGATCGCAATACTTACTTATGATCTGCTGAATGAAATGCTGCTGGTTAAACTTTTTCCCGGTATAAATTTTAAATGCTATGTTTTCTTATGGTATAACTCAACTCAATGGCTACCCTTTGTTTTTCTATTATATGTCGGTGAGTTATTTGCATCTAAATACCACAAAGCAGTCACTAAAGTTCTCTTTACCATTACACTGTTTTGTACATCCTTCACACTGATAGCTCCGATTTCATTATACACAAGATTCGGTCGCGTTGGCGATTATATAATGCTCCTGCAGCTTGCCTGTACAATTATCCTTGCTGTTTCAGGTCTAAAGAGCAAAAAGACATTAGCTTTGATGTACCTTGTTGCAACTACTGTTATGCTTTTATCTGCACTACATGACTTTTTACTAGCTGCTAACAGGATAAATAGTCCCTTTGGTTCAATTACCTCCTTTGGGTTTTTTATAGTGTTATTGGTCCATATCCTTATGAATTCCAGAATATCTGCAAATGAATACAATGAAAAGATACGCTTACTTACGGAGCTTCAGAACTCCCGTATATTTTCAATCATCAATGAAAGAAAGTTTTTACTTGCTCAGATAAAGCCTCACTTTATTTTTAATGCTTTAAGCGTAATTGCCTCTGTTTGTACACAAAACTCTGAAGAAGCCAGAAAACTAGTTGTCAGTCTTGGAGAATATCTAAGGAACAGTTTTGATTTTGGCAGTGGTGATGACCTGGTACCTCTATCAAAGGAAATAGAACTCCTCAAAGCTTATATTGAAATAGAAAAAGCAAGGTTTGGAGATCGTATCAAATTTGAATTGATATGTGGAGATTACCCCGATTTTAAAATACCCCGTCTTTCAATTCAGCCTATGGTCGAAAATGCCATAAGACACGGAATTTTAAAGAAGCCTTACGGCGGCAATATAACTGTAAAAATTGAGATCAAGAACGAGTATCTTAATGTAGCTGTAATCGATGACGGATTCGGCATGACGAAGGAGCTAGTTGAGGATTTGCTTGGAAACTCTGAAAACATCAAAGGTGTGGGCATCAAAAATATAAATTCAAGGCTGATAGGTATATATGGTTCTGGTATTACTATCAAAAGCGTGGAAGGAGAAGGTACCAGTTGCCATTTCTCAATCCCGATTGACCAACAGTTATCTGAGTATAGTCTACAAGGAGGCATAACCCGTGATTAGTGCAATAGTTATAGAAGACGAAAGATACACCCTCGAATACCTGAAGAGATTAATTCAAAGTACAGGTTTTATAGAGGTCAGCGCTGCATTTGATAACCCATTGGATGTATTACCCGACCCGATTAGGCTATCTGCGCATGCAGCCTTTATAGACATTGAAATGCCTGGTATAGACGGAATTACGCTTGCAGAAAGGCTTCTCGAGGATAATCCCCGCTTACAGATAGTGTTTGTAACGGCGTATAACCAATATGCTGTTCAGGCCTTTGATTTAAATGCTCTTGATTACATAATGAAGCCTGTTAATACACAAAGATTCTATAAAATGGCAGATAGGCTCAAAAAAATTATAGAAACGGTACCCAGCAATGAGCAGAAACTCACAATTAATTGTTTTGGAAATTTTGAAGTCATGATAAATAATAATCCTGTAAAGTGGCAACGAGCCAAAGCAGAAGAGCTCTTTGCATATTTGCTTATGAATCATGGCAAGAAAGTACACAAGGATACGCTTATTGAAGAGCTATGGCCGAATTATGAGCCGGCAAGAGCCCTCACCATCCTCCAGACCTCAGTTTGCAAGCTAAGAAATATTTTTTCTCCTCTGGACGGGCTTGTTACAATAAAATATGAAGGCAGCAAGTATTGTCTTAGCATCCTAAAGTGCGAATGTGACCTGTTTTGGTTGGAAAATTTATTTGGCTCTTTATCATTTAACAACAATTTATACAAAAATGTTGATCATGCTTGTTCTCTATTGGAAAAAGGGTTTCTAAGTCAAAACGGTTACATATGGAGTCATGTAAAGGAAGCAGAGCTAAATGGCCGTCTTATTCAAGTTATTTCAGACTTGATTTCAATGAGACAAAATAAAAATATGGATATATCAGCAAATAATTTTGATAAGTTATTAAAGAGAATGAAAAACAAAAATTTTTCTACATAAAGTATTAATAAATGTGCAAAAACAACACTTTTTTAGGTGTTGTTTTTTGTTTTTGTCAGAATCTTGTCAGAATCTGTAGGTATAATGGTATAAATAGGAATAAAAATAATATTTTATGGAGGAAAGTGTATGAAAAAACGAAGACTTCTGAGCATTTTATTAACCATAGCTATAATGCTGTCCATGTTGCCTGCATGGCCTCTGACAGCGAGTGCGGCATCGGGAACCGTTACCTTTACAGGTACGGACAGTACGAACATCGGGCAGACGCTGCAGGACGGAACTAACAGCAATGATATTTTAGGCATCAACCTGGATTTCTTCAATGCATCAAGTCCGGCTGACGCAGCAGCGCGTACAAAAACCGGAAGTTTTGCTTTCTTTTCCCAAGTTTCAATTGGGCATTCTAGTGGGGGCATCTCTGCTATTGATAAAGTAGATGGATATGTAAACTCGGCAGATCAAGAACATCCTCAAATTTTGGTCATGCATAGTTCGGATGGATCAGAATTCAGCTTCAAGTCTGTGTATATTAATGGTGACGGGAGTAATCAGAAACAAACAAAAATTGAAGGTTTTTTAGATGGTGCGTCAACTGGTTTCGTCATTTGCACATTAGACACTGACAATAATGAATATGATAAGATCTTTGATGTATCAAGTGAAGACGCACTGAAAAATGTAGATGAAATCCGAATTACCAATTTAAGCACATGGAAAGAAGGGGGATATCAAGCTTTACCACACGGAAACTGGGCATACTTTAACGAATTTACAATCGGCGAACCAATCGTCACCGCCAGTAGTGACGCAGGCTTGACCAGCATACTGGGACAAACCATCACGGCCGGCGGCGAAGCAGGAACAAGCTCAGCACCGAAAACAGCAAGCATTTCGGTGGCAAACTCGGCGGCTTCCGTTTCCGTTTCGGATATTGTAAAGCATAACAGTGCCGCAACAGTAAACCTGTACTCCGATTCCGCCTTTTCATCGGAAATCACAAACGGCAACTCCATTTCATTGACCGCAGGCGGCGCCACGACGGTATACATAAAGGTTACTGCGCAGGATGTAACAACCATATTACATTATGCAGTAACCCTTAACCGAGTGGCGGCGGCCTCGCCCAGCATCAGTCTAGTTGCCAGCCCGGACTTTGTTTTTGAAGCCGCAACCGCGGGCTATACAGCACAGCCTTCCTATTCTGTTCGTGTTCAGAATACAGGTACATCCGCTACCGGCACACTCAACATAGCTTTGAGCGGAACCAATGCCGACGCTTTTATACTTTCTAAAACCACCATCACGGACATTACAGCTGGCAATGAGCAAAGCTTCAACGTGATTTATAAAACCGGATTGTCGGCAGGCACTTATACAGCCACGGTAACGGTTTCGGGCAGTAGTGTTACATCAAAAAGCTTTAACGTGAGCTTTACGGTAAAACCTGCGGGAACTACCTATACCGCTCAAATCCGCACCTTAATTGATGGCATGCTTGCGAACATGACAGGCAATATTGAACTGCATAAGGATTCCTCTGTTATTTCGGTTCCGAACATAGGAGCCGGAATTTATGAGGCTGCTGTTCCAACCGGAAGCTATTTTATCTACATAAACAGCGTCGATACAGGAAGAACACTTACAGTCAACGATACGAACAGCAGCATTACGTTGGAATACTTTACGGTAAGCTTTTCCGCGACGAAAGCAGGAACTAGCACCGATAGTAGTGTCGGTGCGTCAGTGGACGGCGTGGCAATCAGCAGCGGTGACAGGGTGATGTCCGGAAAAACTGTTTCCATAACGGCATCGGGAACAGGCGCCGGCAGTTATACCTATGCATGGAGCGGCACCGGAACAAGCAGCCAAACCACAGCAACGCTTAGCATCCCGATAAGCTGTACTGTGAATGCGGTCTGTGTCGTCACAGGTATCGGTACGCCACCGACAACTCCAGACTATGAAATCAACGGCAACGGTTACAGTTGGACGGGCTCTGACCAGACTGTTATACTGTCGGGCACCAACGATACCCTTACCATACACAAAGCACCGACGGCTGCCGTCAAAATTGAAGTACAGTCAACAGATGGTTCGGCAGTTACCATTGATGGCAATTCTGTAGCCTGTGCTAACATGAGTATTATTGTTTCAAACGATATCTCACTGGTCCTGAACGATGTGAACATTACGGCACCGTTAAATTGGTCTGCACTACAGTTAAAATCGGATGGCAGTGCAGGTACTATGAGCATTAGTATCACCGGTGTTTGTTCCTTAAAGGGAACTGGGTATGGATGCGGAATAAGATCCGATCACGATCAGGATTTTGTCATCACCGGCGATGGTATTTTAAATGCCACCGGTGGAGGTGATGTGAGCGGAACTGACGGCGGCTCAGGCATTTATTCCACTGCGGCCTCGAGAGGGACTTCACTCACCATTGAGGGAGCTATTACAATAAACGCCACCGGCGGCAGTTCCCTCACGCACTCAGGCGGCAGTGGGATTGATGTAGCCTTTGGCAGTATTTTGATTAAAAGTGGTGTTGTCAACGCCACAAGTGGTGTATCATACGGTACAAACTACAATTCAAGCGCTGCCATCAAGGCTGCATTTTTGGCGAGTGACCATGCGAAGGGCGGCAATATTACAATCGAAGGCGGCACAGTGACCGCCACCGGCGGTGATGCTGAGCTTGTCAAGGGCGGAGATGGAATATATGCCTTCAATGCTTTGCGTATCAGCGGAGGAACGGTTAAAGCCATTGGCGGTAATAGTGTTGCTCTGTACGGAGGAACTGGTATTTTTTCATACGAAAAGAGTATAGATATAACCGGTGGTACAGTGGCTGCAACTGGAGGCAACGGAAAAACAAACCCTTCAATTGCCATATACAGCGACTTTGGAGATATTAACTTCTCTGGAGGAGAAACCACAGCTATGGGCGGCAATGGAGCAGAAAATGGATCTCATGCTGTCTTCACCAACCGTGGAAACATAACTATCGGAAGCGGTGCGGATTTAACCGCAATCGGAGGAACTGGCACAACCGGATTGGGCGGTGTTGGTTTGCGTGCGATTGGGTATGACGGTGTAAGTACATATCTGGGGAAAGCCGTCACAGTTTCTTCCGATGCAGGGAATGTATATGTTCGAGGCGGACAGGGTGCTTCCGGACAGAGAGCATCGGTTATGGGCAAGGATATATATATTACAACCGGAAATATTGGTTCTGTTGTGATGGAAGGCAGCAACCCGCGTTCCATTAAGAATAAACAGGACGGGGATAATTTGTATATGGTCAAGGTAACGGCTGACCC
>CAYQCA010000083.1:0-8649 GCA_964415835.1 uncultured Clostridium sp. | reverse complement strand
CCTATTATTACCGCAATTGATGTAGAAATGCCAGATATTGGATTAAATGCAGATAATTTTATAATAACAAATGCTTCAAATCCAGGTTCAACTGCTACAATAAGCAATGTGGTATATTCCGGAGGCAAGTATACTCTGACGGTGGGCGGAATGAACTTATATGATTCTTATAGCTTGTCCATTTCAAAATCAGGCTATACTACCTACACAAACAGCAGCTTCTTCGGAACTTTGGCATCTGCAGGAGACCTGGATTTGGTTAATGAGCCTAACATATTTAACACTTATGTCAGGGAACTGACAGCCCCAGGTATCGTAACTATAAGAAATTCAACATATGCATCGGGTGCGGCCTTGTACTCAGGTGCAGTTTACGACGCTATAGACGGAAACAACGGCAATCCTGACAATGGCACTATTACCCGACTGGTTGGAATTTTCGGGAAAGCCCCTAGCGGAGCCAAGGCCGTGAAGACTTTGAGACCAAACGGACAAGTACTTCAGGTATTGGATAGTTCGTTGATTGACGGTAATCCAAATTATCAGGAAACCGTTCAGAACGGGAAAGATTATTATAACACTCATAAAGACGACCCTGATTTTTTTGACAACGGGTATTGGAAAACCCTTGCCTTTTTGCCAATATACAGCCAAATTGCTACTGAAAGACAACCGGATGGTTCCCGTAAATTAGTCGACCCCGATGATAGATTCAGAATTATTGAGTGGTATGATAATGAAGCTTGTTTAGGAAACCCCTTAAAGGTCATACGCCTTATGGTAAAGGTGGATTACACCGGAAGCGTCACTAAGGAAGGGGATGCCCGACTTTCCAGTATTTTGGGTCAGGCAATAGCAGCGGGTACGGAAGCAGGTACTGAGGCAACACCCAGAACTGCATCAATAAATGTAGCAAGCACTGTAACAGCAGTAGCTTTAGCGGATGTTGTAAAGAGTGACGCCGGAGCATCTGTGACCTTTTACGGCCAGGATAGTACTTTTACATCTCCAGAGGCAGGTAGCATAAACCTGACAGCAGGAGCAGGAACATATGTATATATCAAGGTTGTAGCGGATAACGGAACAAAGATATACTATAAGGTATCCATCAACCGTGCATCCCTTCTGCCTCCAACTGCAACCGGTGGAGTGGAATACATTGATGTGACAAATGTTATACCAGGGGCTGCACTTAAGCTATATGCGGGAAATGGAGCTCTCGTTTCAAGTACTTACAAGGATTTAGGAAATGGTACTTACCGCTTTGAAAATGTATTGCCGAACAAATTGTGGTTTTATGTTACCCAAACAGTCGGAAGTTCGGAAAGTGGAAATTCAACATTTGTAGGTGTTACCTTCAGAAAACCGGTAGCAATATCCGGTGTAGAATATGTTGATGTATCCAATGTTTCAGCAGATGCCACACTGAGGCTTTACTCTGTTGCAAGTGATAGTATAATCTCAAGCACTCCTGTAGCAAATGGAGATGGTACCTTTAGATTTGAAAATGTTGAACCTGACAGTAGCGGATTCTATGTTACACAATACGCAAATGGTGTAGAAAGTGAAAATACACCGTTTTTTGGAGTGGCTCTGCGTACACCTGCCATAACCGGAGAGAACAAGCAGGTTGCAGTAAGCAACATCTATCCTGGTGCAACTGTGACCCTATATGATTCATTAGGCAATTCAGTTGCGACTGAAAGCAATGTCACCAGCGGAACATACGTGTTCTCGAATGTTGCACCCAGAAGCGGCTATTATGTTATTCAATCTATAAATGACGTACAGAGCAATGTCTCCAATGCTGTAACAGTATATGCAGCAGCACCTGCATTTGTAGGTGGAACTTCCAGCATGACTGTCCTTAAGTACTCTAAAGCCACAGATTTGAGTGATCAGCTCTATGTCAGCGATATAGATGTTGGTCAAACTTTGACCTGGAGTATTTTAAGCAGCCCAAGCCATGGAACACTTTCCGGATTCCCTGTTACAGGCAGCACCAACGGTGCAGGTGGTATTAATGGTACTGTAGGAAGCCTTGATACAAGGGTACCCGGCCCAGTTGCCTATACTCCGGACTTGGGATATACAGGCAGTGACATCTTCACAATTCAGGTCAGTGATGGAGTATCAACAGATACACGCACAATCACCGTAAATGTCATTCCTGATTCAAGCTCAACAATTACTGCCTCAAATTCATCCGAGCTTATGGTAGCAATAAATGATCCTGCGGTTTCTACGATAAACTTGAATTCCGGTACAATATATAAAATTTCCGGAGCTGAGATAAACCGCACTCTTACAATCAATGGAAACGGTGCAACAATTGAGGTTCTTTACGGAGTTGGACAGGGTTTTGATAATCAAACCATATATCACCTTGGTTTACCTGACGCAAATGGCAATAGAAGATACAGAGGGAATATCTTCTGGAATGTGAAGGACGGCGGAGACCTTCAATTAAACAACCTGACTCTTAGAAATAAAGCGACAACTCAGAATGCTCAAGGACTTACAGGTATATTTGCAGCAATTCTTGCAAGTAACTCGGGCAATCTCAATCTTAGCAATGTTGCGTTTAAGGATTTCTGGTTTACAAATTCAAAGTTCATGCAGCATAATAATATTGCTGAAAATCAAGGGCTTTATGCTACATACTCCGATATGAGCTATGGTGTATATTCCGACTACAACTGCACCGGTACGCTGACTATATCAGACTGTATATTTGACAGCTCAAACGCTTTCCGTGATGCGGTTCATTTATACAATGGAAGCAGCATGACGGTAAAAAACTCTACTTTCAACGGAACTGATCACCCAGAGCGTCTAAGGGCATCTGACGGATTCGAATACGGAATGTTTTTGTATGGAGGAAATTGTACGATTGAAAACAACACAATAACCGGCTATGACAGTAAACTTATAAGCGGCTACACTAGCTCCGGAATCGCATTGATTCCTTACAACAATGGATCAATCCAAATATCCGGAAATACTATAGAGGGAAATGACGTAGGCCTTGACCTTACAGGAGGCTGGAAGTCCTTTACGCCGGGCAAGCTATTAACTATTAATGGCATACAGATGGATTCCAGTGATAACGGATTTAAAATTGGAGAAGCTATTAAAGCTTCAAATATAATCACAGGAAATACTCAAACTGATATTTTTATGAAGCTTGACCAGGATGACAGCGATGAAGCCTTTGTGTATTATTCCCAGCTATTATCTATAGCAGGCACTAATACCCTTACACCAACGCTCGAGTTTTCTGCTGGTGCAAAAAAGTACATTAATTCTGCTAAATCAATAAAGGTTGAGCTGTCAGAGGATAATGGACTAAGTTGGACTACGGCATCAATTCAAGATACTCTTGATACAAACAGCACTTCTGTGGTAGTAAACCTGCAACCGGGCAAAACATATAAACTAAGGCTTGCAATGACACATAACAGTGGACAGACCCCGAATACATTGGTTACCGGCTATTCCGAGAGCGTAAGCTTCACAACTTCTGCACAATATACGCTTACGTATACATCAGGAGGCAATGGCACTATATCGGGCAGTACCAGCCAAACAGTATTAAATGGCAATGATGGCACTGAAGTAGAAGCTATCCCTGATACAGGCTATCACTTTGTTAATTGGAGTGATGGTGTTCTCACTGCCAAGAGAACTGATAAATCTGTAACTGATAACCTGTCAGTCACGGCAAACTTCGCTATCAACAGCTACAAGGTCAGCTTCAATGTAGACGGCGGTTCTGCTGTTAGCGAGCAGACCATCGAGTACAACAATAAAGCTACTAAACCAGCTGACCCGACCAAGACCGGCTACACCTTCGCCGGATGGTTTTCAAGCAATACCTTTGCAACCGAATTTGACTTCGCAAATACTGCTATTACTGCAGATACAATAGTATATGCAAAATGGAGCATCATCAATAACACCACCTCAAACAGTAATAATGCTCAACAGCAAAACGAAGTCATTGTACTGGTAAATGGAAAGTCCGAAAATATCGGAGCAGGAACAACTTCGAAGGATGGAGACAAGACAGTCACAACTGTAACAATTGACCAGAAAAAGCTTGAAGAGAAACTAGAAGCTGAAGGAAATAATGCAGTAGTTACAATTCCGGTAAACGACAAATCCGATGTGGTAGTTGGTGAACTAAACGGGCAGATGGTCAAAAACATGGAAAGCAAACAGGCTGTATTAGAGGTCAAAACCGGAACAGCCGCATATACTCTGCCGGCTCAACAGATAAACATTGATGCTGTATCACAGAAATTGGGAGCTTCAGTTGAATTAAAAGACATAAAAGTACAGGTGCAAATTTCTACCCCAACTTCAGACACAGTGAAAGTAGTTGAAAATTCCGCTAAAAAAGGTGAATTCTCAATTGTTGTTCCTCCTGTAGATTTCAATGTTCAGTGCAGTTTTGACAATAAAACAGTTGAAATCAGCCACTTCAATGCATATGTAGAAAGAACCGTTGCCATTCCTGATGGAGTCGATCCAAGCAAAATAACAACAGGAATTGTTGTTGAACCGGATGGAACAGTAAGACACGTACCGACTAAAATAACGATTATAAGCGGAAAATATTATGCAAAAATCAATAGCGTTACAAACAGTACTTATTCAGTTGTCTGGCATCCGATTGAATTCAAAGATGTTGACAAACATTGGGCTAAGGATGCAGTAAATGAAATGGGTTCCAGAATGGTTGTAGGAGGAGTAGGAAATGATATGTACGCTCCTGACCGTGACATAACCAGAGCAGAATTTGCAGCAATCATGGTTAAGGCATTGGGACTCAAACCAGGTACAGGGAACAATCCTTTCAGTGATGTTAAAGAAGGCGAATGGTATGTCCAGTACATTGAGACAGCATATCAATATGGAATTATATCCGGTTATGGAAATGGTAAATTTGGTCCTCAGGACACTATTTCACGTGAACAGGCTATGACCATGATAGCAAAGGCAATGAACATTACCGGCTTAAAGGTTGATGTAGACAGTGCTGAGCTGGAAGACCTTCTCCAAGGCTTCGTTGATTCGGACAAAGCTGTAAACTGGGCCAAAGAGAGTATCGCAAAGTGTATAAAGAGCGGAATTATATCCGGCAGAAGCGGAAACACAATAGCTCCAAAAGCTAATATTACAAGAGCCGAAGTGGCCGTAATTGTTAAAAAGCTGCTGCAAAAATCAAAATTGATTTAAAAGAAAGCATATATAACAGCCGTCTAAATTAAGAATCATATAACTATGGGATGAACAAAACTATTTAATTAGTCTTGTTCATCCCATTTGTTATTGCTATTCATTACAAGTCTTTTTAAACAATGCAATTGTTTCTTTCATTTTAGGGAGATCATTATGAAGCTTCAATACTGTGCTTCCTACAAAAACTCCATCTGCTCCTGCTTCCCTAGCCATTTTTATATCTTCGGGGGCATATATTCCAACTCCACAATATATTTCTCTTTTGATTCCCAGGCTCTTTAAATAGTCAATACAATCCTTTAATGTCGGGTATTTGGGATTAATATTGTTTGTTGTTGGCTTAGCCTGCATGTACACGAATCCGTTTGATTGGACTGCTGCCTTGACTTCCTCTTCGTCCATGTGGAATTGCACATAACAGGAGATTTTAACGCCATTTTCAATCAGCTTATTCTTAACCTCTTCATTATGACTTCCTACATAAATCAGGTCCTTAATATCGTTATCAACGCAGAACTTGATGAATTTATCAACACCAATCTCCAACATAGTATTTTCATAGGAAAGAAGAATAAACTTTGTATTTGGATTGCTGTTTTTTATTTCTATGATTCCTTCCATGTACTTGTCGTAATCATTGCAAGCAACAAGAGCTTCTTTCATTCTGTTGGCAATAAGCTCGCCCTCCAGATATGGATCTGACGAAGGGAAATCCACTTCGATGATATCACACCCAGCATCAATGTACTCTTTAGCCATTTTAATACTTGACTCTATTGTTGGGTATCCATTTGATAAATAACAAATTAATTTCACTAATAACTCCTCCATTAAGCTTCATATACTTTTACGAATAATTCTTTCATTTGATCTATAGTCGGTATAACCGGATTAGTTTTTGTACATCCGTCGATTAACGCCATCTGTGCCATCTCATCGAGTTTTTCCATGTATTTGTTTTTATCAGGAATCAGTCCTGCAAAATTCTTTGGTATACCTATGGTTTTATTAAGATCTTCAACTACCTTAACTAGATCCTCCCTGCACAGGTCTTTAGCCAGTTCTGCATATGCCGCCTTCGCAGTATCATTTCCAAGATTAAAGTTCATAACATATGGAAGGATTACAGCATCAGCCAGCCCATGTGAAACTCCAAACAGGCTTCCCAAGGTATGGGCCATGGAGTGAACAATACCGAGAGAAACATTAGTGAAGGCAAGACCTGCAACCATTGAAGCATTAATCATAACTTCACGGTATTTAATATTGTTTCCATCGTTATAAGCCTTTGGCAAATAATTTATAATATTCTTTATAGCATCTTTAGCCAATATATTGCTCAGGTAGTTTGCTCTGTTTGATACAAGTGCTTCCAAAGCATGAGTTAAAGCATCCATACCTGTTTCTGCTGTTATTTTCGGAGGCATTGTTAAAGTGACCTCGGGATCGCAAATAGCAACGTCAGGCATCATTTCCATATTGCCTATTCCAAACTTAACATGAGTGTTATCCTCAGTTATAACAACAGAACGGCTGACTTCGCTTGCTGTTCCGCTGGTTGAAGGAATACAAACCAGGATGGCCTTATTTCTTAACTTTGGAAATGGATTTGCAGATGTAATATCTTTGAGTGTTTTCAGCTCAGGATGTTCATAATAAACCCACATTGCCTTTGCAGCATCCATTGCAGACCCACCGCCCAATCCGACTATTATATCGGGCTGTTCCTGCTTCATAAGCTCTGCCCCTCTTATTACCGTGCTAAACAGTGGATCAGGCTCAACACCTTCAAACACTGCGCTTTCTATTCCTGCTTCTTTTAGATAATCTATAGTCTTTTGTAACATTCCGCTCTTTTTCATGCTGGAGCCACCTGTTACAATAACAGCTTTACTGCCATTTAAGGTTTTCAGGTGGGCAAGACAACCTTGTCCGAACATCAGTTGACTACCAGCCAGTTTCATTGGTCTCATCATATATATTCACATTCCTCTACTTAAAATTTACGCATTTAATGCACCTATCAGGTCCTTACACAGTTCCAGAGAAATAGGATTACTTAACTTTCCGCCCTCTTTCAGACTGGATCCTACTATAGCGCCATCAGCTATATTCAGTTGCTCTTTGATATTGTTGGTTTTTACACCGCTGCCTGCTATTACAGGGATACTTGTAACCTTTTTTACTCTTTGAATGATTTCGATAGGAGTTTCAACACCTATATGTGTTCCTGTAACGATAATGGCATCAGCTCCACATGCTTCCGCTGTTTTTGCGGAATCCTCAATGCTGACATGTGTCAGTACCATATGGGTATGCTTAACTTGAATATCAGCCAGTATCTTCACATCTTCTGCTCCAAGATTTTTTCTGAACTTCAGGGCCTCTCTTGCAACAGGATTGATAATTCCTCCAAAGAATTCAACAGTATCAACAAAAACAGGAATTCTTACAAACTGTGCCCCAACCGCTTTTGCAATTGAGAAGTTTGTTTCATAGTCATTCATGGCTGCGTCTATTCCGATAGGAATTTTTACATTCTGAGCAACAATAGCACTTACCGCAGCAAGAGCGCAAGTCTGCTCTATATCGAGCTTGACTCCGAAATTACCATCACCCATATTCTCAACTATAATTGCATCCATACCTGCTTTTTCCAAGGTTATAGCATCATTTACAGCCTGGTCAATTACTTTTTTCATGTCACCGCAAAAGCCTGGTGTTCCCGGCAGCGCAAGACAATGAACCATTCCTATTACAAACTTATTCTCTTTTCCGTTAAAATTTAATTTACTCATTTATTTGACACCTCTTTATCGTATATTACAATTCCATCCAGTGCTATCTTGCATAAGTCTTCTTCGGACTTTTTACGCGCCTCGCCTTTAAGGAAATCCTTTAGGTTCTCCAAAACTGTTGTCATAGTAACAATACAGCCTTTTATTCCCATCAGGTTTGCCAATACCAGCATACAGCTCGATTCCATATCAACAGCTGAAACATTATACTTTTTAAGAGTTGTAAAGGTTTCACCCATGTCTCTCTGCATTTTTTCAGACAGTCGTGAATCCCTCATTTGACTGTAAAAGCCATCCATAGTACAGCTGATACCATTTACATATTCACGTCCATTTTGCAGGGTACTTTTATTCATGCAGTTAATCAGTTCGATATCGGCAACTGCCGGGTATGACACAGGAACATAAGTTTTACTTGTTGCTTCCTCTCTCATTGAACCTGTTGGGATAATTACCTTTCCAAGCAGGTCATCCTTTAATCCCATAGTAGTTCCCATCCGCACAGCAACCTCCATGCCGCACTGGTACATCTCTTCCATTGCAATCGCCGCAGAAGGAGCTCCAATGCCTGTGGATGTAGCAGTTATTCTCACACCTTTATAAA
>CAYQCA010000082.1:0-15311 GCA_964415835.1 uncultured Clostridium sp. | reverse complement strand
CTCTTTTAAAACGCTGAAAAGCCTGATGTAATCAGGCTTTTCAGACAAATTGTGGTGGAGGCGAGGGGAGTCGAACCCCTGTCCGAAACCATATCCTCAAGAACTTCTACGGGTGTAGCCTATGCCTTATGCAAAGCCACGTTTCCCTTGCGGGACGATGACCTTACGTTTCCCTCCAGCGAACCCCCATTGGCTAGGTTTCGCTCTTGGTAGCCTTAAAATCCGACTTGGCTCAAGGCTACGGCCAAATCAGTGCTAGCATTTAACCTTCCTATGCAAAAGGCCTGACTTAATGACGCCGGCACCCCAAGGTGCAGAAACCTCGGACCGACGGATTAGCAGCGATTAAGCTGCTAACGCGTAATTTAAATTATCGTTTTTAGCGTTTAATTTTAGTTTCTCGTTTTTTAAGAGGCCAACGAGAATCCTCTACCCGCTTATCAAGTCTCAACAATCCCGTCGAAACCATTACGCCCCCATGTATAAAACAAAATTAGCAAAAGTAAAAACTTTTGTAATTGTTGTATCAAGTTTTTGTTGTGCCTGACAATTAATATCTACAAGCACATTTGGGCTTTTAAGCTTTTTTGTAAATCCATATTAAATTGTCAAGAACCAGATATCATCTTAACATTTGTACCGGATAACTTCAACCATATGTTTTTGGCAAATGTGCCATAGCTTTCTCGCTGAAGTTACGGTTTCAAACTTCGCATTACCTATCTTAACTGCTCTTTCATCTTGCGGTCTATTTCCCTTTTTGCATCACGTGCCGCAATATCATCACGCTTGTCGTACAACTTTTTACCTCGTGCAACTCCTAACTCTATTTTAACCATACCTCGTTTAAGATATGCCTGAGTAGGAACCAAAGTCAATCCCTTCTGCTGAGTCAGACCAATCAGTCTGTTTATCTCTGATCTGTGAAGCAAAAGCTTTCTGTCACGCAAAGGATCTTTGTTATATATGTTGCCTTGCTCATACGGGCTTATATGCATCCCGCTCAATATTATCTCACCGTCAACAATTGAAGCGTAGCTTTCCTTCAGGTTCAGTTTGCCCTGTCTGATGGACTTAACCTCAGTTCCGGACAACACTATACCAGCTTCAATAGTTTCCTCTATGAAGTAATCATGACGAGCTTTTTTGTTTTGAGCAACAACTTTAAATGCTTCCTTTACCATGTTTCACACCTTACTGCAATTTTCTAAATATATTTCAGATAAAAATAACCCTTTGTAAGGGCTTCTTAATCAAAAGTATTTATCTGACATTTCATATTATAGCATCCCAAATATTAAAGGTCAAGGTTCGGCCCTTGACCCTGTATCGCTATGCTTTCAGTTTATCTTGTTAATAAAGCTTTATGCTCTATTTAGCCTTGTTAAAATGCTTTAAGCTTCTCCAGCAATTCATATGGCACATTAAGATTTCCCCTGCCACGACCAAGTTCAATTCCGCTTTTAAAACTACCATGAAAGTCACTGCCTCCGGTGGCAAGAAGATTGTGTTTTATCGCCAGTCTTAAAAATTTCCCGGTGTCTTCATTGGAATGCTCACTATAGTAAGCTTCTATTCCAATTAGTCCGTATTCCTTCAACTCTGGTATCAGCTTGTCCAATTGATCATAGGTCTGTTTTAAGTAAACCGGATGGGCCAGAACCGGAATACCTCCTGCTCTTCTAATTGCCCTGATGCCGTCTTTAGGCTGCAGTTCAAACCTTTTGAAGTACGCCAGGCCTTCTTTGCTGAGATATTTGTCAAATGCATCATCAATTGATCTTGCGTAGCCCTTTGCAACCAATACCCGGGCTATATGCGGGCGCCCTACAATATCTCCGATTGCCAGTTTCTTTACTTCTTCTTCTGTTATATCTACATCAAGCTCGTTCAGTCTATTTATTATTTTCTTATTGCGAAGTTCTCTTCCAGTCTTGATAGCATTTAACTCTTCTTTAATTTTTACATACTTATCTTTATCCGGAAACAACCCTAGAATATGCATTTCAGGCTTGTATTCAACACTTATTTCTATACCGGGTATTACCTCTACCCCTATTCTTTCCCCTTCATCTAGTGCATTTTTCACACCATCAACAGTATCATGATCGGTTAAAGCTATTGCTGCAAGTCCTTTTAATTTTGCATAGGCAACAAGTTCTGCCGGGGTCATACTGCCGTCTGATGCTGAGCTATGCGTGTGCAAATCAATAATTTTATCCATCCATTCATCCCCTGTGTATGCCATTTGTAAATTGCAAGTTATGCTATATTCCGATTTAAATGATAACTTATATTTAGACTTCCCAATACTTCTCATTCAGACAAAGCTGCGGCGGGAAGTTATTAGAATATACCATTTGTAAAATCTTATCCATCTTCTTCAATGAACGACAGGCTTGTTCCTGCGTGATCAGGTCCTGCTCCAGCGCAATGGCAAGCTCATCAGCGTCCAAAACTTTCATAGTTCCGTCAGGCATTAGTTTTACATCCAGTAAGAGATCTATTAGTGTATATTTGTCAGAAGTTCTGTCATATTCAACATCAATTATGTCACAGTACCAATAAGCAAATTCTTTATTTGCATCATAGAACCGGCTTATCTTTATACCTTCTTTTAAAAACGTGTACGAAATTCCGCCTGAGATATCAGTTCTGGGTTTAATTGCATTCCACCTTGTTATTAATATCTCTTCATCCCTGTAAAGCAGCTCATCACTGGAAATATCAACTGTTTCGAATGGAATATATCTGGTCCTTAATATAATTGGTTTTTTCATTGTATGCTCCTAATTATACATGCTCAAATTTACTTATCGGTTATTATAACGCCTAATTTCATAGTAAATTTTTCGATTGTAGAAAAATTTACTCACATCAGCGGCGTTTCAATGAGACTATGGTCACTAGTAGGTGACTATTGTCTCATTATACATTAGAAATATATTTTTTTGAAGGCAATTTTCGCATAACTTTTTTAAAATTTAATGTATATTTCCCATTTAATTCCTATATTAAACATAAATGTTATAATAATGTCAATATACATATCATCGGAGGCCAGTATGAAACAGGTTAAGTGTTGTAGCAATTGTGAACGGGGAAAATCTCTTCATTTGACTAAAGATATTCTTTGCAAATATAACGGAGTAGTCACACATGATTATATATGCTTAAAATATAAGGGAAATTCAGAGACTTCTGCTTCAAAACAAAGCAATTATAACTGCACTCATTGCGAATATTTTATCGTTCCGCTGGATTCGTCCAATTTGAATTTTGGTCAATGCAAACTTTTCTCTTCACGTGAATTTGATGGTACTACAAGAAATACCTGCTCAAAGTTTTCAAAGAAATTGCTTATTGAAGTATCTTAAACAATCTTAAAAATTTGAGCATTTACCATAAATCATTTTGTGACTTCTGCCGATATAAAATGTAGTTTATACGTTATTTTTAAAGTGGAGGTTGCAATGAATTTGGACATTGATGCTATTTTTAGGCAAAAGCTGGCCGAAATAGAAGATAGATTAGCTAATTCTGTACCCGGTCTGAAAACTAATAATTCAGACAGTACTTCGGAGATACCCTTTGAGAAATACCTTGCAGACGCTTCCTTGCTTGGTTTGGATGGTCCATTAAGTGATCTGACCGGAGATAGTACTTCTATTTTGAACTCCGGTAATTTAAGTGATCTTCTCCAGAGCCTGAGTAGCAACAGCTCAAATAATATCCTGAGAGCTCAAATGAACCTGGCAAATTCTACAGCATATATTCCCAGTGATAAAACAGAACTGGTGAGCCTTATAAATTCCGCAATCGATAATGCCGCACATAAATACGGAGTAGATAAAGATTTGATAAGAGCTGTTATGAAACAGGAATCATCATTTAATCCTAAATCTATTTCATCTGCCGGTGCACAGGGTTTAATGCAATTAATGCCTGATACTGCTGATGCACTTAGCGTAAAAAATCCTTTTGATATAGTCCAGAATATTAATGGAGGTACGCAATACTTAAAGGATCAGTTAACCAGATTCAACGGTGACTTAAACCTGGCCCTGGCAGCCTATAATGCAGGTCCAAACAGTGTTGAAAAGTATGGCGGCATCCCACCTTTTACTGAAACACAGGATTATGTGCAGAAAGTAACAGAATATTATAATCAATATAAAATGCTTGCAAATAAGTAGATATTTTAAGGGACATAGCTCAAATGAGAATGTCCCTTATTTATGAAATCTATTCTATTCAATTTCCCCATAGTTAGAACCAAAAGTCATAAAACTTATGCACATTATCCACATTTTTATCCACAATCATAAGATGCCTGTATTCTACATGTTTTATGAAATCTCCACAAAATCCACAAATAATCGTATAGATTTTATTCACAATTTTAATTCGCATCCTTGTCAATAAGTCATTTCAAGCCTTTACAGATTTTATTACATTAACTGCCAAATTGCATCAAAACCTTCTATATACCGATATCAAAGGGTAAGAGCAATTTTAGAAACTATGAACAGCCTGTGAATAACTTATCCTAACCTTAATCCGGGAATTGCATTTAAATCCAATTCTGCTCTTTTGCCTTTAACGTATTCGTAATATGCTGCACATCCGATCATAGCGGCATTATCCGTGCATAAAACAAGTCCAGGATACATTACTTCAATCCCATGTTTTTCTGCAGTGCTTTTCATATCTCTTCTAAGCTGAGAATTTGCGGCTACTCCTCCCGCTAATGCAATTTTGTTGATTCCCTTCTGCTTTGCTGCAGATATTGTATTTTTTACTAAAACATCCACAACGGCTTGCTGAAAACTTGCTGCTACATCAGGAATATTAATTTTCTCACCCGTTTGCTCCATTCTGTTCAGGTAGTTTAATACAGCAGTCTTCAATCCGCTGAAACTAAAATCCAGAGATCCGTCGTCAAAATGTACTCTTGGGAACTGTATTGCTTTACTATTGCCTTGCTGTGCAAATTTATCAATAAGCGGACCACCAGGATAACCTAAGCCTATAGCTCTGGAAATTTTGTCAAAGGCCTCCCCTGCTGCATCATCTCTTGTCTGACCCAATATTTCAAATTCATCGTAATTTTTTACATTTACTATATGACTATGTCCTCCTGATGCCACAAGACAGATAAATGGAGGCTCCAGTTCAGGGTATTGTAAATAGTTAGCGGAAATATGACCTTCAATATGATGAACTCCAATAAGAGGTTTATTTGCTGTAAATGCTATTGCCTTGGCTGCTGTAATTCCGACCAGCAACGCTCCAACCAGCCCCGGTCCGTATGTCACTCCTATGGCATCGATATCAGGCAATGTAACTCCAGCCTCATCCAGTGCCTGATTGATAACCGGAATTATCAGCTCAACATGCTTTCTTGAAGCTATTTCCGGAACAACTCCACCATATTTTTTGTGTAAATCAACCTGTGAAGATATCACATTCGACATAATATATCTGCCGTTTTTAACGACTGAAGCAGCTGTCTCATCACAGCTGCTTTCTATTCCAAGTATTAAAGTATCCATTAAATCCTCCGACAAAAGTAAACATTATATTTATCATAGACTAATGTTTCTTTTTTATCAAGGACTATTAGCTAGAACCTGTCCTTGTCAGTTGGGTTATTAAAGATTCCAAATGCAGTTAATGCCGCAAATATTAGAGTTGTCAATTCTTTAAAGCTATCTTCCGTAAGACCTATTGGTGCAAGTAGATTATATGTTTTAAGTATAAACAGAATAACAGCTGCTATACTTGCCCACACGACCGGGCTTTTCCATCTATTACGCATAAAACTTCCTCCAAACTTATTCAAGTTAATTCGAGACAAATTATCCTAATACATAATATGACGGTATAGCAACTTATGTTAATTTTGATCAAGCGAAAATGTGAAAAAACTGCAAAAAAAAACATGAAGCGTACAGCTCCATGCCCCTAAAAGGAGAAATGCTAATGTTCAGATTTATAATACCAAACTATACATTTTCAAGATATAGAAAATTTTTACTAGTAATGTAGGCCCCAAGACCCAAATTTTGTATTGTCAGGCTGCCTCTTTCTTCAGCTTATATGCTGCGATGAATTTTCCATCGCTATCTTTTATAAACGGTCGCTGGTCTTCCGGCAGCTGCCAGAACCCCTCTTGCTCATCAATTGCTTTGTTTTGCAGTTCAATAAAGTAATCTTTTAAAAGTGTATTTGGATTATAAAAAACACATATGGCATATCCGTTCTGCACCATCGTAGCGTTATAATATGTACCATCCTTTAAAATAATATGCGCAAGCAGTCTGTCATACTGGTCTGTTGTATCCTTTTCAAATATCAGCTTTACTTCTTCACCTGTCAGTTTTTCCTTTGTGAGGTTTGATGCTTCCTCAGAAAACGGCTGAGGTTCAACACCTGCTTTTACCGATTCCGGTGTGTCAATATCAAGCAGTCTTACTTTATATTCCTGGCTGTTATATTCTATGCGTAGTGTATCTCCATCAGATACTTTTGTAACCTTGGCATTTATATAGCCAAAAGGTACTATTCCTTCTTTTTCAGCTTTTATGATAGAATCCGGAAATGTAGTAATACTACCTTGTGTTTTGCTGCTTTCACTTGTTGTCGGAGCATATGTATCGGGATTTAAATCATTTTCCTTGCCTTGATAAAAATAGCTTCCAACAAAAATTACTGCTGCAGTTACAAGTGTTGCTAACGTTTTTATTGTCTTTTTCTTCATCGAATGTTGTCACCTTTTTTTAGTTGTATGCTTTTTATATTATATCATATGCATAGGGAAGAATATAGAACACAGGAGACAGAAATCAGAAGAGCGGGAAATCCACCACGCGTGCGCACACAAATAATAGGACGGGATTAGATGGCACTAACCCGTCCTATTATTCATTTTTACAAATCAATGTATTGGCCGATCGACATTTGCACTCTCACATTTGTGTTCCTTGCGCTGTAAGCACCGAAATTGGAACAGTATTATTCGTAGTAACATCATCTCTTCTTTCAGCTATATCTATATCAAACACATGCTTCATAAGTTCACCAATATCATCTATTGGAATGACCTCTATTTTCATATCCTCAAATATCTCTTGATAATTATCTTTTGGAATAAAGACTTTTTTTATACCTGCAATTCGTGCTGCATCAATTTTGGCTACAACACCTCCAACAGGCTTTACCTTTCCTTTTATCGATATTTCGCCGGTCATAGCCAAATCACCCTCCACAGGTATATTTTTAACCGCTGAGTACACTGCTGTAGCGATTGTTATACCCGCTGACGGACCATCAATCGGGATACCTCCCGGAAAATTGAGGTGTATCTCATAGTCCTTAAAATCAATATCCATATATCTTTTCAGTACAGTTAAAACGTTTTCGACAGATGCCTTGGCAGAGCTTGTTCTCTTTAGCTTATGACCTCTGTTGTCTGTTTCTTCCTCTTCTACTATACCGGTTATCTTAATATTGCCCATATCGTGGGCTACCTTCATAGCGGTAACCTCAACATCAATTACCATCCCGGTGCTGTTGCCAAACACCGCCAATCCGTTCACACAACCGATTTGTCCTGCAGGGTTGACTTTTTTCTCTATTCTTGGGCTGTAGTGTCCAAACTCCAGAACCCACTCAATATCTTTTACTTCAATACTTTTTCTGTCTTCAATCCTGGATACTCCGCCGGCTATCTGAACTACATTAACCGCATCTCTTCCATTCTGAGCATATTTTGCTACCAGCTGACTGCAACCTTCCTGAAGATTGAAACCACCCTTTAATGCTGCATTTTCGCATATTATGCGTATTTCATCGGCCCTTAACGGATTAAAATAAATCTCAACACACCTTGACCGCAGCGCTGCAGGTATTTCATCGGGAGTACGGGTAGTTGCTCCTACAAGCCTGAAATCGGCAGGCAATCCTTTTTGAAATATGTCGTGTATATGTGATGGAATGTTGCTATCTTCGGAGCTGTAATATGCACTCTCTAAAAAAACTTTTCTGTCTTCAAGGACCTTCAGTAGTTTATTCATCTGTATGGGATGCAGTTCTCCAATTTCATCGATAAACAGTATTCCCCCATGGGCCTTTGTAACTGCCCCTTGCTTGGGTTGAGGTATTCCAGCCACACCATATGCTCCGGCTCCTTGGTATATAGGATCATGAACCGAGCCTAAAAGAGGATCGGCAATATTTCTTTCATCAAATCTTAGTGTTGTAGCATCCATTTCTATAAACTTGGCTTCTTTTTTAAAAGGAGAGCACTCATTTCTTTTAGCTTCTTCAAGAATAACTCTCGCTGCAGCAGTTTTACCTACACCCGGCGGTCCATATATCAGAACATGCTGAGGATTTGTACCGCATAGAGCTGCTCTCAAAGCTTTTATCCCCTGCTCCTGGCCTACTATGTCTTTCAGGTCAGCAGGCCGTGTTTTTTCCGATAATGGTTCTGTTAACCGTATTTCTCTCAGTTTACGCAGCTTATCCAGCTCTTTTTTAGATTCACGTTCAATTGCAGTTTTATTACCTTGCTGATTTTTGAGAAGTGAAAAGAAATATATGCCAATAACGATCGAGAAAAAAAACTGTATAATAAATAAAGTTGTTGTAAGCATTATTACCTCCTTGAAGCCTTTATGAACTATAAATCATACAAGTTATATTATTGACAATCAGAAATATTTTATCCAATTTTAATAATTAACTTTTATTCATTTTAATTAGATTAACACTATGCATGTCAATTGATCTGCGCTCACGAAATAAATTGCTTGAATTAATAACGGTTCATCGAATCCTTTTTTACCGTCGCGCACATTCGCCATCCTTGGCTCATAGTGTCGCCTAAAACGACGTCCTGTCGTTTTCCAGTAAAAAATCATTCGCTTCACCAACTAATTCAAGCAATTATTTCTACCAAGCTTGCCAATTGACATGTATAGTGTTAATGCTACTAAAAGATAAAAGTTAATTATTTATTAAAATTAGATAAAATATCCTTCTGAAAAACCCATCAATTCAAGTTTTTATAAAGCTCGGCATACGCCGAGCTAAATTTAGCTAGCTTTCCATCTTCTGTACTTCTGAACTCCTATACTTCTATACTTCTGGAATCAGTATCATAAAAAACAACTCCCGTTTGGGAGTTGTTTTTTTATGATACTGATTCTTTTTTTATTCTCGCTTTTTTTGAGCCTTTTTTTAATGATTTACGGTTTTCATTTAAAATCAGTTCAGGTTCGGCATTTTTGTCAACTACATCCTTAGTTATGATACACTTCTCAACATTCGTCATCGAAGGAATATCATACATTACACCCAACATCAATTCTTCCAGAATCGCACGAAGGCCTCTGGCACCGGTATTCCTTGCGATTGCCTTTTCAGCAATAAGTTCAAGAGCTTCGTCTTGTATTTCCAGAAGAACGTCGTCCATCTCAAATAGCTTTTGATACTGCTTTACCAATGCATTCTTTGGTTCTGTCAATATCTGAACAAGAGCATTCTTATCAAGCGACTGTAGTGTAACAACTATCGGAAGTCTTCCTACGAACTCAGGAATTAATCCGAATTTCAATAAATCCTGCGGAAGAATATCCTTTAACAGTTCACCAACATCCTTATCCTTTTTGCTCTCTATTTTTGCTCCAAAACCAAGTGACTTTTTGCCTATTCTGTTTTGAATTATTTTATCAATACCATCAAATGCACCACCACAAATAAATAGTATGTTGGTAGTGTCAATCTGAATAAATTCCTGGTGTGGATGCTTCCTTCCTCCCTGTGGCGGAACAGAAGCCAATGTTCCTTCAAGAATCTTCAGGAGGGCTTGTTGCACCCCTTCACCGCTTACATCTCTGGTAATGGATGGATTCTCTGATTTACGGGCTATTTTATCAATTTCATCGATGTATATAATACCCTTTTCAGCTTTTTCAATGTCATAATCTGCTGCCTGGATTAATCTGAGAAGAATATTTTCAACATCTTCTCCTACATAACCTGCCTCAGTGAGAGAAGTAGCATCAGCTATGGCAAAAGGAACATTCAGTATTTTAGCAAGTGTTTGTGCCAGAAAAGTTTTACCACTACCGGTAGGACCAAGCATAACTATATTACTTTTTTGAAGTTCGATATCAGAGGTCCTTACATCACTGTTAATTCTCTTATAATGGTTATAAACAGCAACAGCAAGTGATTTTTTAGCCACTTCCTGACCTACAACATATTGGTCAAGAATGTCCTTTATCTCCTTAGGCTTTGGCACTTCACTAACATCTGCATCAATTTTTGTATCTTCAAATTCCTCTTCGATTATCTCAGAACACAGTTCTATACACTCATCGCATATATAAACACCGGGCCCTGCGACCAATCTTTTTACCTGTTCCTGAGATTTACCACAAAAAGAGCACTTTAACTGCTTCTTCTCATCATATCTGGTCATCATTGCACCTCAATTATTTTCTTCTTTCCATGATTTCATCAATTAACCCATAGGCCTTAGCTTCCTCAGCAGACATATAGAAATCTCTTTCTGTATCTGCTTTAATTTTATCCAGTGGCTGACCTGTTCTGTCTGAAAGTATTCTATTTAATTTATCCTTGATTTTTAAAATCTGCTCAGCCTGTATTTTAATATCGGTAGCTTGACCTTTTGCACCACCAAGAGGCTGGTGAATCATTATTTCACTATTTGGCAATGCAAATCTTTTTCCTTTTGCACCGGCAGCCAGCAGGAATGCTCCCATACTTGCAGCCATGCCCATACAAATGGTTGAAACATCACATTTAACATATTGCATTGTATCATATATCGCAAAGCCTGAGGTTACAGATCCTCCCGGGCTATTGATATAAAGCTGAATATCCTTATCAGGATCCTGCCCTTCCAGAAATAGCATCTGTGCAACAACTAAACTGGCAGTAACATCATTAACCTCATCACTCAACATAATAATTCTATCATTTAACAATCTGGAAAAAATATCATATGACCTCTCACCACGATTGGTCTGTTCAATAACCATAGGTACTAAACTCATAACCTTACCTCCCTTATTAATATATGTTTTTTGTTAGTTCATGTTACCCAAAAACTCTCTATATAATATTATCTATTTCCCTATATTATAACGCCTTGATTCAAAGGAAAATTTTTTAACTGAAGAAAAACTTTCTTATTTCTAAGCGTTTCAACGAGGCAGAGGTTATGGGACATCTCCTGCCTCGTTATAAAAACAATATATTATATATACCACTAATTTTAATTTTTAATTCAATTTTGCATTTTCAACTAAAAGTTTTATAGTTTTTCTAAATGCCATATCATTTTTTACATATTCGAGATCTTCAGGTCTCAAGGATTTTTTAAGGTCTTCAACCGGCTGTTTATATTGTTCAGCCATCTTAACGATTTCAGCTTCAACCTCTTCATCAGAAACCTCTACATTTTCCACCTTGCTGATTTTCTCAACTACAAGCTGAACTTTTACTTCATTTTCTGCTCTTTCTTTGAACTGTCCTCTGAAGCCTTCAAAATCCATACCCATTATTTCCAGGTATTTTTGTAGATCCAATCCCTGATAACGAAGTCTCATATCAAAATCTCTTGCCATGGCATCTATTTGTTTCTCAACCATTACAGCAGGTATTTCAACTATTGCATTGTCAGCTATCTTTTTGATAACTTTATCTTCATTTTCATGTTCTGCTTTATGCTGTGCAGTATGTTCCAATTTACTTCTCAAGTCGTTCTTATATTCTTCTAGTGTATCAAATTCGCTGATATCCTTTGCAAAATCGTCATCAACAGTTGGTAGTTCTTTAACTTTTATTTCCTTGATAACAACTTTGAATAACGCAGGCTTACCGTTTAATTCTTCCTTGCCGTATTCTTCAGGGAAATTTACATTTACATCTACTTCTTCACCGATGTTTTTGTCGATCAATTGATCTTCGAATCCTGGAATAAATGATCCTGAACCGATTACAAGATTGTAGTCCGTGCCCTTTCCGCCTTCAAACGGAACTGAGTCGATAAAACCTTCAAAATCTATTACTGCAGTATCTCCTGATTGAACAGGTCTGTCTGTAACTGAAATAAGACGTGAATTCTTCTCTACAACCTTTGCCAATTCCTTTTCTACATCTTCATCGGTAACAACGACTTCAGTCTTTTCAACTTCAACGCCCATATATGCTCCGAGCTCAACCTCAGGCTTAACTGTAACTTTAGCAGTAAATATTAAGTTCTGCTTGTTACCAATCTGAACTATATCGATTTCAGGTCTGTCCACTGGCTCCAAATTATTTTCTTCAACAGCATTATCATATGCTTCGGAGCAAACAATGTTTATTGCATCATCATATAATACCTGCTCACCATAATAACGCTCAACAATATTTCTTGGAGCTTTTCCTTTTCTAAAACCCGGAATATTGAATTGGGATGCATTCTTTTTATATGATTGCTGCATACCTTCTTCAAATTTAGCTGCATCAACCTCTATCTCCAGTTGTACAACGTTTTTTTCTACATTTTCAATTTTAACGTTCATTTTAATAAACTTCCTCCCGATATTTAGTTTTGATTATATTTTTTGTATTAATTTACTATTTAAAAATTAACCCTTAGATTATACCATAAATATTATAATAATTCCAACTATAACTTGAATTTAATAATAATTTATTAAATGACCTTTACAGGCTCAAAGTTCAAATAATCTGCCGATACCAGTTTTAGTGTTATACCTTCGTATTCGCCCTCAATCGCACCTTTTATTCCATCACCATGCAAATGTCCATAAAAACACTTCGATATGTCATATTTTCTCATTAAATCAATAAAACCTGTGTACTGGCTTTTTAAAGTTACAGGCGGATAGTGCATAAAAACAAGTATTGAATCATTCCCGAGACTCCGGGCTGACTTTATAGACAATTCAAGCCTGTCAATTTCCCGGTTATATATTTTTTCATCATCTTTTTTAAAATCTTCGTCACCTGGACATTTCCACCCTCTGGTCCCGCATATGGAATAACCCTCTACACTAAAAGAATTATTGTGCATAAATGAAATACTTTTAATTTCTTTTTCCTTCAAGTACTTATTTAGCTTTGACGAAGTTGTCCACCAATAATCATGATTTCCCTTGGAAATAATCTTGTTTCCAGGCAAGTCATCAATATATTTGAAATCTTCATAAGCGTTTTCCAGATAAGTTGCCCAAGAAATATCACCGGGTATAATGACAGTGTCTTCGCCACGAACGAGGTTTACCCATTGGCTCTTTAGCTTGTCCATATAATTTGACCATCTGCCTCCGAAAATGTCCATTGGTTTATCAATTCCCAAGGCCAGGTGCAGATCAGCAATTGTATAGATTGACATAAAAACTACTCCCCATTAAAATAATCAAATATTTTTCTTGCTACCTTTTCACTTATACCATTTACTTCCTGAAGCTTTGCAACATCCGCTTTTTTTATTGCAGCAACCGACCTGAAATGTCTGATTAATGCCTTCTTTCTGGTATCGCCTATTCCCTCAATCTCATCCAGCTCTGATTGCGTATATCTCTTTTCTCTGAGCTTTCTATTATATTCTACCGCTACTCTGTGAGTTTCATCTTGTATTTCGGTTATTAATCTTAACAGCGGCATATTATTTGATAAGTCATATTCATTACCCTTGTAAACCAGTGACTTGGTTCGGTGGTGACTATCCTTTGCCATGCCGCTTATCTTTATATCAAAGCCCAGTTCATCAATTACCTGCTGAGCAGCACTTACATGAGCCAGGCCACCGTCTACCAGTATTAAATCAGGTAATTTTGAGAATTTGGGGTTCTCAGAGTTTTCTTCGTGTTCTTTTCTTGCTCTGTTAAGTCTTCTGAACAAGGTTTCCTGCATACTCGCGTAGTCATTCTGCTGAGTTACCGACTTAATTTTAAATTTCCTGTATTCTTGTCTGGCAGGTCTTCCATTTTCAAAAACAACCATAGATGAAACTATTTCAGATGACCCTGTATTGGAAATATCATAGGATTCAATTCTATTCGGTGCTTCATCCAGTTGAAGCACTTTTATCAATTCCTGAATTCCCTCAGTATGAACTGTACCCTCACGTTGCAGTCTCTCTTTATTGAGTTTCAACGATATTTCAGCATTTTGGGCTACCATCTTAACCAGTTTGACCAGTTCCCCTCTTTGTGGAACTCTCAGTGTCACTTTAAAACCTCTTTTGTTTGTGAGCCACTCCGAGATTATTTCATTATCCTCTACTTCATGCTGAAGTACTATCTCATGCGGTACGTATTGAACAGTATTATAAAACTGCTTTATAAATGTTGAAAGTGAATAGCTGATTTCCTCACTACCTTCACCCTCAAATATAAAATGTTCCCTGCCTACAACACGACCACTTCTAACAAAAAAGACTTGTATACACAGATCGGTTGCATCCTGTGCATAGCCTATCACATCTCTGTCCTGTCCATCTGTGGACAGCACCTTTTGTGTTTCTGAAAGCTGCATTATACTATTGATTTTATTTCTTATTTGAGCTGCTTTTTCAAATTCCAGTTGTTCAGCAGCAGTTCCCATCTGCGCCTTTAGGTCATCAAGTATTTCGTTATACTGTCCCCCCAAAAAGCGGCAAATTTTCTTCATCATTTCTCTATATTCGTCTTTGTTTACTTCTCCCTGGCAGGGAGCTAAACATTGTTTCATATGGTAATTAAGGCATGGACGTGTTTTTCCTACATCTCTGGGAAGATTCTTATTACAGGTCTTTAAAGGAAATAGTTTTTTTAACGTATCAATTGCATCATTAACGGCATAATTGCTGGAATACGGCCCGAAATACTTTGCTCCATCCTTGTCTACTCTTCTTGTTTTCAAAAGCCTTGGATATGGCTCATTTAATGTTACCTTGATATATGGATAATGTTTATCATCCTTTAACAGGATATTATACTTCGGCTTATATTTTTTTATAAGATTGCATTCCAGCATTAAGGCTTCAACTTCAGAATCCGTAACTATATACTCAAATTCGCTTATTCTTGAAACCATCGCTAAAACCTTTGGAGGATGGTTTGAAGATTGCTGGAAATACTGCCTCACACGGTTTTTAAGGACAACAGCCTTTCCAACATATATGACAATACCATTAGCATCTTTCATTATATATACGCCGGGTTGATCCGGCAACTTTTTTAATTCTTCCTGTATATCAAACAAACTATCCTCCCACGAAT
>CAYQCA010000081.1:0-15479 GCA_964415835.1 uncultured Clostridium sp. | reverse complement strand
TCATTTCTTCCAAAGTGTCCATAAGCAGCAGTTTTCTTGAATATTGGTCTTCTCAAATCAAGAGTCTTAATTATTGCAGCTGGTCTAAGATCAAAATGCTTGTTAACCAATTCTGAAATCTTTTCCTCTGGAATTAATGCTGTTCCAAAGGTATCGACCAGTATTGAAACGGGTTTTGCTACACCGATTGCATACGCCAACTGCACCTCGCACTTTCTTGCTATTCCGGCTGCAACAATATTTTTTGCAACATATCTGGCTGCGTAAGCTGCAGAACGGTCAACCTTTGTCGGATCTTTTCCTGAAAAAGCTCCGCCGCCATGTCTAGCATATCCGCCATATGTGTCAACGATTATCTTTCTGCCTGTAAGACCGGAATCCCCTTGGGGACCTCCCACTACAAATCTTCCTGTTGGATTAATGAAATACTTTGTGTTGGAATCCAGCAAATCAGCAGGGATAATAGGCTTTATTACATACTCCATAATATCCTTCTCAATTGTCTCATGACTAACTTCTGCACCGTGCTGTGTTGAGATAACAATTGTATCTACTCTGACAGGCTTGTCTCCATCATACTCAACAGTAACCTGGGATTTGCCGTCTGGCCTTAAATAGTCAACAGTTCCATTCTTTCTTACTTCACTGAGCTTCATTGTAAGTTTATGAGCCAGAGTAATTGGCATTGGCATAAGTTCCGGAGTTTCATCACATGCAAAGCCAAACATCATTCCTTGGTCACCGGCACCTATTGCTTGTATCTGTTCTTCGCTCATTTCACCGGATTTTGCTTCAAGTGCCTTATCAACTCCAAGTGCTATATCGGCTGATTGTTCATCTATAGAAGTCAAAACTGCGCATGTATCGCAATCAAATCCAAACTTTGCTCTGTCATATCCTATTTCTCTTATTGTGTTTCTAACAACTTTAGGTATATCCACATAGCACTGGGTTGAAATCTCACCCATTACCATAACCATACCTGTTGTTACTGCTGTTTCACAAGCCACTCTTGCATTTGGGTCTTGCTCTAAAATTGCATCAAGTACAGAATCAGATATCTGGTCACAGATTTTATCAGGATGTCCTTCAGTTACTGATTCAGATGTAAATAATCTCTTTGACATAAAAATCTACCTCCTATTTGGTATATATAAATCTTTTAATAAACAAAAAAACCTCTTACGAGGTTTGTCATTCTTTATGATCACCCCTCATCTTTCAGGCATAGCCTGCAGGAATTGGCACCATGCAAATGCTGGTTGCCGGGTTTCATAGGGCCCACTCCCTCCACCTCTCTTGATAAGGAAAAATATTAACTTGTTTTTTTATTTAAACATACTTTTTCTATATAGTCAAGCCCTTTTGCTGTTTACTTTCGTCATAAACTTTTCAATATTAATAATATATCTTTCGTGGTCACCCTCACCAATTTTACCTTTTTCATCAAACGCTTCTACTTTGAAAAGTAATCTTTTTTCATTGACTTCCACAAGAGTTGCCTGAGCTGTTACTTTCATTCCTAAAGGAGTCGCAGCTATATGTTTGACATTTATCATAGTTCCAACAGAAGAACTTCCTTCGGGCAAAAATTCATTCAAAGCGTTCATAGCTGCCTTTTCCATTTGTGCAATCATAGCCGGTGTTGCAAAAACTTCCAAACCTCCGCTGCCAACAGCTTTAGCTGTATTACTCTCATCCACCAAGACTTCCGAATTTCCCACTAAACCTACTTGTATTTCCATTGTAGTTCTCTCCCTCTGTATATTAATACGGGGACAGTTTTGCATCTGCAATACCGTCCCCATCCTTTATGCATTTAATTCATTCCAAGCCGACGAAGTCGCTTTCCTTCTCCTGAGTTCTGACTCCTGTGTCCTGCCTTTATTACTCCAGTTCCGGTACCTGATCAGCTGATCCAAGTGCAGGAGTACCGGAGAAAATCTCCTCGAATTCTACACCCTCAACCTTTTCCTTCTCAAGAAGTACTTCAGCAAGCTTATTCAGTTTTCCGATATTTTCCCTTAACAACGATAACGTTCTTTCATAAGCGTTATCAATTATCCTTTTTACCTCGCTATCAATTATACCTGCTACTTCATCACTAATATTGCTGGTATGTCCATAATCTCTTCCAAGGAAAACCTCATCATTTTCATTGCCGAAAATCATATTGCCCAGCTTATCGCTCATACCATACTTAGTAACCATGTTTCTGGCAATTTGATTAACCTTTTTCAAGTCACTGGAGGCACCTGTGCTTATCTCGTCCAAGGTTATTTCCTCAGCAGCTCTTCCGCCTAAAGCAATTATTATCTCTTCAATAAGCTGAGACTTGGTATGATAACTCTTGTCTTCCTGAGGTCTACTGGCTGTGTAGCCACCAGCCATGCCTGCCGGAATAATAGATACTCTGTCTACCTTTTGACTTGAAGATACAAGCTTAATTGCTATTGCATGCCCTGCTTCATGGAACGCAGTGACCTTCTTGTCATTCTCACTCATTACGCGGCTCTTCTTCTCAGGTCCCATCATTACTTTAAATGCTGCTTCCTTAATTTCTTCGTTATTTATCTTTTTCTTATTCGCTCTTGCCGCCAATAGAGCAGCTTCATTAAGCAAATTCTCGAGATCAGCACCTGTAAAGCCCGGTGTAATCCTTGCTAGATCGTCAATCTTAACATCTTCTCCCAAAGGCTTCCCTCTGGAGTGAACTTTTAAAATAGCTTCTCTTCCTTTTATATCCGGTAGTCCAACAACTACTCTTCTGTCAAAACGCCCTGGCCTTAACAGTGCCGGGTCAAGTATATCCGGTCTGTTGGTAGCAGCGAGGATAATAACTCCCTCATTTATGCCAAAACCATCCATTTCAACAAGCAACTGATTCAATGTCTGTTCTCTTTCATCATGTCCGCCACCGAGTCCTGCGCCTCTATGTCGTCCAACTGCATCAATTTCATCTATAAATACAATACATGGTGCATTCTTTTTAGCCTGTTCAAAGAGGTCACGTACACGGGATGCACCGACACCTACAAACATTTCAACGAAATCAGAACCGCTTATACTGAAAAAGGGAACTCCTGCCTCGCCTGAAACCGCTTTGGCCAAAAGAGTTTTACCTGTACCCGGAGGTCCTACCAAAAGAACTCCTTTTGGGATTCTGGCTCCCAGCTCAACAAATTTCTTCGGCGCTTTAAGGAATTCAACAATCTCTGCAAGCTCTTCCTTCTCTTCATCAGCACCTGCTACATTATCAAAGGTAACTTTCTTTTTATCATCAACGGTCATTTTCGCACGGCTTTTACCGAAAGACATTACGCGGTTTCCACCGCCGCCTCCGCCCTGGGACTGCTGAATAAAGAAAAACCATATTAATATAAGTATTATTACAAAACCAACTGTCGGCAATATCGCTACCCACCATGGTGCCTGTGGGGGCGGAGTTACACGATAATTATCAATCTTTTTTTCATCCAGGGCTTTAGTAAAACGCTCTGAAGCTGAAGTAACATCCGGAGGAACATTTACGATATACTTGGTTGTTTTCCCTTCTGCCAATGGCTTTCTAAGCTCAACCGTAGCAGTATCTGTCTGCAAGTCAATAGTCTTTACATTGCCATCCTGAATTTGTGTTAATAATGCCGAATAATCCATTTTGGGCGGGTTATCCGATGCGGTATAAAACGTTATTATTACTAAAATAATTATGAAAATTATTATATAAAAACTGATACCTTTAAAATATTTCAAATATCTCCCTCCTTATATTTACCATCAGTGCCATGCTAACTTCTAATATAAATACCAATTTATCAATTATCTAAAACAAACAAATTACTGTTTAGCTTATTATTCCAATTCTTGTACAGTATATATTATATTAGCATATACAAATATAAAACACAATAAACAGCATTACCTCACCAAAAATATTATTTTGCAAAATATGAGGTTATTATTTAGATTTTCCTAAATATACATCTTTTCTTAGCACGCAAACCTCAGGTAAATTTCTGTACTTTCCGGCATAATCCAATCCATAGCCGATTACAAATTCATCTGGTATTTCAATTCCCTTATAGTCAATCTTAATGTTTACTTTTCTTCTTGATGGCTTGTCTAGGGCTGCACATATTTTAATGCTTAAAGGACCTCTTGTACTAAGCAGTTCTGTCAAGTGATTCAAGGTTAAGCCTGTATCAATTATATCCTCAACAATAAGCACGTGCTTTCCTGCAATATTGGTATCAACATCCTTATTTATTTTAACAACACCGGATGATTCTGATGAGTCCCCATAACTGGATACAGACATGAAATCCAAGTATAAAGGAATATTTATATTCCTTACCAGGTCTGAAAGAAAAATAACTCCGCCCTTTAAGACACCTATTACAATTAATTCTTTTCCTTCATAGTCTCTGGAAATTTGCTGTCCCAGTTCTGCAACCTTTTTATCAATTTCCTCCTTAGTGATTAAAACGCGTTCAACTACGTCCATTTCAATAAATCCCCCTTAAATATTGTCCCGTGTTACTTAATATGTTTTATTATAAGTAAAAGTAATCATTAATACAGAATTAGTATTTTCAGTTACTTTATAATTATCACTGATTTTATTTCCTACTATCCAAATTATTTCTTTTCCTATGGCTATTAAAGGGATTCTGTCTCTGTTCTCCCTAGGTATTTTATTATCTATAAAATATTCTTTAAGCTTTTTTGTTCCGATTGAATTCTTAGGCTTAAAAATATCTCCATTTCGCCGGTTTCTTATTATTATATCGGCATTTTTTTCTTTTACCTTTTGTAAATCAATAAACTTAGTATAAACATTTTCACTTTTTTTTATAAATTCGTCACGAGCTTTACGCTGCTCAAAATAAAACGTTTCAGATTTAAGGACTGCATTAACTTCCTTTACATTAGTGTCCAGTGATAAGAATGTATTACTGGGCAGGTTCAGAACATACTCAAAATTTTCTGATTTAATTTCTTGCTGTTTTTTTATAATTAACGATGTGTACGACTTTACAACATTAATGCCCTGCGGCAAATCAACTCTGGCTCCTGTTTGTCCTTTTTCCAAAAGAGAAATAATGCTGTCAATATGAACAAGCCCTATACCATTTAAAGTATTACAAACGTCGCTAATTGCATTTCTCAGAACTCTGGACCGCATAGCCTGATGCATATGAAGCAGCATTTGGCAGTCCATTTCTACATAAAAATCTCCCTTATCAATAATAGCTTTCTTATAGTATAATTCAGAATTATATCGTAAAAAATCGTCATCTGTCACTACTATTTTTGATAATCTCAAGATATTTTCAGTAATATCAAAGCCCATACTGGAGTTTATTTCAGGTATAACATTTAATCTTACCCGGTTCCTGAGATAGTCGGTATGAAGATTCGAACTATCAATAATAGCCTTTAAACCGTTTTCATTAACATATTTCTCAATTTGTGATCTGTCTGTGTCCAGAAGCGGTCTTATGATATTATCTCTCTGGTATTCCATACCTCTGAGACCTTCCAGTCCTGTACCCCTGAAGATGCGCATCAAAATAGTTTCAACCTGGTCGTTTTTGGAGTGAGCAACAGCTATTTTAGATGCTCCGTTAGCAATCGCAACCTTTTGAAACTCCTCATATCGTGCGTCTCTTCCTGCCTCTTCTATGGATACTTTATAATCTTTGGCTTTTTGAGCAATATCTATTTTTTTAACGTAAGCTTCCAGTCCGAGTGAAGAGCAAAATTCTCTTACAAAGTTCTCATCCCGGAGAGCTTCATCACCTCTAAGCATATGATTTATGTGTACAGGAAAAATTTTGATATTTAGCTCAGATGAAATTGAATACAATATATGGAGCAGACACACTGAGTCATATCCGCCGGATATTCCTACAACGATACCTTCTCCATAATCAATAAGTTTATTCTTTAAAATTGTATTTAATACCTGTTGTAGAAGCATGACTTCCTCGCAATTTTACTGTCTGAATTTCTCCAAATTCGCAAATTTAGTATATTGACCAAGCCATACCAACTCTACTGTTCCGGTAGAACCGCCCCTATGTTTGGCTATTATTAACTCAGCAATATTCTTCTTCTCTGTTTCAGGATTGTAATAGTCATCTCTATATATAAACATAACTATATCTGCATCCTGCTCAATAGCTCCCGATTCTCTCAAGTCACTCAATATCGGTCTGTGGTCGGTACGGGTTTCAGCGGCACGGCTAAGCTGTGACAAGCATATTACAGGAATATTTATCTCCTTTGCCAATATTTTGAGCGAACGGGATATTTCTGATATCTCCTGCTGTCTGTTATCACTCTTTGATTTGCTGCCTTGCATTAGCTGCAAATAATCTATCACAACCAGACCCAGATTATGCTCAAGCTTGAGCCTTCTGCACTTTGCTCTTATTTCTGTGATTGAAACACCTGGGGTATCATCAATGAAAATCGGCGCCTCGGATAAAGGCCCCAAAGCCTTTGCAACCTTTTGCCAGTCATTGTCCTCCAGATTTCCGGTTCTCATTCTGTTGCTGTCAACCATCGCCTCACTGCAGAGCATCCTGTTTACAAGCTGGTCCCTGGACATTTCCAAGCTGAATACAGCCACCGGCACATGTCCGTGAACCGCTGCATATTGCGCCAGATTTAATGCAAATGCGGTCTTTCCCATAGCAGGTCTGGCAGCAATTAATATCAGGTCAGAATTATGTAGTCCTGCAGTCTTGAAATCAAGATCAACGAAGCCGGTGGGTATACCGGTTATATTTCCCTTATTATTATATAATTCCTCCAACCTATTGAAGGTATCAACAAGTACATCCTTTATAGGCACAAACCCTTGTGTACTTCTCTTTTGCAAAATGTCAAATATGTTCTGCTCTGCTTTATCAAGGATATACGATACTTCTTCCGACGCATTAAAACCCAGATCAACAATATCCGAAGAAGCTTTTATAAGCTTCCTGAGAAGCGATTTCTCTTCAACTATTTTTGCATAGTTCTTTACATTCGCAGTTGTAGGTACTTCTGTTGCTATGTTTGTCAAGTACTCGAGTCCGCCTACCAATTCCAGCTTTCCATGAAGCTTTAACCGCTCGGCAACAGTGATTAAATCTATGGGCTGTGCTCTGTCAAACAATTCTATAATTATCTCGTATATCGCTCTATGGTCCGGCCTGTAAAAATCCTCCGGTTTCAAAACTTCCATTACTACAGGCACTACTTCCTTATCAATCAGCATTGATCCCAGTACGGATTGTTCAGCTTCTATGCTTTGAGGAGGAATTCTGCCCATCGCCCCTAAATCCATCGAATATTCCACCATCCTATTAATTTTTGCATCACAGGCTTTCAATCTTTACTGTAAATTTTGAATTGATTTCAGGGTAAAGTTTAACCTCTATTTCAAATGTACCAACTGACTTTATTGCATCCGGCATTACAAGTTTCTTTTTATCAATATCAAGCTTCTGCTGACTTTTCATTGCCTCTGCAACATCCTTGCTTGTAATTGATCCGAATAGTTTGCCATTGTCTCCGGCTTTTACTTTCAGTGTTAGTGTAATATCCTTGATTTTCTTTGCCAAATCTTTAGCTTGTGCAATTTCACGGTCTTTCTTTTGTGCTTCAGCTTCTTTTTTGGTTTTCATTATATTTACATTATTTGCGCTGGCTTCAACAGCGAGCCCCTTTGGCAACAAATAATTCCTGGCATATCCGTCACTGGCTTCCACCATTTGTTCTTTTTTGCCTAATCCTTTTACATCTTGTTTTAATATAACTTTCATTTGTTTGTAACCTCCTACTCCTTGTTTAAGCCGTCAATATATTCATAGATAGCATTTTTAAGTTTTTCTTTAGCTTCCTGCATTGATACATTCTCTATCTGGGCGCCTGCTACAGTTAAGTGTCCTCCGCCTCCCAGCTTTTCAAGAATCATTTGAACATTTATTTCTCCAAGTGACCTTCCGCTTATAATAACCTCACTATCACGGTAACTGAGCACAAAAGCCGCTATAAGCCCTGACAGGCTTAAAAGCTGATCTGCAGCCTGAGCTGCTATAAGCTGGGCATTTTTTATATTTGAAGGACAAATTGATATCGCTATATTATCATACACTACTTCTGCATCTTTTACTATATTAGAAATAGTAATATAAGTTTTCAGGTCATTCTGGAATAGCTGCTTAACAGATACAGTATCTACTCCATGCCTTCTCAGATATGATGCCGCTTCAAAGGTTCTGACACCGGTCTTAAAAATAAAATTCTTAGTGTCTACAACAATACCGGCATACAAAGCTTCCGTCTCAATACTGGTGAGTCTTACCTTGTCCTCTATATACTGCAAAAGCTCTGTAACCAGCTCACAGGTTGATGAAGCATATGTCTCCTGGTAGGTTAATACCGCGTCCTGAATATAATCAGCACCTCTTCTGTGATGGTCTATAATAACAATCTGATCCGTCATACGAAGCAGCTCCGGTGTTTCTGTAAAGCCTGGTCTATGGGTATCTACAATAATTAAAAGTGTCTTTTTTGTTATTATGTCAAGTGCTTCATTTCTTCCTACAAATACATTACTGTATTCAGGCTCTTTTGACATCTTATTTAATATCGAATCAATATTGGCATTTGAATGGTTCAAAACAATATTAACTCTTTTGTCCCTGCTTTTTACTATACGGTATATGCCAAGTGCAGCTCCAAGGCAGTCAATATCCGCATTTTCATGTCCCATTATAAGAACTGAAGGTGCCTGATCGATTAGTCCCCTTAAAGCATAGGCGATAACTCTTGCCTTTACCCTTGTCCTTTTTTCAAGCTCTCTGGTGCGTCCGCCAAAGAATCTGAAGTTATCTCCGTCTTTGATTACTACATGGTCCCCTCCGCGACCCAGTGCAATGTCTATACTTGCGTAGGCATTCTGGAGGTTTTCTCCGATAGTTGGAGAATTTATACCCATCCCTATACTAAGTGTAACAGGAATTTTATTTCCTAGATTTATCTCTTTAACGGTTTCAAGAATCTCAAACCGCTTTTCTTCCAATTCTTTTAAATATTTGAATGCAAATATGCACAGATATTTATCCCTTTCAAACTTTTTAAGAACACCGCCGGTATGACTGATCCAGCTTGTTACTTTCTTCTCTATTTCGGCCAGCATCTGAGGCCTTTTGGAATCTTCAAGGCTTTGCATCAGGTCATCATAGTTGTCTATTACCACGAGTCCTACAGTATTTTTATTATCCTCGAATTTCTTCCTTTCGGTAACCAGCTCGGTGTTATCGATAAAATAAAGCATTACAATAACGCTTTCCTTGTCATTGCTGTCATCTATTTTGACTAAATTCCCCAAAGCTGTGTAATAACGATTTTTAATCATTGTGTCTATAGAGAAATTAATACTGTCTCCCTCTGTGATCTGGGGTCTTAGATCGGTTATAAGACCGAAAACCGTCTTTTGCAGAAGTTCTTCATTTTCAAATATTCCTTTAAAGGATGAATTATACCAGATAGTCGTACCATCCAGCTCTGCAAGAACCAGCGGCATGGGAAAATTGAGCAGCGTGTCTTTCGTAGCACAGTCAATATTAAAAGTAAGAGTCTCTATGTATTTGGTAATTTCTCTGTTTCTTGCATGCACTGACCTATAGTTGTAAATAACCAGAAAAACAAATAAGACATAACCCGGTATAGACACTAGCGGACTAAGTATCGTAATTATAACTATAAGAAATAATATTATCCAAAGATAGAATCCTGCTTTCGGTACGAAAATACGTGATAGTTTTTTCCTATCCATTATAATCTCCTTATAACGCCTAAATTAACAGAAAATTTTTCGGCTGTAGAAAAATTTTCTTTCTTCAGCGGCGTTTCATCGAGGCGGGAGATATGCTCACCGCCTGCACCCGCGGATTAACCCGCCACCTGTAGCGGTGGGGGACATCCTAATGCCTCGTTATTTTTTACATAAGCTAAGCTCCCTGCTTTTTTGATCTTGATCCATTAAGATGCTTTGCAAGCTCCGACAAATCTCCATAATATTTTTCAACATCATGATTTTCCACAAGTCCAAGCCTAATCTTATTGTCAATTTTAGTTTCAATTGTTCTATAGCCAATGCCCAAACGTTTTCCAAGGAGATAAGAAATAAGAATAATGTTTGCCAAGGTATCTGCCAGTGAGTCTGATACTTCCTCTCTCATTCCGTTAACAAGGGCTTTAAATAAATTTGCAATATCAGTGAGCAGTTCACTTTTAAGCCATTCAATAATTTTAATGTTTCTTGTAATATCTAGTTGGTTATCAAACAAAGCCATAATTCCACCTCACATGTATAATCTACCATTTTTTGTAATGTAAATTATACCACTAATGCGAATATATGACTCTATTTCCCGACACTTTAGTGCTTTAAACCTATATTAAATACAGGGTATGATCCAATTAATCTGTAAAAAGATGTTTTTCTCTTTACCATTGTAAGAGCATCGGAAACATCCTGATCTTCTACATGTCCATCGATATCAATAAAGAATATATATCTGCCAAGTTTATTTTTTGCGGGCCTTGATTCAATCTTCGTCATATTAATATCCCATAAACTGAATATATCCAATATTCTATAAAGGCTACCGGGCTTGTTTTCTGTTGAAAATACGATGGAAGTTTTATCCCGGCCGGTCTTCTTCTGCAGTTCTCTTGAAACAACAACAAACCTTGTGTGATTATTCTTTACATCTTGAACATTGCCTTCCAATACTTCAAGACCATTTAGCCTTGCCGCTGTGGCGGATGCAATTGCAGCGCAAGAACCATCTGCCTCTGCCACTTTTTGAGCAGCTCTTGAAGTACTGCTTTCTTCTATCTGAACAGCATATGGAAATTTATCATTTAAGTAGTTTCTACTCTGTCCCAATGGCTGGGGGTGTGAAACAATAACTTTTATATCCTCAAAAGCCGTTCCTTTTTTAACAACAAGATTTAAGTTTATAGGTATAATAAGCTCATTTATAATAAACAAGTTATTTTCTTCTGCTAAAACATCCAATGTTACATTTACTGCGCCCTCTAGAGAGTTTTCAATAGGGACTATAGCTTCATCAACCTCACCATTTCTGACCGAATTCAGAACATCCTTAATTGATAAATACTCCTTCATTTCGTATGCTTTCCCACTTGTAAAAACCTCTGCTGCCTCGTGTGAAAATGTTCCCTGAGGGCCCAAAAAACCAATGCGCTTCTTCATGTATATTTGTATCCATTCCTTAAAACTTTTCAAACTATATGATATCACTATTTCCCGTGATTTCCAACTACCATATTCTTTTTGTTTTATTGTTTAAGCAAATGCTCCGTATAGCCGGCCTTAACCAGTATATCAAAAGCTTCATGTACCTCCGCAGGAACTTCCTGATAAATTTGAAATCCTCTATCGGGATAGAGCATTATACGTTGCAAGTCACCTACCATTGTATTTATTACTCTCTCGATTGTAATTTCATTGGTAGGATAAGCTTCAAAAGACAAATGAGGAGAAGTTACCAAAACTTCAATTTCAGGCCATATTTTTTTAATAGTTGCATATGTTCTTCTTTCCATATAAGGCTTTTGAACTGCTATTATTTTTTTGGGATATATGCCTCGTTGATATAATAAGTCCCTGGAAAATAAAATATTTTCACCGGTATTTGTCGATCTGTTTTCAATCATTATTTTATCTTCAGGAACCCCCATTTTTAACGCTATCTCTGCAAACACCTCTGCTTCAGCACGATTCCAGTTACCCAGGGTCAGTGCTCCAAGATACCCAGACATAACTATAACAGGAGCCATTCCTTCAAGTAATAATTCTGCTCCTCTTTCTGCAACGCGGGTGTCATGGCTTCCAAGTACAACTATACAATCGGCCTTTTCCAGACTATGCTTCATATGATGATAGTCCCATACTTTTTCAGCAGCGCTCAAAACGTCCAATTTGGCCTCCTATTCCTTTTCCTCGTCCTTTTCTCCTTCATACTGTTCCTGAGCAACAGCTTGCTCTTCAAGCTCCTCATCACTGATTTTAAGTTCAATAATCAGCTTTGCTTCTTCGTACATTTCAGCAGGAACCAGTATATCAACAGGTACACATGGTCCAAGAACAATTTTTAAGATCCCGCTGTCAAGCAAATCAAGGTCTCTACCTTTACCAACACACACTATATTGCTTTCGGTCAATTTACCTTTTATGATATTGAATTCAAACTCGTTTTCTGCCGTAGTTAAATAGGTCCATGATTCAGGTATTTCACTGTCCTTAACTTTGTTAAATTGCATACTGTTTCCCTCCTATAGCATAACTGTTTCCAAGTCGTATTTACGACCCTTCCAAGTAAATGATACCATATTTTTAGATTCTGTTCACTAAACAAATTTAAAATGTTAAAATAAAACCAGTTAAGAATATTTATTAAATGGAGAGTAAAAGTATGAGTTTTAATGGTTTTACAGGAGAAGCACTGAAGTTTCTTTTTGAAAATAGAATGAATAACAGTAAAGAGTGGTATGACAACCATAAGGACATTTATAAAAAATATGTATATAATCCTTTTGCAGAGCTTGTTACGGAGCTCGCTCCCACAATGTCGGAGATTGACGGACAGTTTATTACCGTTCCCTCAAAGATAATTTCAAGGGTGCGCCGAGATACCAGATTTACGAAGGATAAAACGTTGTACAGGGACAATGTATGGATAGTTTTCTTAAGAGACAAAAATAGAATGTCGACAGCGCCATGCTATTGGTTTGAGGTCGGCCAAAGAGGTTCCAGCTATGGAATAGGTTACTATGGTGCCCAGACAGGTTCTATGGCAAATATGCGTGAAATGATAGTTAATAGACATCCTTTATTTCAAAAAGCTCTGGAATACTACGAGTCCCAGGACCAGTTTGTGATAGGCGGTGAAATGTACAAAAGAAGCAAGTTCCCTGACCAGCCTGAAAACTTAAGAACATGGCTGGACAGAAAAAATATCTATTTCGAATGTGTTCAAAATGACTTCAAGTTGGCATTTTCAAAGGAACTTCCCGAGGTTTTGAAGAAAGGCTTTAGGGATTTGAAACCCATATATGAATTTCTTTGTATGGTTGAGGCTCGATAATTTTACCAGAACACAGCAAAAATACAATAGGAAGCTAGGAATTAGTTAAACAACATTTCACTAATTCCCGGTTTCCAATATTCTTATGTTTTTTTCTAATTTAAAACATTCATCAAAATGCATCATCCCTTAATTGAGCCTATCATTAATCCCGAAATGAATTGCTTCTGTAAAAACGGATAGGCAAACATAATGGGAATCACCGTGATCACTGTAATTGCCATCTTCATAGTTTCTGTATTGACCTTTGCGGCTTGCCCCATGTTCATTTTCGCCTGCTCCAGTGAATAGGTATTCGTTGACAGGATATTATACAAAACATATTGCAGCGTATAAAGCTTTGGATTCATGGCACAATAGAGCTGTGTGTCAATAAAGGAATTCCAGTGCCCTACGCAGGAAAACAACGCTACCGCTGCTATAACAGGCTTGCAGATGGGCAGGATGATTTGGAAAAACAGCTTGATTTCATTAGCGCCGTCAATCATGGCCGAATCCTCCAGTCCCTTCGGAAGGCTTTCAATATAGGTTTTAATCAGCACCATATTGAAAACACCGACTAGCCCCGGCAGGATATAGACCAGAAACGACCCAGTTAGGTGAAGGTTTTTTAGCAGGATGTAGCCGGGGATTAACCCTCCTGAGAAATACATGGTAAACACGAAAAACCTTCTGAAAAATTTGATTCCCACCAGCTCATCCTTCGAAATTGCATAGGCTGCCATTGAAGTAACAAAAACCATTCCGGCCGTTCCCAGCACTGTCCTGGCCACCGATACCAAAAATCCGTTGACAGTTTCCGGCATTTTCAACATGGTCACATAAGATGTAATATTCACTCCTCCAGGAAGTAAAATCAATCCGCCGCTTAATTTAGAAGGTTCACTGATTGAGTACAGAACCACATAATAAAATGGGTATACCATGATGATAAACACGGCAATCATGAGCATAACGTTAAAAGTATCAAAAATGATGTCTGCCGCTCTAATTTTTTTCTGCATAAGCTCCTCCATATGCCATTGATATGATTGATGATCCATCCATCACAGGATTGATTTCCCATTGACTCTTTTCGCCACTGCATTTACGCCCATCAATAGGGCTATACTGACCAGTGACTTAATGATTCCCACTGCGGTAGCATAGGAATAGTTTAATTGCTTTAATCCAAATTTATAAATATACATATCAAAAACTTCCATCGTTGACCAATTGGTCGGATTGGTAAACAGGAAAAATTGTTCAAGGTTAGAACTGAATAACCACCCGCTGTTCATAATGAGCAGCACCACAATGGTGGGCATCATGTTCGGAAGGGTCACATAAAAAATCGTTTGAAATCTGCCTGCTCCCTCGATATTTGCCACCTCGTATTCCTCTGCAGGGATGGACGCTATCGTCGATAGAAAGATGATGGTGTTGTAGCCCGTCGACTTCCATGCGTTCATGAGGATAATGATGAGCCATGAGTATTTCTCATCTCCCAAAACATTTATAGGCTCTTTGAGAATCCCGAGGTTCATCAAACTCTCATTGATGGCTCCAGAGTTAACAGCAAACAACACATAAAAGACGGAATATACCGTTACAAAGGAAATAAAAAATGGGAAAAAAGATACCGTCTGTATTGTCTTGGAAAAAAGAGGAACCCTCAGTTCCTTAAGCAATATGGCAAATGTGACGGCAATGAACATATTCACCACCAGTGACCCCACATTCATTACCAGGGTATTTTTTATAACGTAAATAAAATCACTGCTCTCAACAAAGAAGGTCCTAAACTGCTCCAGACCTATCCATTCCGCCTTCCATAGGCTGAGGCCCGTCTGATAATTTTTAAATGCCATGAGCCATCCTGCTAGAGGGAGGTAGTTAAAAACTAAAATGCAGATAAATGCAGGCATCATCATCGCATACAAATATCTTTGCTTAAACATCGTCCGAATTCGATTCGTCCATACAGAACCTTTTATGTCTGTCTTAGTGCTTCCTGTCACGTCTGTATACTGCATATATTCTCTCCTATGAAGAAGCAAGGCAGCAGAGGTTTATAAACATCAGCTCTACTGCCTCCGCCTGTTTCTTGTTATAACGCCTCGTTATTTCTTAAACCCGTCAAGTTTGGACTTCTTTTCACCATACATCTCGTTGTATTTGTCAATGACCTTTTCAGGATTCATCTTCTCGTAATCCTTGATGAAATCGTCATACATGCTTGCAAATTCCTCATCGCTCTTCGGTGCCACGATGAGCTTGGCGGTGTTTTTCACACGAAACTCCACCATCTTTGCCTGAAGT
>CAYQCA010000080.1:0-15736 GCA_964415835.1 uncultured Clostridium sp. | reverse complement strand
ATTGGTTATTATTTATTCTGCAGAGCTGCCGGCAAAAGTGTTGACGAATGTCTCAGGATTGCATCTGCAGCCTCTTCGCTTACTGTATCCAAAAAGGGCGCTGCTGACTCCATCCCTGGTATAAATGAAGTGATGACAGCAGTCCAAGAGCTCAAATTAGTTTAATACTGAAAGTTGTTACAGGAGTTAGCGTGAAAGAAGTGGAATACATTTATAATTTAACCGCGTACCCCCACGATACTTTTATTACTATTTGTGCCAAGAGTTGGCGTGGAGGTTTTTATGGAATTCAAGAAAGCAATAAATGAAGATGCTACAAGTATTATGGATATTATAAGGCAGGCTCAGACCTGCCTAAAGCAGTGCGGAATTGATCAGTGGCAGAATAATTACCCGAATATGGGAATTATAATGAATGATATTAAAAACCGGAATAGCTTCGTAGCGATTAAAAACAACAAAGTAGCAGGTACAGTTTGCCTAGATTTTGGAGGCGAGAAAACCTATAAAACTATTTATGATGGACAATGGCTGACAGAAGGACAATATGCAGTTATACATAGGATAGCTGTTGACTCCGTCCACAAACGCAATGGACTTGCCTCTGAAATAATCAATTCGATAGAAGCTATATGCTTAAAAAGGGATATACACAGCATTAGGGTTGATACACACAGAGATAATTTAGCTATGCAAAAATTACTGCAAAAAAACGGCTTTATATACTGTGGAATAATATACCTTGAGGATGGCAACGAAAGAATTGCTTTTGAAAAAGTGTTTTAAAAACAAATGATGAATTTCTATTTATTAGGAGATAAATTAATTTATGAATATACAAATTTTTGGATCCAAGGGTTTTGAAACCCAAAAAGCAGAAAGATACTTTAAGGAACGCAATATAAAATACCAATATATTGATTTATGCAAATACGGCCTCAGCAAGGGAGAATTTGATAGTGTCAAATCTGCAGTAGGGCTCAAAGAAATGATTAACAAGGAATCAAAGGATTATATAAGGCTTAACATGCAGAATCTCGGCATTGGCAAAGTTGCGGAGGAAATGCTTTTCAAGAATCCTAAGCTTTATAATGCCCCTATAGTGCGTAACGGTAAAAAAGCGAGCGTTGGATATAAGCCTGAGATATGGAAAGAATGGGAGCAGGAAACATAACGAGGCTTTGAAAATATCCCCACCTCTATAGGTAGCGGGTAGTTGTGATTCTCACGCGGTGCACATATCGCCTGCCTCGTTGAAACGCCGCTGATGTAAGAAAAATTTTCTACAGTCGAAAATTTTTCTCTGAATCTAGGCGTTATAACGAGGCTTTGAAAATGTCCCCCACCTCTACAGGCCGTAAAATTTCTTTGGCTTCTTAAATAATCCCTTATCTATAATATTTTTTTGAAATTTGTACTCTCACATACATGTTGATAATTATTTGTGACTTCGGTTAGAATGTAATTGTCAAAAAAATAACGAAGTTGGGACTTTTAAATTGTATGAGGGGGGTAAATATGCATGGAAAATAACCAGCATGAATTAATTGATGAAATTTTAAATAAATATCAAAGTAATAAAGCGTACTTAATTGCTGTCTTGCAAGAAATCCAAAATGAATATAACTTTCTGCCTGAGGACATATTGGAGTATGTCGCAAAGAAGATGGAAATCAACCTGTCGAAAATATTCAGCGTTGCTACATTCTATGAGAATTTTTCATTAATTCCTAAAGGAAAATATATAATAAAAATCTGTGATGGTACCGCCTGCCATGTCAGAAAGTCAATTCCCATACTAAATGCTATGAGAAAAGAGCTTGGACTCAGTGAAACCAAACATACAACGGATGATATGCTTTTTACTGTTGAAACTGTATCCTGTCTTGGTGCGTGTGGTCTTGCACCAGTAATAACAGTGAATGACAAGGTGCACGCAAAAATGACACCAGAGTCAGCAATAGAAATTATTAAGACTTTAAGGAGTGAAGGGAAATGAAAATAAATACATTGCAAGATTTAAAAACCTTTTCTGCAAAGTCAGTCCAAGCATTGGAATGCCAGAAAAAGAAAGTACTGGTGTGTGCAGGTACCGGATGTGTAGCCGGAGGCTCACTGGATATATATAACAAAATAAAGCAACTTATCAATGAAAAAGGCCTGTTGGTCGAGTTGGAGCTCGACCATGAAAATGAGGGAATTGGAGTAAAAAAGAGCGGTTGCCACGGCTTTTGCGAAATGGGCCCGCTGGTGAGAATTGAGCCTGAAAATTACCTTTATCTAAGAGTTCAGCTTGAAGATTGTGAAGATATAGTCCAAAAGACACTTATTGATAATGAGCCTGTTGAAAGACTGATGTACAACTCAGAGAACCGTATATATAAAGCACAGGAGGATATACCCTTCTACCACAAACAAACCAGAATGGTGCTAAGAAATTGCGGAAGTATTAATGCGGAGTCCTTTGCAGAATATGTTGCAAAAGGCGGATATGAAGCGCTGGGGAAGGCTTTATTTGAAATGGAACCCCAGGAGGTTTGTAAGTCAATTATAGATTCAAATCTTAGGGGAAGAGGCGGCGGAGGTTATCCTGCCGGAAGAAAGTGGGCTCAGGTACTGGAGCAGCAGAGTCCGGTCAAATATGTCGTATGTAACGGGGATGAAGGAGATCCCGGTGCATTTATGGACAGAAGCCTTATGGAGGGCGACCCTCATGGCGTTATTGAAGGAATGGTAATCGCCGGATACGCCACAAAGAGCACATCGGGATATATTTATGTAAGAGCTGAATATCCTCTGGCAGTAGAAAGACTTAGAATTGCTATTGATGAAGCAAGAAAACACGGTCTTCTTGGAGAAAATATACTCAATTCAGGATTTTCTTTTGATATAAATATAAACAAGGGAGCAGGTGCTTTTGTGTGCGGTGAAGGCAGTGCCTTGACTGCATCCATCGAAGGTGAAAGAGGAATGCCAAGGGTAAAGCCTCCCAGAACAGTTGAAAAAGGTTTATGGGAAAAGCCTACTGTACTGAATAATGTTGAGACCTTTGCAAATGTTCCGCTGGTAATTAAAAATGGGAGCAGCTGGTTTAAGAGCATGGGGCCGGAGAATAGTCCAGGTACAAAGGCTTTTGCAATTACCGGCAATGTAAATAACACAGGTCTGATTGAAGTTCCTATGGGTACAACGCTAAGAGAGGTAATATTTGATATAGGCGGAGGAATCAAAAACGGTAAGAATTTCAAGGCGGTTCAGATTGGGGGACCTTCCGGAGGCTGTTTAACTGAGCAGCATTTGGATTTGCCGCTTGATTTTGACTCGCTGAAAAAAGTTGGAGCGATGATAGGTTCGGGCGGACTGGTTGTAATGGATGAGGATACCTGTATGGTTGAAGTGGCAAGGTTCTTTATGAATTTTACACAAAATGAATCCTGCGGCAAGTGTGTTCCATGCAGAGAGGGTACCAAGAGAATGCTGGAGATACTTGAGAAAATCACCAATGGAAAAGGAACTCTTGAAGATCTTGATTTACTTCAGGAACTTGCAGATACAATAAGCAATACTGCATTGTGCGGTCTGGGTAAATCTGCTGCAAGCCCAGTGGAGAGTACATTAAAATATTTCAGAGATGAGTATATTGAGCATGTTACACAAAGGAAGTGTGCCACCCATACCTGCAAGGCATTGGCTACCATTGTAATTGATAAGGAAAAGTGTAAAGGCTGCAGCAAATGTGCGAGGATATGTCCGGTACAAGCTATTGAGGGAAAAATAAAAGAACCTTACAGTATAAATGCTACAAAGTGTATTAAATGCGGGGCTTGTCTCGAGTCTTGTGCATTTAAGGCAATAAGGGAGGCGTAGAATATGGGAAGTATGATAATAGATGGACAAACAATTGAATTCAATGAAGAAAAAAATATTCTTTCAGTTATTAGAAAAGCCGGAGTAGAGCTGCCTACATTTTGCTACCATTCAGAGCTGAGCATATATGGTGCCTGCAGAATGTGCATGGTGCAGGATAAAAAGGGAGCAACCATTGCTTCTTGCTCTACACCGCCCAAGGACGGCATGGAAGTATGGACCAATACGGATAAACTGAAAAAACACAGAAAACTGATAATGGAGCTTCTCTTGTCCAATCATGACCGAGATTGTACTACCTGTGAAAAAAGCGGCCGGTGTAAGCTACAGGAAATTGCCTTAAAGGTTGGGGTTAAAAAAATCCGGTTTGGACAGGAAAAGAAAGAGCTTCCTATTGATGACCTGGGCACGTCAATTGTAAGAAATCCAAATAAATGTATTCTTTGTGGTGACTGTGTCAGAGCGTGTCAGGAAATACAGGGTGTAGGAGTATTGGATTTTGCTTACAGAGGTTCAAAGCTTCAGGTTACAACAGCCTTCAACAAGCCTTTACATGAGGTGGATTGTGTGAACTGCGGCCAGTGCAGAGTAGTATGTCCTACCGGGGCATTGCTCATCAAAAAAGATTCAGACAAAGTATATGAGGCGCTGCAAAATGAAAACAAAAGGGTAATAGCACAAATAGCACCTGCAGTCAGAGTTGCAATAGGTGAAGAATTCGGTATGGAGCCTGGTAGTATAACAATGGGCAAAATAGTGGCTGCCCTGAGAAAGCTTGGCTTCGACCAGATTTTTGATACTGCTGTCGGTGCGGATTTGACAGTAATGGAAGAAGCACGAGAGCTGAAAAAGAAACTTGAGAATAACGAGCGATATAAATCACCCGAAGGCTATAGTTTACCTGAAGGAATTGGCACATTCCCTAGAGGGAATGGCACATTCCCTCTGTTTAGTTCCTGCTGTCCTGCCTGGTTCAAATATGCAGAACAAAAGCATCCGGAGTTAATGAAAAATGTATCCAGCTGCCTTTCACCGCAGCAGATGTTTGGAGCTGTAATAAAAGAACAGTTCAAAAAAGGGATAAATGAAGACGAAAAAGAAAACATTGTTGTTGCAATAATGCCTTGTACGGCAAAAAAATATGAGGCAGCCAGACCGGAAAACAAGACAAACGGAGTGAAAGATGTTGATTTTGTAATAACTACCCAGGAGCTTGCTATAATGATTCAGGAATCGGGGATTGTGTTTAATGAGCTGGAAGATGAAGCTCTTGATATGCCTTTTGGATTTACCAGCGGAGCAGGTGTTATATTCGGTGTAAGCGGTGGAGTTTCCGAAGCGGTATTGAGATATTATTACAAGGAAAAAACCGCATCCATGCTGAAGGCAATATCCTATTCGGGAATCAGAGGAATGGAAGGTGTAAAAGTAGCTACAGCCGAGATTGACGGTAAAACTGTAAGAATAGGTGTGGTACATGGCCTGAAAAATGCGGAAAGGCTTATTCGAAAAATTAATAGTGGTGAAGAAAAATTTGATTTTGTTGAAGTAATGGCTTGTCCGGGAGGATGTATCGGTGGAGCAGGCCAGCCAATTCCTCAGAATAATGAGGTTAGAAGAAAGAGAGCAAAGGGTATCTACAAGGTGGATACTGCATCACCGATTAAGAGGTCTGAGGATAACCCGGCAGTTTACTCTTTGTATGAGGGAATACTTAAAAATAATACAAAGATTCTTCATAGAAAAGGTGAACATTGAATAATTTAAATCCAATTCATTACACTTGACACTATGCTCTAAATTATTTACAATAATATTGTTATTAATTTAACAAAGACATCATGGAGGTTAAAATGCTTGATGTATATGTATGCGTAGGCAGCTCATGTCACTTAAAGGGCTCATACCAAATCATCAGCTGCTTTCAGCAGTTGATTAAAGATAAAAAATTAGAAGACAAGGTTGAATTAAAGGCGTCATTTTGTATGGGACAATGTACAACCGGAGTATGTGTAAAGATTGGACAGGATTTCTACGGCGATGTTGCTATTGTGAATGCAAAAAGTTTCTTTACTGAAAAAGTAATTAATAGATTAACTGGGGATTAGTTTTAATATGTTGTGTTGTGGGGGGGAAAACAGTGAGTGTTATTCAATTTAAAGAAGCCAATTGTAAAAATTGTTATAAGTGTATACGCAGTTGTCCGGTAAATGCCATAGCATTTAGAAATGACCAGGCAGAAATTATACATGACGAATGTATGCTATGCGGAAAATGTTTAACAAGCTGTCCACAGAACGCAAAAAGTGTTACCAGTGATATTGAAAAGGTTAAAAAGTTCATTGAAAGAAACGAAAAAGTTTATGTTAGTATCGCTCCTTCATTTATTTCCGCCTTCGACTATGATGAGAAGTGGATTTATTGTTCGCTGAAAAAGCTTGGATTTACACATATTGAAGGTACTGCCAACGGTGCTTTGCAAGTTTCACTGGAATATGAAAAACTCCTGAAGAAGAAAGAAATGAAGAATATTATTACCAGTTGCTGTTCTTCTGTAATTCTTCTGATTGAAAAATATTATCCTCAGCTTTTGGATCAGCTTGCGCCTGTAGTATCTCCGATGATAGCTCACGCAAAAATGCTCAGAGAGACCTATGGACAGAGGATAAGAGTGGTATTTATAGGGCCCTGCATATCAAAAAAAGATGAGTGCAATGATTTTCAGAATGAAAATCAGATTGATGCAGTTCTAACCTTTGACGATTTGGATAAATGGTTCGAGGAAGAGGGAATATACCAATCCAATGAAATCACTGAAGAAATAAAGAATTTTGATAGTCTGGCCAGGATATATCCTGTGCCGGGAGGAATCCTCAAAACAATCAGTAAAAAGTACAAGAAGAACTACAAAGTGTTCAGTGTAGATGGTGTAGAACGCTGTATGGAAGTTCTTGATTCCATTTCAGAAGGAAATATAGAAAATTACATGATTGAAATGAGCAGTTGTGAAGGTGGATGTATAGGCGGGCCATATATGAAACATATTCCGGGGGGCTTTTTAGCAGCCCGTGAGAGGCTTTTGCAGTATGCAAAAACTGCAGGTGGGAATGAGGAAAATGATGTTACCAATATTATTATGAATTCAACCAGAATAGATTTTTCAAAGAAATTCATAGATAGGACAAAAAACATTGAAATACCTTCAGAATCCGTTATTCAGGGGATACTCAACAGCATAGGAAAGTTTAGCCGTGACAAGGAGCTCAACTGCGGGGCCTGTGGCTATCCAAGCTGCAGAGATAAGGCTATTGCAGTTTATCAGGGGAAAGCACAGGTTCATATGTGCCTGCCCTATATGAGAGAGAGAGCGGAATCAATATCAAATATTATTATTAATTATACACCTTATGCTATTTTTGCTCTGGATAGAAAGTTGAATATTCAGGAAGTGAACAAATCTGCTATTACCATGTTTAATTTGGAGAACCGAGATATTGAAGGCAAAAACATATTGGAATTACTTAACTGCGACCAATTTGAACAGGTTTTAGACAGCGAGGAAAATATATACGATGAGAAATTCATATATGATGATTTTAATATGGTAGTGAAACAATCCGTTATAAATGTAAGTAAGCATAATACACTTATTGTTATTATTAATGATATAACAAACGAGGAGGCTCTAAGACAAAAAATCTTTGAAAGCCGTTCCCAAAATATAGATATAGCACAAAAGGTCATGGAAAAGCAAATGAGGGTAGCTCAAGAGATTGCCAGCCTGCTTGGAGAAACCACAGCTGAAACAAAGGTGGCGTTAACCAAGCTGAAAAAATCAATTATGTCAGAGATGGAGTCAAAATGAGCCTGTATATTGATGCAAGTTATGAAAGTATAAATAAATATAGAGAAGAGTTATGTGGAGACAAGGTCGAAATCATCAGGAGTTCCGACTCTGTTGTCGTCGTGCTGGCAGACGGCCTGGGTAGTGGCGTAAAAGCAAATATTCTGGCGACGCTAACTTCAAAGATAATAGGAACCATTATGTCCAATGGTCTGGATATTGAAGAAGCTGTTAACACAATTGCCAATACGCTTCCTGTCTGTAAAGAAAGAGGTATTGCGTACTCTACTTTTTGTATAATACAGATATTTAATAGCGGAGAAGGGTATCTGGTGGAATTCGACAGCCCTGCCGTCTTATGCCTGAGAAAGGGGAAAATAAAAAAAATAGACACGGAAAGCAGAGTTATTAACGGAAAATTGATTAGAGAAGCAAGATTTAAAGTAGCCCCCGGTGATTTATTTATAATGTTCAGTGATGGTGTGATACATGCGGGAATTGGTCAGACGCTGAATCTGGGCTGGCAATGGGATAATGTAAGTGAATATATGCAAAAGATATACAAAAAAGACGCATCTTCGAAGAACATTACGAAGCTTCTTTTAACTGCATGTGACAGTTTATACTGCCATGAGCCCGGTGATGATACAACTGTTGTAGCCCTTAAGGCCAAGAAGCCGGTTAAAGTCAGTTTAATGATTGGGCCGCCTGTGAACCCTGACAGTGACGAAGCAATTGTTAAAAAATTTTTAAAAAAAGACGGAAGAAAGGTAGTTTGTGGTGGAACTACCTCCCAAATAGTTGCAAGAGTTCTGAATACCGAAATAAATCCTTCTATTGAGTACTTTAACCCGGCTGTGCCGCCTACAGCTGAGATTGAAGGGATAGATCTGACTACAGAAGGGGTTTTGACCTTGAGAAAAACCTTAGAGCTTATTCAAACCTGTATTTCGGATGAAAGCACCATGGAGGATTTTTTAAAGCTAAATAAAAGGGATGGCGCTTCAAGAATGGCGAAACTGCTTCTTGAGGAAAGTACAAGTATAAATTTTATTGTCGGAAGGGCAATGAATCCCGCCCATCAAAATCCGGATTTCCCTTTGAACATGGGACTTAAGTTTAAATTAGTGGAACAAATTGCTGAAATACTTAAAAAGGCTGGAAAACATATCAGTATTGAATATTGCTAATTTTAAAGGAGAGGTTTAAGTTGGGACTGAGAACATTAAATTTAAAACTTCATAACCCAAGTAAAATCAAACGAAGCATAATTGACACTGCCTTGATCAACTATAATAATGCATTTAACTATTTGCTGCAAAAGGCACATACTGATATTGAAAGAATAGAGAGTGAGTATAAAACTCAAAAAGGTAACTATAGCGCCATTGGTATTTCGAAATGGGTTAATAAGGAGTTATCTGATAATATTAACAGTTTTGATGTACAGCCGTTTAAAGACTCTATAAAGCTTGACTTTGGTATGCTATTATCAAGCTGGTTTGCTCAAAGAAAAAATAATCCGTATATACCATTCCCTGGCTTTAATTCCGAAGAAGAGACTACTAACAGTAAGCTAAGACCCATATATTTCTGCAGATATGACACCAGAAGAAGTTTTTGTTTATTGTATGACAGGGACAATAATAAATTTTTCGCAAAGATTTATATAATGAATTGTAAGAATGGAAAGATAAGGGAAAACAATTCTACTTCGAGAGAACTATTCTATATAGCTGAAAAACAAGAGATTGCCAAAAGCTTGAAAAAGGAAACATTTATTATAGTACCACTTTCTTTTGGGAAGTGGCAGGAAAATATGCTGCAAAAAGCAATTGAAAATCCTCAGATACTTAGGACTGCCCGCCTTTTAAAGAAGAACAACTGCTATTTTTTAAGTCTCTGCATTGATTTACCCGAAGCAAAATGTGTCGGGGTAAATTCGTATATGGGTATCAGCCGCGGTATAGATAAAGCAATCAATTATACTGTTATTGACCTGCAGGGGGCTATAAAAGAAAATGGAGTTGTTGACACAGATAAGATTAAAAACAATCCCAATACAAAGCATGATATTTTTATTCTTGCAAATAAAATTGTTAATATCGCATTAAAAAATAAATCTCATGTAATTCTTCAAAACCTTATTGGAAAAGGTGATAAGCTCAGCTGGTATGGACAGGATAATACTATAAAGCCTATTTTTGGCTGCAAGCTATATAATGAACTTGCAAGAATTCTGGAATACAAGCTTCCCGAAAAGGGATTGCCTGTTCCTGCCAGGGTCAGCTCTGTAGATATATTCAGCAGATGCTGTTTATGTGGAAGTAACAGTAAGAAGAATAGATTTTCAAAGGATATGTTTATTTGTACCTCCTGTGGAGTCAGTTATAAACTGGATACCTTAGGAAGTATAAATTTAGCCCGCAAGCTGATAAACTATGAGAATTCAAAACTTAAAATAAAAGCAAGACGAACATATGAAGGTATGTACTTACAAAATGAATTAATAGGTTTAGACTTATTTATTGCAAAAAACGATGATTTGTATGATAAAATAAAAGAAGAGCTAAATGCAATATTAATCAATGTTAATGATAATATAAATGTTAGCAAACTAGAAACAAAGGAAGTAAACAATATAATTGAAAAGCTGATTAAACATGATTTTGCTAACATTGAAATTATATAAATTTTGTGCTCTTGCTACCGCACATTGCCTACAGAGTAGGCTTATATGGGATTAAATTTCATATAAAAAAAGTGTAGCTATCTAAAAAATAAAAGATTGACATTTCTGTCAATCTTTTATTTTTATGTTTATAAAGATGATTTCTAAAATACAAATAATATAACAAAGAAGATTATCATTAAAGCTAATCCGACAGGTAAACCTACTTTTGCCCATTCACGGCTCTTAATACCCAGCTTTCCGGCTGAAATAATGTTCGGAATATTACCAGGGATAAGCATACCTCCACTTATCAAAAGTCCCATTAATATTGCCTGAACTTGAGCAGTTGTCATGGATGGACTAATTTCTGCAGCAGCTAAAGTAGCATTGTCAAGAACTGCCGAAACCATATTGATCCAATATAATAATCCGCTTGGGAGTTTGATTATATACGTTTCTACAAGCGGCTTAAAGCCAGCCCCTAAAAGCTCCAATGCGACAACGAATATAAATATGTTCACAGCTCGGATAATAACTGCTTTTATGCTGTCAGGCTCCGATACCTCAGATTTTATTTCCTCACCTGAAGCTGCAGAAGCCTTTTTAAGACTTCTGGTAACATAAAACCCTCCGAACAGGCCAAGAGCTATTATTGCAGGAATTACAAAAATACCAATTGCATTTAAAAGATATGTAAAGTTTTCGTTCATTGTAGAAACAACAATTGTTGAAAGCGGTTCACCAAGCGGTGTTAATGCAGCTCCCAAACCAATTGAGAAACAAGCTAAGATATTTAATAAAACTTTTGTTTTTCTATCATAAGGCAATGCAAAAATTATTTCTACAAGTATAAGTGAAGCAATTATTGCTGTAATTATACTTGAAACCAAGCCTAATACAACGATTATTATAAAAACCAATAAAAATGTAGGTATTTTTCTATTAACAGCTTCAATACCGGCATTTATTTTATGAGAAGTGAATTTGAAAATTAAACCTGCTACCAGTACTGCTGCCGTAATAAAATACAAAAGTTTGTTTTGGATAATTTCTTCCAAAAGTTCAATTGAAAGAGACTTGGATATTATTGTTGCAATCAAACCCATAATAAAGAGAAAATACTCAAGATTCTTTTCAACCTTATGAACCGCGAATGGTAAAATAAATATTGTTGCCAGTACCAAAATTAAGCCGACAATCATACTGTTTTTTCCTCCATTTGAATTATATTTTATTTTATATACTGCCGAATTAATAATACTATAGTGTCCAAAAAGAATCAATTTAATTTATTTTTTCACAAAATTTTATTGACGAAACTTAATTAATTTGCTAAGCTAACTCAGGTAAAGTAAAGGGGAGTAGCTTAAAAGAAATAAAGTCAACAATCGGCTATCTAATAGTCTGGCTTTATTCTCCAAAGTGGAAAGCAAGACCTTGAATGTTATTAAATACATTCAAGGTCTTTTTGTTTCTTTCCGGAAGGTACAAATAATTTTTATAACACTTGAGGAGGCAGTTTGATGTCAACAAAATCTGCAGTAAAATTTGTTCTAATGTGGGTAAGTTTCGCTTTATTATTTAACGTTGGAGTTTTCTTTGTTGAAGGCCAGCAAAAAGCATTGGAGTTCCTTGGTGGATACATGATTGAATTGAGTCTCAGCGTGGACAACATATTCCTGTTCCTGATTGTATTCTCCAGCTTCGGTATTAAGGGGCATGCACAGCGCAGAGCTTTGAATTATGGAATTATTGGAGCAGTTATTCTCAGGCTGGTCTTTATACTGCTTGGTATTTCTGTAATAAGCAAATTTGAGTGGGTTCTCTACGTATTTGGAGTAATACTTATAATTAGCGGTGCCAAGATGATGTTCGGTTCGGAACATGAGGTAGACTACAAAGACAGTAAAGTAATGAAGGTATTAAGAAAAATTATTCCCGTTACAGACGAACTTCATGAGGAAAAATTCTTTGTAAAGCTAGAAAACGTGTGGCACGCAACTCCGCTTCTTGCAATAGTAATATTGATTGAGTGCTCGGATATAATGTTTGCAATTGACTCTATACCAGCCGTTTTTTCTGTATCAACCGATCCTTTTATAGTATATTCATCTAACATTTTTGCGATTCTTGGACTCAGAAGCCTATACTTTGTACTTGGTGCGCTTCACGAAAAATTCAGGTATGTTAAATACGGGGTTGCACTAATTTTGGCATTTACAGGAGTTAAGCTTGGAATTTTGTTCTTTGGTATTCATATACCGATAATTGCGTCATTACTGATTATTTTCGGTATATTGGTAGGAAGCATACTCATTTCACTGCTGGTTACCAAAAATGAAGAAAAGAATGCGAATCTTGCAAACGAATAAATGATATTGAAATGCCAGAGGCCAGGGACTTAGGAATAGCTAAATAATAAAACCCGATTTTGCAGTGAGAGAATTTTCGAAAGTACAGAAGGCGACTGTATCAGCTCCGCTGATACAGCGGAAGGAGCAATACCGGTCGTATTGCGACTGACGACAACGATGTAATTTCGGAAATTTGCCACTGCAAAAATGGGAAGTTATTATTTAGCTGTTCCTTATATAGCTCTCTGGCTTTTTTATGAAAAAATGAGCATAGTGGATTTTTTAAAGTTAAGGAAAATATACTGAAGCATTTTGTTCACCTGATAATATAATAGAATAGGATTAAAATATTTTAGTGTGAGTGTATGAAAAAATCGTCAATAAATAAAGTTGAGGTTATAGAAACCGATAAAAAACTGTGCAATATAAAATTTACCGAGTATCTTGGACAGACAGTTACAGTATATGTGAATGCCGGAGGAATGGTGGGAAATGGATTTACCGGAGTTCTGATCGGTTATGAAAATACTTACATAAGGATATTGGTTAGCCCGTCAGCTGCTCCAGCATGCTCCATGGGCAACTCCTGTAATGGAAGAACTGCAAACCCGCTATTTTGTGTTTTTTGTCCATATGCTCAAAATAATCCTTTGGGTACGATGGTTGAAATTCCGGTTAATGCAATTGTTGCATTTGTACATAATGTTTTATCAAGTCATCATTATGAATTTTAAGTTATTGGTTAAAATACTACAAAATAAAAAAGGTTGTTGAATTTGTGATATAATTAACCTAGTTAAAATTTAACAAGATGGATGGACCATATGAATACAAAAGATAGCTTCACTATTCCTGAAAATATTGCATACATTATAAAAAAACTTAATGAAAACGGTTTTGAAGCATTTCTGGTAGGAGGATGTGTTAGAGACGGTATACTTGGTAGAATTCCATATGATTGGGATGTTACGACAAATGCCTATCCGGAGAATATAAAAAGGATTTTTGACAGGACTTATGATACAGGTATTAAGCATGGAACCATAAGTGTACTTGTAGAAAATTCAATTGTTGAAGTTACGACCTATAGGGTAGACGGCCAGTATTCAGATTTCAGAAGACCTGACAACGTTGAGTTTACCTCCAGCCTAAAAAATGATTTGGGCAGACGGGATTTCACCGTAAATGCTCTGGCATATCATCCCGAGGCGGGCTTTATAGATTATTTTGAAGGCCTAAAGGATATAACAGGACGCCGGATAAAAGCTGTAGGAGATGCAAATACCAGATTTCAGGAGGATGCATTGAGAATGCTCAGGGCTATCAGGTTCAGTGCTCAATTGGATTTTGATATAGAGAGATCTACTGCCAATGCTATCAAAGAAAATTCAGTGTTAATAAAAAATATCAGCAGTGAGAGAATCAGAGATGAAATTACTAAAATATTAATATCCCAAAATCCCATGCATTTTAATTGGTTGCATGAAACAGGGCTCTTGAAACATACAATTCCTGAATTTCTTATGTGCTACGAAACTGAACAGAACAACCCTTATCATGTTTATAATGTTTCTGAACATATTTTGCATACTGTAGAAAATGTCGGCAGTAGCAGTATTCTCAGATGGACCATGTTATTGCATGATATCGGGAAGCCACCGCAAAAAACCACTGATGAAAAGGGGATTGATCACTTTTATGGACATCAGGGAGTAAGTGCGGCTATGGCAAATGTAATACTAAATAGACTTCGGTTTGACAAGGAATCAATTAAGAAAATTATTAATCTGATAATTCATCATGATATAGATTTAGTTGACACAGAAAAATCAGTAAGAAAAGTCATAAGCAAGGTAGGAGACGAAGCCTTTCTTGATCTTTTGGAAGTCCAGAGGGCAGATGCGCTAGCTCAAAACAGAATTTATCTGGACAATCGACTAATAAAGATGGATAATATTAAAAAAATATACTTGAACATTAAAAAAGAAAATCAATGCCTGAAGCTAAAAGATATGGCTATAAATGGTGATGATTTGATTCAGCTTGGCATGAAACCGGGCAGAGAGATGAAAAAGATGCTGGATTATTTGTTTGAATGTGTTCTGGAGAATCCTGAGCTAAACGAAAAACAAAAATTAATTGAACTGGCAAAAAACAAAATATAACGAGGCGGTGAAATATTGAACCGATGCGTTATAAGGGGGCGTAAAACTTTTGTTGGGGATTGGAACGATTGTTAATGCAGGGGCAGTGATTGCAGGAGGAATTGCAGGCGTTTTATTAAAAAGCGGTATTCCTGAGCGGTACAAAAAGACAGTTATACAGGGGATTGGACTTTCTGTCATTTTTATAGGCATTTCGGGAACAATTAAAGAAATGCTTACTGTTATAAATGGAAACAAACTGGATAGACAATTCATATTACTTATGATATTTAGTCTGGTAATTGGAGGACTTGTAGGAGAATTCTTAAATATAGAAAAAAAGCTTGAAAATGTCGGGAGGTGGTTTCAAAGCAGAATTCCCGCAAAGGGTGGTTCTTTTTCTGAAGGGTTTGTAACGGCAAGCCTTTTGTTTTGCGTTGGTGCTATGGCGGTGGTAGGCTCTTTGGAAGATGGACTCATGGGGAACCCTTCTACGCTGTTTGCAAAATCTATTCTGGATGGTGTGACATCTGTAATATTTGCGGCAACATTGGGTATAGGTGTGGCTTTTTCAGCAATACCGATTTTACTATACCAGGGTAGCATAACGCTGCTGGCACGATTTATCGAACCCTGGCTCAATGATACAGTTATTTCACAGATGTCTTTAGTAGGAGGGATACTGATTTTTGCAATTGGTATTAACCTGTTGGAGATTAAGAAAATCAACGTTGGCAACCTTCTGCCTGCTATATTTGTTCCTGTGGTTTATTATTTGCTGAAGAGCTTGCTGGGATTTTAACTGAAGATTCGGCTCATGAGATTTTAAGAAAAATCTTATAAAAAGTGTTGA
>CAYQCA010000079.1:6567-15828 GCA_964415835.1 uncultured Clostridium sp. | reverse complement strand
TTTCATTAACGAAATTATATAATGATAGCCTATAACATACTTCCATTCAAGAGAATCCCTTTCAAGCTCACAAACCTTTTCCAATACCAGTTCAGGATTAGAGAAATCCGGCCGGTCAGCCCAAGGAATCGGATCATTAAAATGTAGTGCTGCTGCAACGCCTATACATATATTTATTGGAGCGATTCCATTCTTTTGGCATAGCTTAATTGCTCCCGCAAGTCTATCATTTGAAGAAAGCTTTCTTTTAAGGTCTCTGCCCACCCTTTCGACTGTATCCCCCAGTTGATGATTTCCAAACCGAAAAATCAAATCATCTACATGCTCCTTCAGTACAGAGAATTCAACTCCATGTTCCTTTGACAAGGCCAATGCGGACTCATTCATAGCTTCTGTAACAATTCTTCTGATATATTCATCTTCCACAGCTTCCCAAATATATTTGTAACCTTTAAGACTTCCCATATATGCTAATAATGCATGGGCCATGTTGTGAATAAATAGTTTTCTGTGAATATAAAATTCAAAAGGCGCAAAAGGAATAAGGTTTTTTATTGATGGTATGCCCCCTACAAAGCCAGTCTCATCAACAGGCAGCTTGTCATACTCCTCCACGCAAATTCTGAGGACATTACCTTCCTGCATTTCCGGCGTCATAACAGGCACCATTCTGCCAATCGATGCCTCGACAAAGCCTACTCTATTTTTCAGCAGTACTCTCTCTTCTTCATCCAGATTCCCGCTGATTAGCCCGGCAAGTAATTTATCAGCATCAATCAGATTTTCACATATTATAATGTTCAGAGGTTTTGTATTTCCGTTGCTCCATCTCAATTTGAGACCTTTTGCAATTGTTCCTGCTATTTTAGGCAGGACATTCACGCCTACTGCTGTAGCCATGACTTCTGCTTCACTGATTTCCCTGGCAGCGGCTTCTATATCGACTCCATTTACGGCTCTGACATTTTCTACGACGATTTCATAATTTCCCTTATCTGAAACCACTCTGACAGGATACTTTTTATCGTTATTTAAAGCATCTACCATTTTTTTATCTACATCAATAAATACCACTTCATAGCCGGACTGTGAAAAAAGCTGGCCGATAAATCCCCTTCCTATGTTTCCTGCTCCATACTGAACTGCTTTCATCATAATAATTCTTCCCTTTTATTTTATTTTGAAAAATGCTCATGAGCTTTTGCAGCAGAATATACTCCTAACTGCCGGATAAAGCTTTTTATATGTGTCAAATTTCTCTCTATAATATTCATGCTGCTTCATATCAGGCAAGAATTCCCTGTTCTTCTTTACAAGAGCATTAACTGCTTCTGGAATATTTTTATATATGCCATAAGCCGTTCCTGCCAAAATCGCAGCTCCCAGCGTACCAGCCTCTGAAACGTTTAATGTAGAAATTTTCTTTCCCATCATGTCTGCTTTCATCTGCAGGTAGCTCTCGGATTTAGAAAGGCCGCCTACCGCTCTTATATCATCAATTAATACACCCGCATTATTAAGCCTTTCAACATTAACCATAATCTCATATGTAATACCTTCAAGTATACCTCTCAAAATATCTTTAGGACCTGTAGTTATATTCATTCCAACTATTGCACCCTTTGCCGAAACATCCATATATGGTGTTGCAGCACCGGCAAAGTGAGGCAGCACGAATATCTCCCCCGAACCTTTAAGTCCATCTTCAATCATCAGATCATATACACTGACACCTTTTTGGGCTGCTTCAGTCATAAACCCAGCACCGAAAAAATCTCTGTACCATTTGAGGAGACCTCCACTGGTAAAGGTAAATGCATATGTGACATACATATCCTTTATAACATGAGGCACACAGGCAAAGCTTGCATCAGCCATAATGTCAGAAATTACAGGCCGGTCAAAAGCCGGCGTAATGCACTCTGTGGTACCAAGTCCATCCACAGCCATTCCGGCTTTTACAACACCGGCTCCAAGCGCGGCGCAGGGTTGGTCATGTCCTCCAGACACCAGCAGCACATGCTTCGGCAAGCCAATTTCATTTGCTATGGCTGTTGAAATTTTTCCGACAATTGTACCGGACTGGACAGCTTCACCAAATTTATCCGCGCTTACTCCGGCACAATCAAGTATATCCTTTGACCATTCTTTTTTGGTAACATCAAAAGCCATTGTCCGGGCAGCCAAAGAATAATCTGTATGCGGTTTCGCTCCAAGCATGAATAGTATAAAATCAGCAAAGAGTAAGAACTTCCATGTGTTTGCATATACCTCGGGCTTATGCTTTTTTAGCCACATTATTTTGCAGATAGTATACATAGGATGAATAGATGTCCCCGCGATTGACAATACCTTATCATTTCCAAGCCTTTGCTTCAGATAATCCGCCTCTTCCTCGCCTCTTGTGTCTATATATATAATGCTGTTATATATCGGCTCTCCTTTATTATTAATTGGTACAGCAGCCTCCCCAAATGATGAAACGCTGATTGCAGCTATTTGATCCCCACTGTGTTGTGACAGAGCCTTTGAAATAACTTCTTTTACAGAAGCCCATACCAGCCTTGGGTCAAGCTCCTGCCAGCCAGCTGCCGGAGAAGCCATTGAATATTCTTTGTAAGAACTTCCAAGTACAACTCCTTCATTATTCAGGATTGTCGCTTTGCAGCCCGAGGTACCCACATCAATTCCCAGTAAACTCATAAAACCACCTCTATTCTATTTCATCCAAAGCTCGAAATAAGCTTTTATCATCTTTTTCATTTCTTCATATACAATATTCTGACGATAGGTAGTAGTAAAATAGTTCAGGTTTGCATTATCTTCACTGTTGCAATTTGGTCCCAATATACCTTGTTCTTTAAGTTTCAGTATGGTTGCCTTACCTGCAACCTTTGAAGCATTTGCTGCCATATCGGCAAAAAGCGCCGGTGAGGAATCCCGCTCAAGGGCAGTCCAGATATTGACCTTGCAAACACCGTCATTAAATAAACCTGAAACCTGGTCGGAAGGCACCGAAGAAGTTCCGTGCAGTACAATTCTGGTACCAATCCTTTCTTTTATCTTTCTGGCAGAATCGCCATAATACTTAAGGTCTTTTGCACTAGCCCTGTGTTCAGTTCCAAGATTTGCGACAATAAGATCAGCTCCGGTACCACTGTAATAGTCATAGGCTTTCTCAGCACTGGTAATTTCACTCTTTTCATTACCTGTAGCATCTACAATCTCATCACATGCTCCCTCGACTAAAATCTTATCGCCATGTGTCCTGACGAACTCACGGGTCAGTCGTATATTCTCATCAAAAGGAAGTCTGGAAGCGTCGTACATAATAGATGAAAACTGTTCCATATCCCAGCCCAGCAGTTCCCTGTCCGTATCAAACTGTGTATGATCAAGATGTATCATAACTCTAAGCTTCTCATAGGGGGCACCTTTCCCTGTCAATATTTCAATATCCTTCATAAATAGCTTCAAGCCAATATCCCACCTTCTTGTGTGGGTGTAGTAAGCAGACTGGGATCTGTGATCATACTGATTCGTGATTGCAAGAATAACAGGCAAAGCTGGTTCTCCGCATTGCTCTCCATATTCTTTTGCAGCAGCCAGAACGGCTTCGGTAGTTGTTAAGTTTTCACTGCAGAAGCAGGGCAGCACCCATTGGCGGCGAGCTGCCTCACTATATATATCCAATACTTCCTTTTTGTTTGTAACAATTGACATGTTAACCCTCCTATGTTTGCATTGTTAAGTGGTACCCGTCACTTATAGAAGTGGGGGCTATTTTGTTGCCTCGTTATTTGAATGCAGCCATCTCACTCCTGATTCTGCTTAGCTCTTCTTTTCCATCAATAAGCTCAATTTCAAGTTCAAATTTCTTGGCCTCTCCGGGTTCAATATATTCCAGCACTCCACGCTCCCTGGAATCCCTTCTCCCCTGCACATAGCAGTTACCCGGTTCAATTCCCAGTACATATTCTCCCTCTCCGGGCTGTTTCCACTGGGTGAGGTTAAATAGTTGCTTTTTGTTAAATCTGATAACGGCGCCCATTTCAAGTCCGTCATTCAGCAGTGCTGCGCAGGTCTTACCTTGCTCATCGGTCCGGAGATTATGATAGAAAACCTGCTCTTGATAACCGTGTGTTGGCTTAAGAAAATTTTTGTATGTATCAATTCCCTTGCGTGCTTCAGCATCTCTGGCTGTCACACTCGTCGATGGAGCATCAAAGCAGGCATTTTCGTCCAGTAAAGGGTAACCCCAGTTGAAGTGATAGAGAATCATAAGGGGCTCTTTTCTAAAGCCGTAGTTTTCAACATGATCTGTGATTTTTATCTTATTCTCTCCGGAAGTGCAGCTGATTTCACGGCTAAGTATCAGATTTTCTCCGAATAGCCTTGCCTCCCTGAGTTTTCCTCTAAGTTTGATAACCGGTTTTCCGTCAATCCATTCGGTACCATATGACACTTCTTCAGCAGGAGTGTTGGATATCCGGCCATGTAGACCCAAAGCCTCTCCTTCATCTGTTCCCGGAGAGCCTACGTTCCTCAAGCCGCAAGTAGTAAGCAGACCAGCATAAAAGCTTCTCAGAAAATCAATACCATTATCACAGTAATATTGAGGTGCAACAATTCCAGTCTTACTTATATAGGAGCAGTTAATTCCTCTAAAGGACATCCAGGCAATATCCATGCCTCTGTCAGGAAGCAAAGTAAACTCCAAACCTGACCCATTCCTAACGTCAATTGCCCGGACTCCCTGAGCTTTGCCACCATTGAAAGTGTAGTCTTTTGCACCAAGAACCTGGGATAAATCTCCGGTGTATTTCAAAATCTCTCTTTTAGACATTTTATTTTTATTCATATCTAACCTCTCATTAAGGCATTATTAAATGTCCATGACATCGTATTTCAGATAGTATGTAAAAGCCTCATTTAATACCTTCTTCAGGTGCCCAACACCTACTGCCGTATGATGTCTGAACCCGCTTTGTCCAAGTTTGACCAATTTAGGCTGCAGGTTTTTGATCACAGCAACACCACCGCATCCAAAATAGCCATCCTCAATCGGTTCTTCGGTAAACTCACCCTCTCCTACATAGAAGGTCAACTTGCCATTTTCAGTTTTACAGTTGGAATAGGTCATAGGGAATGCTTTAATTCTTCCTTCATTGCTACCCCAACCGCATCCCGGATTTCCTTTTGCAAACATTTTGTGATCGGTTACTGTCCCTTTTTCGGTCATTAGTGATTGAGCAACAGGTCCGCAATGGAACAAAATTACCTTATCAGGATCTTCTGTATAATTATTGTTCCAGTCAAGGTTGGTAGTCGGCTTTTCTGAAGCTAACTGCATAGAATACATATTAATCGCAGAACACAAATCTATTTCACAGGAAGCTACAATTCCTCTGTCATTTAGCTCACTAAGTAACACACAAGGTGCAACCCCCAATATTTGATGCATCTCATCCCAGCAGCGAAGTGTTACGCAATCAAGACGATACTCTTCAATATATTCATCTACAACAACACTGATTTTTGCTAAAGTATTTATTTTATTTTCAGGTACCTTACTGAAGTCTGTGTAATTTTCAAGTCTGTTCTTTTTGGCAACAACCTTGGGGTTATTGTCTTCCATTTGTTGAACTTTATAAATTAATTCAGATAAGTCAAAGGTCTCTACGGTAATTCCGTATTTTTGCAGCGTTATTTCATCATAGCGTACAGTCTTGAACTTTGAAGTTCTTGCTCCGATAGCGCCGATTGAAAAACGTCTCATTCCATTAACCACACGGCAGATCGCTGCAAAATCATGCAAATTCTGTGTAAAGGCTTCAGATAACGGATGAACTACATGCGGTTCCAGCATGGTGAACGAAATGCCGTATTGATGGAATACATCAGCAATACTGAATTTGCCGCAGTATGAATCTCTTCTGTGCTCAAAATCCATTTTACCTATTTCGTCCGGATAGGCCTGAATTAGAATTGGAACTCCGCAATCCTGCAGTGCTGCAATGGCGCCATTTTCGTCACCGAAGTTAGGAAGGCATATGATAACACCATCATACTTTCCTTCATTTTCTTTTAGCCACTTTGCATATTTCCAGCCTTCTTCACGTGTCTCAACCGCACCATATCTTGTCATGTCCACGTCAGGAATTATGTAATTGTAGCCGGCAGTTGATACAGCTTTTGTCATCTCTTCCCTTGCTCCCGCAATTAATGACTCGGGAAAGAAACCTCTGTTACCAAAATAAAGTGCAAAAGTAATTGTGCTCATAATTTAATCCTCCTACATATTAATTTGAATCGATTCATTTTTATTGCCTGCAAACTGTAAATGGTCGTACATAACAAATTTTATTCTTTAAAACTACTGGGATGCCTATTAATATTCCACAAAATGAAATTTTTTACCGAATGTTTAAACTAATTATATTAGTATATCGATTCATTTTCAATATATATTTATTTTTTTTATCACATAGCTTGTAATAACTGTATTACTTACACTTTAAATTATATGAATCAATTTACTATTGAATATATTGGCATTTGTATTATAATTAGAATAGTCAAAAAACTAGCACATGCAGCAAAAATGAATTTAAACCCTTTTATTCTATTTTGCGCGGAGCAGAAATGGAGCTTAAATGGCTGTTATAAAAGATGTTGCCAAACTTGCAGAAGTTTCTGTAGGTACGGTATCCAAATATTTAAATAATCCACAGAGCATGAAGGAAGAAACCAGACGAAGAGTTCAGGAGGCCATAGAAAGGCTCCAGTATACTCCCAGTCCTCTTGCCAGAAGTATGAGAACGGGCAGGACAAACACTATAGCCGTTGTTGCACCGGACATTGTAAATCCTTTTTTTGCGGAAGTGTATAATTCAATTCGTGTTGCAGCTGTTAATAAGGGCTATTCTCCTGTATTGTACACTACGGAAGATGATATAGACACTCTAGGAAAATACCTTGATGACATTTCAATCCACCCAATAGATGGGCTGATACTTTGTTTTGTTGAAGAAGACGAGCGAATTGAGAGTCTGATAGAAAGAATACAGTCCCAAATACCAATTGTACTTTTTAGCTGGGATATCAACAATACCAGATTTAACTGTGTCAGTATTGATGTATTTGAAGGCATTTATAAATCCACAAACCACCTGATTAACCTGGGTCACAAAAATATTGCCTATGTAGGCGGGGAAAAAGAGAATAAAATTTCAAAGCAAAAGTACAGCGGCTATTTAAAGGCTCTAAAAGCTGCTGGACTTGAAACCGGGTATAAATATAACGGTACCTTCGATCTTAAAACCGGCTACTTTGCTGCAAGAGAAATGTTAATGCTCCCAGAAATACCTACAGCTATTGTAGCTGAAAATGATATCATTGCAATTGGCTGTTTAAAGTATCTTTTGCAAAGAGGTGTTAAAGTACCTGATGACATAGCGATTATAGGCTTCGACAATATTTCCATATCCTCTATGTATGAGCCATCACTTTCAACCATATCACTGCCGATATACAAAATGGGAGAAGAAGCATTAAACATGCTAGTATCAATAATAAATAATACTAGTGCCAAGCATAAGCACATAATAATGAAAAGCGAACTGGAAGTTAGAAATTCCACAGATAAGAATGCACCTGTTAAATTTGAAATATAGACACTATAAAAAGTGCGCCTGGAAATTAGCTTTACACGCTTTGTTCTGGGTGCATTTTAATATTGTTTGCGAAGCAAATCTCTTGCCCTCGTTATTTTACTTTCAACAATTTAACTTCATGAATCTCGAGAGTTGCCTTGATATCTTTAATGTCTTTGCGCATTTCCACTTGACCCTCATATAATAGTTTGTAGCCATCCATAAGTGAATCAAGCTTTGCACCGTGGTCGTTTTCAATTTTTAATACATTCTTTTCTAAGCTGCCCACTCTACGATCCAAGCTGCTTACCGAATTTTCGAGTTTACTTACACTACTCTCCAAACTGCTTACTTTACTGTCCAGGCTGCTTACTTTACTGTCTAAGTTGCTTACTTTACTGTCTAAGTTGCTTACTTTACTGTCCAAGCTCTTAATGCTTGAATCCATACTATCAAGTTTACCTAGAATTAATTTTAAAGTGTCTTCCATATGAACCTCCTATGTAAAAATATTATAACATGAGAGAGTAATATATATCTATACTTAAAAATAAAAAATACATAAATTTACTTTTTAGATAAAAAATCCTTATAGTTAAATTAAAAGTTCATTTTATCTTCATCCAGCCGTCACAAAAGCTGCCTATACTAAAATTGTAAATTACAAACGAAAGGATTGGATGAATATGAAAAATAGATTTATTTATGCAATTATATTATCCTTATTGCTCACACTGTTCTTGTCGGCTTGCACCGATCAAAACTCAACCCAGACAGGCGGAGTCGTAAGCGGCTCCAGTACGGCAAGCCCAAGCAGTGGTTCCGGCTCAAATATATTACAAACAAGTGTCAAAACCAATATATCAGTTGAATATGATACCGATGACGAAAACTCCAGCTGGAGTGCAGAAGGAAGTAAAAATATTACACTTACCAGGAATTCAATCACTGTAACCGGGGATGGTGCACAAGCTGACGGTAGTATAGTTACAATCACAGCTGCCGGAACCTATATAATTAGCGGAAGCTTAAGTGATGGCCAGATAATAGTTGATACTGACGACAAAGAAATTGTACGACTTGTTCTTAATGGTGCAAATATTACTTGTTCCAACAGCGCTCCAATTTATGTAGAGAATTCAGAGAAAACAGTGATTATTCTGGCAGACGGTGCCCAGAATACAATAACTGACGGAGCTTCATATGTATTGGAGGATACACAGGCAGGCGAACCAAATGCTGCAATATTCAGCAAATCCGATCTCACTATGAATGGAAATGGAATTCTGACTGTAAACGCAAACTACAATGATGCAATAGCAAGTAAGGATGAACTGAAAATCATAAGCGGAAATATTACTGTTAATTCAATAGGCGACGGTATCAGAGGCAGGGATTTTGTGGCTGTGAAAAATGGTACAATCACTGTTAATTCAAAAGGTGAAGGAATTAAGTCAAATAATGATGAAGATACCTCTAAAGGATTTATATTAATAGATAACGGGACAATAAATATTACCGTTGAGCAAGATGCAATTCAGGCAGAAACCAGTGTGTTAGTTAATGCCGGAACTATAAATATATCCTCGGGCGGCGGAAGTTCCAA